>CAYTWT010000304.1:0-6491 GCA_964442185.1 uncultured Acidobacteriota bacterium
TGCGGCGACTTCGTCCGGCAAATCCCTGACGTGGACACGAAGCGCGACCGGCCCGGGCATGTTGTAGGCGACGTGGCCGTCCGTTCCGATCCCGAGCAGACACAGGTCGATTCCGCCGACGGCCGTGATCGCCGCCTCGTAGCGCCCACGCTCCGCCTCGGGGTCGGCCGCCGCGCCGTCGGGGATGTCGAAGCGACCTTGCGCGAGGCCGGCGCGCCACCAGGCGTATGCGCCCATGAAGGTGCGGAAGTTCCGCACGTCGCTTCGGGGCAGGACCAGTTCGTCGAGGTTGAAGCCACGAGCGCGCGACAAATCGAGAGCGCCAGCGGTCGAGCGCGACTCGAGCGCCTCGTAGAGCGGGACCGGCGTGCGGCCCGTCGGCCAAGCGATCACGAGGTCGGGCTTGCGCGCGACGGCGGCCGCGATCAGATCGGCGGCGGCGTTCGTCACGGCTTCCGCGCTCGCCAGCACACGAACTTCCAAGCGTCCTCCGCTTCGGGGTCGGTACACTCTAGCCGACTCAGGGTCACGTCGGACGGCTTGCGCGCGCGTGGCGGCGCCGCGTAACATCACCCGGTTTCACGACCACTGGCGAGGGAAACATGTCGAAGCCGCGCGAAATGCACGACGGCCGGAAGGACGGGCTGATCGCCCTCGAGAGCCTGGATCTCGACAAGGTCACGTCCTTCGCGGGCCTGCGCCGGGCCATGTCGAAGACGGCCTTCAGCGGCCGCTCGCTCGGCGAAGCGCTCGACGTGACGCTGGCAATGGTCAAGGACCCGGAGTGCAAAGTCGTTCTGACGCTTTCCGGCGCCATGACCATCGCCAAGATGGGCAAGGTCATTTCCAAGATGATCGACACCGGCATGGTGCAGGCCGTGGTCTCGACCGGTGCGCTCATGGCTCACGGCCTTTCCGAGGCCGTGGGACTCACCCACTACCGCCACGATCCGCGCATGTCGGACGAGGAGCTGTTCGACAAGGGCTACAACCGCGTCTACGACACGCTCGAGATGGAAGAGAACCTCAACTACGTCGAGGAATTCTCCGCCAAGGCGATGAACGAGCTGGGGCCCGAGAAGGAGCTGTCGAGCGAACTGATCAGCCGCGCGCTCGGCAAGGTGCTGGCCGAGGATCCGCACGGCCATGGCGTGTTGCGCAGCGCCTATCTCAAGCAGGTGCCGGTCTACGTCCCAGCCTTCACCGATTCCGAGCTGGGGCTCGACCTCTCCACCTGGGCCATGAAGCGCGCCCAGGCGAACGGCGAGAAGGATCCGCTGAAGCTGTTCGACGCGGTGCCGCGCTACAACCCGTTTCTCGACCTCGGCAGCTTCGCCCGCTTCGCGCTCGGCGCGAAGCGCCTCGGCATCTTCACCGTCGGCGGGGGCGTGCCACGCAACTGGGCGCAAGAGGTCGGACCCTACATCGACATCACCAATCACCGCCTCGGTCTCGAGTTCACACCGCCGCGCTACAACTACGCCGTCCGCCTCTGCCCCGAGCCGACTCACTGGGGCGGGCTCTCCGGCTGCACGTACTCGGAGGGCGTGTCCTGGGGCAAGTTCGTGCCCGAGGCCGAGGGCGGCCGCTTCGCCGAGGTCTACGCCGACGCCACCACCGTCTGGCCCTTGCTGATCAAGGGCGTGCTCGAAGAGCTGGGATAGAATTCGCGGCACTCATGGCAACGAAATACGACGTCATCATCATCGGCGGCGGGCACAACGGCCTGACCGCCGCGGCCTACCTCGCGAAGGCGGGCAAGAAGGTCATCGTCCTGGAACGGCGGCATGTGCTGGGCGGGGCCGCGGTCACCGAGGAGGTCTTCCCGGGCTTCAAGTACTCGGTCTGCTCGTACGTGGTCTCGCTGCTCCGGCCCGAGATCATTCGCGACCTGGACCTGCCGCGGCACGGCCTCGAGATCCTGCCGCTCGACGGCACCTTCACGCCGCTCGAAGGCGATTACCTCTGGCGCACGAACGATCACGCGCGCACGCGCCGCGAGATCTACCGCTGGTCGGCGATGGACGCCGAGGCCTACGACGAGTACTCGAAGTCGATGGCGGAGATGGCGCACTTCGTGAAGCCGATCCTGTCGATGATCCCGCCTGACCCGATGGGCTTCGACATCCCGGGCTTCCTGAAGCTGGCCGGCCTCGGCAAGCGCTTCACGCAACTCTCGCGCGCGAACCAGCACAATCTGGTCCAGCTCATGACCATGAGCGCCGCCGACATGCTGGACCAGTGGTTCGAGACCGATCCGCTGAAGGCCACGATGTCGGCCTCGGGCATCATCGGCACGTACCTCGGCGTGCGCTCGCCGGGCACAGCCTACGTACTGCTTCACCACTACATGGGCGAGATCGACGGCGCGTTCCGCTCGTGGGGCTTCTCGCGCGGCGGAACGGGCCAGATCAGCCTCTCGATCGCGGGAGCCGCCGCCGAAGCCGGGGTCGAGATTCGTACCAGGGCCGGCATTTCGCGGATCAGGCTCAAGAACGGCCGCGCCATCGGTGTCGCGCTGGAGAACGGCGACGAGATCGACGCCTCGGTCGTGGTCTCCAGCGTCGACCCGCACCGTACCTTCCTGAAGTTGATCGAACCGGGCGCGGTGGACGAGGGCTTCCTCACCCAAGTGCGGCGCTTCAAACTGCGCGGCTCGTCAGGCAAGGTGAACCTGGCGCTCGACGGCCTGCCGGACTTCAAGTGTCTGCCGGGCACGGGCGCACACCTGCGCGGCGCGATGTCGATCTCGCCCAGCGTCGAGTACATGGAGAAGGCGTACGACGACGCCAAGTACGGCGATTTCGCCAAGAACCCGTACATGGACATGGTCATCCCGTCCTTGACGGATCCCTCGGTAGCGCCGCCGGGCAAGCACGTGATGTCGTGCTTCGTGCAGTACGCACCTTACAAACTTCGCGAGGGCACCTGGGACGAGAAGCGCGAGGCGTTCGGGGAAACGGTCATCGACACCATCGAGCGCTTCGCTCCGAACATCCGCAAGATCATCCTGCACAAGCAGGTGGTGACGCCGCTCGACCTGGAGCGCGAGTTTGGCCTCACCGAGGGCAACATCTTCCAGGGTGAGCTGTCGCTCGAGCAGCTCTTCTTCCTGCGGCCCGTGCCCGGCTGGGCGCGCTTCCGCACACCGGTGAAGAGCCTGTACATGTGCGGCTCGTGCACCCACCCTGGCGGCGGCATCATGGCCGCCAACGGGCGGCTCGCGGCACTCGAGATCCTGAAGGACGTGAACGGAGGCGCGCGGTGAGCCACGACGTCATCATCATCGGAGGCGGACACAACGGGCTCGCTACGGCCGCCCTGCTCGCGAAGGCGGGCAAGCAGGTGCTCGTGCTCGAGCGCCGGAACGTCGTCGGCGGCGCGGCCGTGACCGAGGAATTCCATCCCGGCTTCAAGGGCTCGACACTGGCGCACACGGCGGGACCGGTGCGCGCTTCCCTGCTGCGCGAGTTGGGCATCAGGCTCGAGACGGTCGAACCCGAGCCCCGCGTCTTCGCGCCACAACCCGATGGGCGCAGCCTGTCCCTCTACGGCGACCCGGCGAAGAGCGCCGCGTCGATCGGCGCGTTTTCCGCGAAGGACGCGCTAGCCTATCCCCGCTTCCACGAGACGCTGGGCCGCGTCGCGGCGGCGATCGGGGGCCTGCTCGAAGTGACGCCGCCCGACATCGAGAACACGCCGAAGCTGCGCGACGCCTGGCCGATGGGCAAGATCGGACTCAAGGTCCGTGGCCTGGGCCGTGACGACGCCTACAGCCTGCTGCGCTGGGGCCCGATGGCGGTCGCCGATTTCGCGAACGAGTGGTTCGAGACCGAAGCGCTCCGCGCGGTCATCGCCGCTCGCGGTGTAGCCGGGATCTGCGCCGGGCCGTGGTCAGGTGGAACGACCGCGAACCTGCTGCTCCACGCAGCCGCGTCGGGCGGCAACGGCGCCGGCTCGACGGTCTTCGTGAAGGGCGGCGTGGGTGCGGTGTCCGAAGCCCTCGCGGCGGCGGCGAGGCGGCTCGGCGTGACGATAAGGACCGGGACCGAGGTTGTACGACTGCCGACGAAGGACGGCCGCGTGACCGGTGTCGTGCTCGCGGGCGGCGAGGAGCTGCCAGCGACGGCCGTGGCTTCCGGAACGGATCCGCAGCGGACGCTGCTCCAGCTGCTGGATCCGGCGCTGCTCGACCCGGAGGACCTGCGTAGGATTCGGAACTACCAGCAAAAGGGCATGGCCTCCAAGGTCAACCTCGCGCTCCACGGCCTGCCGACGTTCAGGGCCGCGAGGGGCGCCGACGAGATCAAGGGACGGATTCACATCGGGCCCAGCCTCGACGACATCGAGCGCGCCTTCGACGCCTCGAAGTACGGCGACTTCTCGAAGAAGCCATACCTCGACGTCACGATTCCCACCCTCACGGACCCGTCGCTTGCGCCGGTTGGCCGCCATGTGATGTCGATCTACGTGCAGTGGACGCCGTACAAGCTCAAGACCGGAACGTGGGACACGCGGCGCGAAGAGCTGGGCGATGCGGTCGTGCAGCATCTCGAAACTTATGCGCCCGGGCTCGCGAGCCTGGTGGAGCATCGTCAGGTGTTGACGCCGCTCGATCTCGAGAGGACGTACGGGCTCACCGGCGGTCATCCGTCGCACGGCGAGCCGTCGATCAATCAGCTCTTCACGATGCGGCCGGCGCTGGGCTGGGCGCAGTACCGCTCGCGGATTCCGGGGCTGTATCTGTGCGGCGCCGGAAGCCATCCCGGTGGCGGCGTGACCGGCGGCCCTGGCGCCAACGCGGCTCGGGAGATTCTCCGGGACCTGTAGTAGAATTTTCGTTCCGTCGTGCCCTCCTCGTGCCGGAGTGGTGGAATGGCAGACACGCACGTTTGAGGGGCGTGTGGGGAAACCCGTGCGGGTTCGAGTCCCGCCTCCGGCACCATTTCTGACACCTTAAAATCAGTAGTGCTGGCGCCGGCGAGCCCGTGGAGGTCGCGTCTCGCGCCGCAGCCCCCCCAAGCCGCCGCCGCGAGCGACGAGCCGGATCAGGCGGGGGTCTCGGCAGACGCGCCCAGGGCCTCTTGACACAGGCCGCCTCGCGGGCTATTATATCGTCAATCGATACATCGACAATGGATAGGCCACGCACTCCCGGGTCGTTCCAGCCCCTGCCGGACGCCGAGCTCGAGATCCTCATCGCGCTGGCGGACGGCGAGGCCCACGGGTACGCGATCATGCGGGCGGTGGCCGAGCGCACGGAGGGGCGGAGGCGGCTGGGGCCGGGGACGCTCTACACGGCCCTGAAGCGGCTTCTTGCCGCTCGCCTCATCGAGGAAGTAGCGGCGAGCCGCGATGCGGGGGGTGAGGAGGCCCGCCGCCGCCTCTACCGCCTGAGCCACTTCGGCTCGCGGGTGCTCGCGGCCGAGTTGGACCGGTTGTCCACCCTCGTCCGGCACGGGAGAAAACGGCTGCAAGTCCTGCCTTCGGGGGGGCGTTCGTGAGGCAGGCTTCGCCGGCGGCGCTGCGCCTGTCCGTGTGGGCGTATGCGCACCTGCTGCGGGCCTATCCGGCGTCCTTCCGCGCGGAGTTCGGTGGCGAGATGGCCCTCCTGTTCTCGGACTGCTGGCGGGACGAGTGGCGCTCCGCCGGCCCGGCGGGCGTCTGTCGTCTGCTGGCCCGTGCCGCCCTCGACACTCTCGTCTCGGCCCCGCCCCTGTGGGCCGAGCGACTGGAGGAGACCATGAAGGAACACTCGGCCGAGCGTCGATGGGGCTTCTGGCTGGCCGATCACTGCCTCGCCATCGGCGGCCTTGCCCTGCTGGCGGTGGGAGCGGCGACGTCGTGGTGGGCAATGTCGCTGGGCTGGGCATCACTGGCGATCGCCTTTTTCGCCTGGATGGCCGAGGCTGATGGCCTCCTCGCCCTGCCCCGTCCGGGGCGGGTGGCGATCCGGACGGACTTCGGTTTCGACATGCCCTTCGCCTTCAAGGTCCGGCGCGGGGAGCGGGTGCTCCTCTTCGTCCGCGAGGAGGACCCCGAGCGTGGAGACTGGTCGGACGCATACACGGTGCTCGACCGGTTGAAGGGCACCGACGGCTTCGAGCCTTGCTGGGGGCTTCCCCCCGCCCCCATCCCCAGCGGGTGGTCGCTCCGTGGCCGTGTCCCGGTCGACGGCCTGCAATTCGAGAACCACGAGCGGAGCACCTACGTCACGCGCGGATCGCTCGAGCGCTCGCTGTCCGCGGCCGGGATGTGAGCCCACAGTGAGCCAGGACGCCAGTCGGATCGGAAAGCTGATCCTCGTGCCGGCTGTGATCACGCTCGCCGTCACGTTGCTGCGTCTCGTCGGGGAGTTGCAGGGCTGGTCGCCTACTCTGTTCAACCGGGGCGACAAGCCGTTTAGCCCCTCGCTCGTCGGGATCGTGTGGCTGGTCCCGGTGTTCGGCGCCTGGTTCGGATGGAAGCTGACCCGCGCCGGGTCGGGGCCG
>CAYTWT010000305.1:0-9457 GCA_964442185.1 uncultured Acidobacteriota bacterium
AAAAAAATGGGGCGGCTTGCGGCCGCCCCGACACGGTGGATGGTCCCCGCTTTAGGGGGGTAGGAGGCTTAGTGGGATTTGTTTGAGGTTGGATGAGCCATCAGGATTACAGGTGGCCTTTCTAGTGGCTACTACGATGCAAGCCCTGTGCCGGTTTCTTTTCCGCCGTTAACAAATGTGAAAGTGTTCTGGCTCAGCTGTTTATGAAAGCGTGAGGGTAAAGGGCGCCGAACACGGTTGTCACTGTTGCAACACAACGTCGGCAAATCTTGGGCGCATCCCGCATTCCGTGCGATCGATTTGCCAAATGCAGCCGCGGACCGAAAGCAGCCGCCGCGTCTAACTCAGTGACCGCGCTCTCCGCGCCCCGGGGGCGAGAAGGTGTGCGCGCACTCGTGGCACAGGAAGTCGTAGCCGGAGAGGATGTCGTAGACCTCGAGGCAGTCGGCGCAGGCGTAGCGTTCGCAGATGTCGCACTGCAGGAAACCCTCGTGACGCACGATGCCATTCGACTTGCGGTAGTTCAGCAGGCCATCGGTCGCTGAACGCCGGCAGGCCTGGCAGGTGGTGGGCGGCTGCACGATGCCGTTGTTTTATCACAGGTCGTCAAGGGCGCTTTCCACGTTGACGAACAGCGAGGGACGTTATACTAAAGGTTCTGCCTGACCCCAAGGGACAGCAGAAGAGGACTGAAGGTTCATGAAGACCATGCTCTCCGCCGTCGCCGTCTCGACACTTCTCGCCGTTTCCGCCTTCGGCGACGTGAAGCTCGATGAGGCCTTCGCCAAGGCGTCCGAGCAAGCCCTGAAGGGCAAGCCCGAAGAAGCCCTGAAGACGATGCAGAAGGCGGTCTCGCAGTGCGGCAATTGTGCTGAAGGCAGCCTGCTGCTCGGCCGGTTGCAGGAGAAGCTCGGTAACCTCGACGACGCGGGCGCCGCGTACACGGCCGCGACCGGTGGCGCCGGCGCGGGTCGAGCCGAGGGTCTCGCGGCGCTCGCGGACTACGAGTTGCGTACGGCCGCGGCCAAGAACGCACTGGTGCACGCCCAGCAGGCGGTCGAGGCGCAGGCGACGCCGACCACGCTCGCGGTCCTCGCGCGCGTCCTCGCGCGGATCGATCCGCCGAAGGCGCTCGCCACTGCGGACCAGGCGATCGCGGCCGGTGCGACGAGCGCCGCCGCCCACCACAGCCGCGGTGCGGCGCTGCTCGCCCTCGGCAGGACCGAAGAGGCGCTGGCCGCGTTCCGCAAGGCCGCCGAGCTCGACCCCAGACAGGCGCGTCCAGCCGCCTCGATCGCCGCGGCGCTCACGGCGCAGGGCAAGGGCGCCGACGCAGTTGCGGCCGCGCGCAAGGCGGTCGAGCTCGACCCGAACTCGGCGGAAGCACACGCGATCCTGGGCGCCGCGATCCTGACCCAGGATCCCAAGCTGTGGAGCGACGCTATCGCCGAAGCCCAGGACGGCGCCTTCAAGAACCCGAAAAACCCCGAGATCCAGATGATCGTCGCGATGATCTTCGAGGCCGACGGGCGCTACGACCAGGCATCCGGCGCTTACAAGCGGGCCCTGGAGATCGATCCCGCCTTTGCGCCGGGCCGCGCCGCGCTGATCAAAGCCCAGTTCAACCGTGGCGACATCGACGGTGCTTTGGCCGAAGCCATCAAGTTGGCCGCCGAGGCCCCGGGCAGCGGCGAGGCTCAACTCAAGGTCGGCGAGCTGCTCCTGCGCAAGGAGAACTACACCGCGGCGGTGCCGCCCCTGGAGAAGGCCCATACGCTGCTCCCCGGCTCGGCCGAGGCCCACTACTACCTGGGTCGTGCGTACCAGTTCACCGGCAAGACCAAGGAGGCCCTCGAGCCTTACCACAAGGCCGTGGAGCTGGCGCCCGCGAACCTCGACTTCCGCACCACCTACGGACTGATCCTCGGCCTCAACGGCCAGTACGAGGCGGGCGTCGCCGAAATCAAGAAGGTGGTCGCCTCGCCCGGCTACAAGAGCACGGCGGGCTACACGAACCTCGGCTGGCTGTACAGGAACAGCGACCCGCCCAAGACCGAGGATTCGGTCGCGGCGTACAAGAAGGCCCTGGAGCTCGACCCGAAGAACGCGCAGGCGGCGCTCGGCCTCGGCTGGTCCGCTTCGTATGCGAAGCGCTACGACGAAGCGATCGACGCCTACCAAAAGGCCATCCAGATCGATGCCAGCCTCGCAGGCCAGGCACAGAAGGGCTTGGCCTGGTCGTATTTCTTCAAGAAGGACTTCGCGAAGTCGCGCGAGACCCTGGGCAAGGCCGACAAGCTCGGTGGCGGCGACGCGCGCCTCGACGCACAGCTCGATCGGATCGAGCAGTTGCTGAAGGAAGGCAAGTCGGCCGACGAGAACACGATGGCGGCGGCCGAGAAGGAACGGGCCGCGGCGATCGCCTTGCAGAACAAACTCGAGGCCGTGCAGGATCAGTTGAAGAGCCCCAACGCCGGGACCCGCGCGCGCGCCGCAACCGAGCTGGCCCGGATCGCGGGTGGCGACGCGGTTCCGATCCTGCACTGGATGCTGGCCAACGAAAAGGATTACGACGTGAGGATCAGCGTCGCGGGCGCCCTGGGCTCGATCGGCCCGGCGGCGCGCAAGGCCTACGCATTGCTGAAGGCGATTGGCGACGAGCCGGTCAACCCAGATGTGTTTGGCACCAAGGAAGCGATCGAAACGGAACAGAAGGAGATTGCGTTCAAGAAGGCCTGCCGCGAGGCCGCGGCGAAAATCGGCCGCTAGGCCCAAACACCGGGGATCGCCCGGTGGCAGGCGGGACAGCTTCCGTCCGCGAGGCGATTCGCCAGCACGCGGAAGCCGACGCGCTCCACGAGCAGCGCATTACAACCTGGGCAGTAGGTGTTCTCCCAGCTCCGCACGTGGCCGGGGAGATTGCCCGCGTAGACGAAGTGGAGACCCTCGCTGCGGCCGATCTCGGCGGCGCGCAGCAGCGTCGCAACACCCGTCGCATCCGGCTCGGTCATCTTGTAGTCGGGATGGAAGGCGGTCACGTGCCACGGGATGTCGACTGACACCGAGACCAGGAAACGCGCGATCTCGCGCAGCTCCTCGTCGGAAGCGTTGAAGCCCGGCACGATCAGCGTCACGACCTCGAGCCAGAAGCCCTGTTCGTGGAGCGCGCGGATTGTCCACAGCACCCGCTCGAGGGTCCCGCCCAGCTCGCGGTAGTGACGGTCGCGGAAGCTCTTGAGATCGACCTTGTAGAGCGAGACCCAGGGCCGGATGTAGTCGAGAACCTCCGGCGTGCCGTTACCGTTGGAGACGTACGAGCACAGCAGGCCGCGCGCCTTCGCCTCGCGAAACACCGCGACGGCCCATTCGCTCGTGATCAGCGGCTCGTTGTAGGTCGAGGTCACGATTCGCGCGCCAGCGTCGAGCGCGGCACTCACGATCTCGACGGGGCTCACCTCGCGTGGCGGTGCGCTCGCGTCGGGGTCGCGCAGTGCCTGCGACGTGACCCAGTTCTGGCAGTAGCCGCAGTGATAGTCGCAGCCGAGCATCCCGAAGGAGAGCGCCTGAGCGCCTGGTAGGGCGTGGAAGAACGGCTTCTTCTCGACCGGATCGAGCTGCAGGCCCCCGACGTAGCCCCAGGGCACGCGCAGCCTCCCGGCAGCGTTGAAGCGCACCCGGCAGATGCCCTCGCGGCCGGGCGGGATCAGGCAACGGTGGCCGCAGGCGAAGCAGCGCACGCGAGCCTCGGGCAGCCTCTCGTAGAGCTCGCCCTCGCGCGTCAGGCGCGCGAGACGTTCGCCGAGCGACGGGGCGGTCGCGGCCACGCTTCCTCCTCTGCCTCGATTGTACGTCCCGCCTTGACAGGGGACGCAGTTGGCGCGACACTCCAGAACGAACAAAAAGCGAAAATGATGATTCGCCCCGGTGTGCCGGCCCCGAACCTCGTACCGCTGCTCGGACGTGACACGCTCAAGCACCGCAGCGATGTCGAGTATCGGACCTTCACGACCCGCTCGCTGCTCAATCGCTGCGGCTCGCGGAGCATGCCCTTCGAGTGGACGGTGAACCCTTATCGGGGCTGCGCCATGGGCTGCCGCTACTGTTATGCGGCCTACACACACGAGTACCTGGGCGCGAGTGCGGCCGCGGACTTTCACGCCTCGATCTACGTCAAACGCGACGAGCCTGGCGAAACCACCCGCCGGCTGAGGCGCGCGATCCGGCGCGGCGAGCGCATCGCCCTGGGCACCGCGACGGATCCCTACCAACCCGGCGAGGCCGAGGAGGGTGTGACACGGCGGTTCCTCGAGCTCGTGGCCCAGCAGCGCGGCGTCCAGCTTGGCATCACCACCAAGGGCGCAGTCATCCTTCGGGACATCGATCTGCTCCGGCGCATCCACGAACGCGGCCGGCTCTCGGTCCACGTCTCGCTGATCTCGCTCGACGCCGCGCTGCTGCGCCGGCTCGAGCCGTGGGCTCCGCCGCCCGAGGTGCGCCTCGAGGTGCTGCGACGGCTCGCCGCGGCCGGTCTCGATGCCGGGCTCTCCGTTTCGCCGGTGCTGCCCGCACTCACCGACAGCGAGGCCGATCTCGACGCGCTGCTCTCTCGCGGCGCTGCTGCCGGGGTCCGTCGGCTCTCCTCGACGCTCCTGTTCCTGCGCTCGCCGACACGGGAGAAGTACTTTTGCTGGCTCGAGGCCGAGTTTCCGCGCTACCTCGAGGCGTATCGCCACGCCTACGCGGGACGCGTCTATCTGAGCGGTCCCTACCGAGCCCGCGTCCTCGGGCGCCTCGAACGCCTGCGCAGCAAGCACGGCTTCGAGCGCGTCCCCGCCGACAAGGGGGCCACGGCCCGCTTCGCCGTGCCCCCGGCCCAGCTGGCGCTCTGGAGTTCGACCAGGACTTGACAGATTCGAAGTTTAGACATAGTTTAAGAGATGTGAAAGACGTCGTGACGCAGCTTCGAGAGCACGGCATTCAGCCTTCGGCCCAGCGGGTCGCGGTGGCCCACTACATCCTGGACACCGAGGATCACCCCTCGGCCGACCAGGTCTTTTCTCGGGTCCGGAAGGGCTTCCCGATGCTCTCCAGGGCGACGGTGTACAACACGCTCAACCTGTTCGTGAAGAAGGGGTTGCTGCGCGAGTTCATCCTTGCTCCGGGACGCATCGTGTTCGACCCCAAGACCGAGCGCCATCATCACTTCATTGACGAGGGCTCGGGCCGTATCCACGACGTCGACTGGGAGTCGCTGGAGGTGCGCAAGGTCGAGAGCCTGCCGGAGTTCGAGGTTCGGGAGTACCAGGTCGTGATGCGGGGCCGCAAGGCCAGGCGGGCCTGAAGCCTCTTTTAGGCCGCAGCCGTCTCGCTCGAGGCGGCCAGCCTCGCGCTGCTTGAGCCGTCCCTGACGACCGCCTAAGGAGGACCGCAGCCATGTACAAGAGCCCAACACCGCTTTCGGAAAAGATCCGCCAGCGCCTCGCCGACAGCCTCAACGAAAGACTCGTCGATGGCCTCGACCTGCACAGCCAGATCAAGGTCGCCCACTGGAATATCAAGGGCCCGCATTTCGCGGCGCTGCACCCGCTGTTCGAGACGTTCGCGGTGAGCCTCGGCAATCACAACGACGCCATCGCCGAACGGGCCGTCACGCTGGGCGCGCTCGCCCACGGCACCGCGCGCCACGTTGCCAAGCACTCGGCGCTTCCCGAGTACCCCCAGAACACCGTCAAGGACCTCGAGCACGTGAAGCTGCTGGCCGAGCGGATCGAGAAGTATCTCGACGGTTTGCGCAAGACGCGTGATCTGGGCGAAGCGGAGGACGACGTCGACAGCGTGGACCTGCTCACCGGCGTCATCACCGAGTTCGAGAAGCACGTCTGGTTTCTGAGGGCCAGCCTGGCTTGATTCGCATCGAGCGGCGCGGCCGCATCGGCATCCTCACGCTCGACAAGCCGCGCGGCAACGCGATCGACCCGCCGCTGGTCGAGGCGCTGATCGACGGGGCGCGGGAGCTGCGCGACGACAGCGAGGTCCGGGGCGTGCTGCTCGCCTCGGCCCACCCGAAGCTGTTCTCGCCGGGCCTCGACCTCGTCGCGCTCATCGAGTTCGACCGGCCGGCAATGGAGCGCTTCATGCTGCGCTTCGCCGAGATGAGTTGGGCGCTTTACGCGCTGCCGAAACCCCTGGTGGCTGCGGTTTCCGGCCACGCGATCGCCGGCGGCTGCATCCTGGCTCTCACGGCCGACTGGCGCCTGCTGGCCCGGGGCGCTCAGATCGGCTTGAACGAGGTGAAGGTCGGCGTGCCCTTGCCGTGGTCCGTGGCGGTGCTCCTGAAGGCGAGCGTTCCGCCCCACGCGCTGGCGCGGGTTGCCCTGCTCGGCCGCAACTTCGCCGACGAGGAAGCGCTCACTGCGGGCCTCGCCGACGAGCTGGCCGCGGCCGACGGCTTCCCCGCGGCGGCCCTCGCCCGCCTCGAAGAGTTCGCGGAGAAAGACCAGACGTCCTTTGCAGGGATCAAGAGCTACCTGCGCGAGGCGAACCTCGCGAGCATGCGGGCCGAGGAGGCGGCGCGACTCGGCGTTTGGCTCGACGCCTGGTTTTCCGAAGCGACCCAGACACGTATTCGGGCGACCGTCGCGTCCATCACCAGGAAGTAGCGGCTCGCCGGACTGCTCCCTCCGGGTTGACATTCGAGTATAATCGAATAGTTATTCGAGTGTGATCGGGTCCCTACTGGCTCCACGAGCTGCGCGCGAAGACGGCGAGCGCGAAGTGAATCCATAGTCGTTTCGCCGGTCGGACGACTACGGATACTTCTGGTGAATCAGGTCGTCCAACCGGGCCCGGTCGGGGGCGAGCAGCGCCTTGACGTTCTCCGCGCTGACGTCCGCCACGATGATCTGACCGACCTCATCGTGGACATCGCTAAACAGGCCGTGGGCCTTCATCTTCTGCGCCTGGTAACGGTTGTCTTCGGTCGGGCTGACGTAGTGGACCGACGACGCCTTGTAGCGATGGATCAGGAACAGGTGGATCAGCGTCATCAGCCGTTTCTTGCGCAGCGCCGTGTCGAACGTGTTCTGGTCGCGCACCGACAGCAGGTTGCGGCCGCGCCGGTCCACGATCGTGGCGAAGATCACGTTGGCCAGCTTCTCGCCCCCGCCGGGCGTGATGCCCAGCTCCAGTAGCTCGGAGCCAGCCGTGTGCGGTCGCAGCATCACGTGCAGCCGGAACGGGAGCTGATTGTGCTTTGTCCAGCTCGCGAGCCAGTCCTCGAGCAGCTTGGTCGGCACCTCCGTCTGCACCAGGTGCTGGTGCTGCGTCGAACCCTTGCCCATCGCCTTGGTGGCCGCAGTGCCGCCCGACGACGCCATCAGCGCGGCGTCGCCGCGCGGGCCTCCCACCAGCGTCTGCGGCGTCCGGTAGGGTGAGTCGACCAGGCGGAACTTGCGCTGCAGCCGCGCCAGCGACAGCATCCCGTCCTGCCGCAGCGCGGTCGCGAACTCCTCGGCCGCCAGGCCGTCGATCTGGTGCCCGCCGTAGGTGATGAAGTTGAAGACGTAGCCGAGCTTGCCCAGCTCCTCCGGGAAGCGCCGCATCTCCTCGTCGCCCATGCCGGTGGTGTCCCAGTTGAAAGAGGGCGACAGGTTGTAGGCGAGCAGCTTGCCCGGGAACTCGGCGTGGATCGCCTCCGCGAAGCGCTTGGCGTCCGCCAGGTCCGCGGTCTTGGTCTCCATCCACAGCAGGTCCGCGAACGGCGCGGCGGCGAGCGACTTCACGATCGCGTACTCGATCCCGCCCTGCACCTGGTAGTAGCCTTCCGGCGTCTTGGCGACCTCGCAATCCCAGATGATGTTGATGCCCATCGCCTTGGCCCGGGTGCGCGCGGCGTGGAACGACGTGCGGTTGGCGAAGGCCAGCCACTCGGCGGCGCCCATTTCGAAGCGCTCGCCCTCGTTGCTGCGGAACGCGATCACGTCGGCCACTGCCTGTGGGTAGCTCTTGAGCGTGGCCTCGGCCTGCCACGCCTCGAGGTAGCGCGTCTCGACCTTGTCGAGCAGCGCCTCTACGCTTGCGCCATCCGCCGGCCTTCCGCCCTTGACGCCGTCCTCGAGCACGCGCATGACGCCCACCCGAGTCAGCCAGACGTTGGCCTCTGCGTATTCGGCGGCCGAGACGTTGAACAGCAGGTGGCCGCGCACGTCGTCGATTCCGAGCTCGCGCAGCCGCTTGAGGATCGCCAGGTAGCCGACCTTGTACGTCGGCAGTTCGACGTTGGTGGCGCCCAGGATGAAGCAGTGATCGCGCTCGTCTCCGCGCCCCTCGAGGAAGGTGGCCGCCTCGGCGTCGGTGCGCGCCACGATGATGCCGGGCACGCGCATGATGTCGAGTTGGAAGCGCGCGGCGTTCAAGCGCTTGAGCTGCTCGTCCGAAGGCACCAGCACCTTGCCGCCCTGGTGGCCGCACTTCTTGGCGCCCGGCTTCTGGTCTTCGATGTGGTAGCCGGGAACGCCCACCTCGACGAAGCGCCGGATCAGGTTGCGCACGTGGGCGTCGCCGCCGTGGCCCGTGTCCGCGTCGGCGATGATGAAGGGTTGGAAGTCGACCTCGGGCGTGGCGGCGCGTTGTGCCTCGCTCATGCGCGAGCGCGCGAAGCGCTGGTTACGGTCGGCCGTCAGCAGCGCGCGCACGATTGGCGCCGCCTCGTCCGGCACCTGGCTCAGCGGATAGCTGGCGAGGTCGGGCCCCGGATCCTCCGTGACCGAGCCCTTGGCCGAGGTCGCCCAGCCGCCCAGGTAGATGCCCTCGATCCCCGCCCGCTTCAGGGCCACCGCCTGGCCCGGAGAGTACGGCCCGAAGGTGGTGATCTGTTTGCGCGCCGCGGACAGCTCCAGGAGCCGGGCATGGAACTGTTCGGCTGCGATCCTGGCCACCGTGTAGTCGGCCTGGATCGTGCCGCGTTGTTCCACGACCTGGCGTGCAGAGTACAGCCGGGTGATGCCCTCGAAACGCTTGCTGGCGAACCAGCCCGCAGCCTCGGTCACTTCGGATTCGAACGACTTCATGGCTCGCTCCTGTTTGGAGGTGGTTCCGGTGCGTCGAAATCCAGGTTCGCGGTGATGCGCGTGCCCGCCGTGCGCAACTGAAGCATGTACTCATCGATCCGCCGGCGCGCCAGGACCAGGTCATGGTTGTCCAGGTTCAGGTTCAGCAGATCGATGTGCCAGGGCGCCTTCTGCGGGTTCGTGACGTAGCTGCGCACGATCTCGCGGGCGATCGGCAGTGTCGTCGCCTTGGAGTCGTCGTGTACGTCACGGCTGCCGGCGGCCAGCAGCTTGGCGTACTCCTCGTCGAGCAGCCGCGCCAACAGCTCGAACGTGAACGCATCGCCCTTCGCGACTCCGGTGGCGGCGTCGTCCTGGGTGAGCGGAGCAGCCTTGTGCAGCCACTCCCA
>CAYTWT010000306.1:0-10977 GCA_964442185.1 uncultured Acidobacteriota bacterium
CTGGGCGAGCAGGCCCAGGTTTCTCTCGTGGGTCGCCTTCGCCTCCTCGAGCCCGATTGCGGCTTCGTGAACGGCGTTCTTCACCTGTGAGAGATCGCGGGCCTGATTGACGTCGGGTTCGACGCGCGCCAGCACCTCGCCTCGCTTGACGCGGTCGCCCTCGCGAACCAGCAGTTCGACGACCTTGCCCGAAAGCACCGACTTCACGTCGACCTTGACCTGGGGCTCGACCGACCCGACCTCGGTCACGCGGATCTGGACGTCGCCCAGCTCGGCCTTGGCCGTCTTGACCTTGTTCTTGTCCTCTTCGGGCCCGCCCTTGGGACGCCCCGCGACGACCCCGACGCCCAGGAGAGCCGCTATCCCAAGGGTCCAGAACCACTTGCGCGCACGTCTCCCGTTCGCTTTCGCCACCTTGATCGCCCCCTGTTCGCCGAAGTTCCGGCCTGGTTTTTCAGTGCTCGCGGGTATTAACGCAGGGCTTCGGGCGTGGGTTCCGGAAGTTTTCGGGGAGCGTCCAGGCTATTGGACGTAGCCGAGCGCCTTCAGGTTTTCCTGCTGCTCGGGCGTCAGCTCCACCGGAGCGCCGACACCTTCGAGGCCGACGCGACAGGATCCAGGCGGCGAGGGTCTGCCGGTAGTACGCCGCTCGGAGCGGCTCCTGGGCCACAAGATCCTTCTGTTCGCCCGGGTCGGTAGTGAGATCGTAGAGCTCGGTGCTGCCCACGGACGTGTTGAGACGCCCGGGCTGCGCCCGGCAGCGCCCATTGCCACGGGCAGAAGGCAGCAGGCCCGGCCAGTTGTATCCTCCGCTGCTTACCCAGGACCGCGACGATTCGAAGCCGGCTATCCCTTTGGCGGAGGTCGCCCGGGCCTTGCTCGAGCTGTTGGCGCAACGCGAGCTGGCCTCGCTCGTGTCCCCCGTTCCTGGAGCTGCTGCCCGGCTGGGCGTCGCCGTCCGCCGCGCTCGCGGCAGCCGAAGACGCCGGGACCGAAGCCGGCTGGCGCCTGCTTCTGGCACTGTGTGTCGGGACCGGCCGCTCAGACGGAGCGTGTCATCGCCTGATCGAGGAAACACCTCAGGGCCGCATCGTCATTCAGCCCATCGAGGAGGCACCCGGCGTCAGGGTGCGGGACAACTGGATCGTGTCCTGATGGCACGAGGGCGAGTCCGGCGTGCTGGTGCCGAGGGGCGTGTCCCGCGGATGCCCGCCGCACCCGGGCGTCTACCTCGACGGTCAGCAAGCCGTGCTGTACCGGTCGCAGATGAATCCCAGCCTGGGCCTGGACTGCGAGCACAAGGGAGCAGCAACTTCGTGGCCATGGACCAGAGTGGGTTCCCTCCGCGGTTTCCCGCTGAGCGATTCAACAACGCCTCACACGCAAAGGAGTGGCTCCTAGCCGGGCGACACCGGTGCCGCGGATGAAATCGGTTGTGGGTCATCTCCTTTTTGGAGCCCCCTGGTCTTCGGCGGATGACACGGAAACGCGCAGGTCGCTCAGTTCGGTGCCAATGCGGACATCGAGGAGCTGATCAACGGTTGTGTAGCCTTCCTTGCTCACGACCAACCGGTAGCTCCCTTCGGGGATTCTGGGAAAGGAGAAACCACCTGCTCCGTCTGTGGCCATTGTGAACACAGAGGCTGGGGTGGAGGCGTTGGGCCCGAGCAGTTGGAACAGGGAGACTAGCGCATCCGTGACAGACTCGGAACCAGCAGCGGATAGTACATGGCCTCCCACGCGCATTGTCGCGATCTGGATCAGGATTTCTCGATCCTGGGTCAGAGCGAGCTCTTCGTTGTGCACAATGCGCTCGGGGAAATTGGTAACGCCGAGTTTGTAGTTCCCCGGCTCAAGACCTTCGGCGACAAAGTGGCCAGTATAGTCTGTGCTGATGTCTCGATCTGTTGGATTATCTCGCCCAACGATCGACACGGTCGATCCGCCCAGCGGCGCTCCTTCGTGGACAACCTGGCCCCTCAGCGTGAGACCACCGCCAAAGTCAAGGTCCCGAGTGATGTGTCGGGTTCCCGACTGTATGTCAACTGTGGCATGGGCCTGACGAGACCCTCCGGGCAACGTCGCTGTTATCACCCATTCGCCAAACCCGAGGTCCGAAATCTCGTAGCGACCATTGTCGTCCACGGACCCTTCCTGCTCATGTCCTCCTCGCCTAGCCGCGACAACGACCTTTCCGATCTCTTCGATGCTAAGCGGGTTGATTTGGCCAGTGACCATGGCCGCGGCGTCTTCGAGCACCACCTCTAACCCTCGTACTGGCCGACCGTCGACGCGCACGGCGGCAGGTAGCGTAGTACTCATGTAGCCGGACTTTTCTGCCAGAATGTCGTAAACGCCGTCTATGACTCGGGCGAAGTGGAAAACACCATCCGCTCTCGTCGTGGCTTTCAACTCACGACCTGTCTCCGCCGCGCCCGAGAGGGAAACAGTCACACCACCCATGGGTGTTCCAACGTTGTCCACAACACGTCCTGTAGCCGACGTTCCGTCCTCGAAGAACAGGTCAAGCGTGTTGACTCCGGGCTCTATTTGAGTCTCGCGAACTATTCGGCCGAGGGCCGGATGCCTAGCCATTACAGACTGTAGACCCAGAGGTACTCCCAGCAGTTCATAGACTCCGTCCTCTCCAGAAACGCCTGAGGGTCTCTCACCAACCGCTACGAGCACGCCGGGCATCGGCTTGCCATCCTCGCTCGTCGCGACAAGCCCTCTCAGCACCTCTCCACGACTAAGGACGAACTCCAAGGGGGGCACGTCCTCATCCTGCGACAGCTCTATCGCCTGCGTGGCCGCAGGTTGGAATCCCTCTGCGAAGGCCGAGGCATCGTACTTTCCCGGCGCGACATTCTCGAGCGTGAAACGACCCTTGTCATCCGAGGTGGCCGATCTCTCATTCTCGACGGTGAGAATGGGTACCTCCGCGGGCGGCAGCTCTTCGGGCCGAAGCGATACCTGAGCCCGCGCAATCGGTCGCCCGTCCTCCTCCAGCACGCGGCCAGCGACTGGCAGTGCTAGCGTGAGGACTATACGCAGCACATGCGGGTTGGGCGCCGCGACAGACAAAAGCGAGGCGGGGAGATATCCCTTCTTCTGGAAAACGAGATCAAGGACCTGCCCGCCCGGCAAGTCGTCTAGTACGAAGTGACCGTCGGCCCCCGACAATGCGTCGGGCTGCTCCCCCTCGTGCTCCAGCGTTGTTCGTGGCCATCCGAATGCGGCCTGTGCGGCCCACACTGCGACTCCCGCGATCGGCGCGCCGCTCGTGTTGATCACTCGGCCGCTAAGCGTGACACCCGGCTTTAGAACCAGGACACCTAGGTCGAAAGGTCCATCGCCCCCCGGTATCGAGTACACTTTAGCTGTCGGAGCGAAGTCCTTCTTTTTTGCGATCACGTGCACCTTGATGGCGGTTGGCTCGGCGAGTCTGAAATAGCCGGCCTCATCGGTTTCAGCGGAACGAAGAGCGGCTGCCTGCTTCAACGACGGAGTTGCCCCCAGCGGTCCGCCCTCTGTCGTCTTCGGATCCTGGAGGCCCACTTGGACTCCCGCGATAGGCCTCTCTTGCACGTCGACCACCCTGCCGTAGATGGGCCGGCTCCTGTGCAGCACAATCCGCTGCTTTACAAGCGTGGCGGCAGTCTCTGGGCGCTCGATGTTCATCGTCGTGGTGAAAAAAGCGCTCTTGGCAGCCGTCAGGTGGTAGACCGTATCGGCGCGGAGTTGCGCGATCTGAAAGGCGCCGTTGGCGTCGGTCAACGCACGAGACTCGGACCCGGCTTGCAAGGAGCTGCCACGCGGGTTGGCTTCAATTCGGACAGCGGAGACCGGTGCTCCTTTGGTATCGATGACCTGTCCCGAAAGCACGACCCCGGCGTGCAGCGTGAGAAGAGGTCCCTGGCCCGAAACAGCGTTCGTCTCGTCCACGGACGCTCTTTCTGGTGCGAAACCCGCAGCCTCTGCCTGGATCCAAAACCGTGCATCTCTTCGTGCTAGGAGTTCGTACTCTCCCTTCGAGCCCGTGTTCAGGAACCGGCCAGGGTCATCTGCCCGCCAGACCAGCGCTCCGGCGAGAGACTTCCCAGCCGGGCTGCTTGAGACGCGCCCGAGAATACGGACGGGCTCTCCAACGCGGAAAACAACAGGTTTATTGCTCGCCTCGAGGCGCTTCTCCCGATAGCGGCGGCCATCCTCAAGAAACAACTGAACGTCAACCAGCTTTGCGTTGCCGCCGGCAACCTGAATCTGTCCTTGTGGATCAGTCACACCGATGGGCCACCCATCTGCTCCGACGCACGCCAAGACGCCGGCGATCGGTTCACCACTCGCTCGCCGCACCTCGATCGGGCGCCTCCATCCGTGCTCGGACAGAAGGAGGTTGCCCCCTTCGACTCCTAGGATGCGTGCGGGTGCTTGGCCTGGAGGATACAAGGTGACATCGAGCAGTTCGTTCCGTATTCGCCGGAGCGACGCTCGCCCCTCCTTGTCTGTAACGCCATAGCGAAACCCTGCGCGCCATCCGGTTGCCACAACTTCGCTCCAAGCAGAACGTGTTGCGCTCGTCGCAAAGACGCGTGTCTCTTCTAGTGGGATGCCCGTGGAATCGCGGAACTCGAAAGCGGCTCCGACGTCCTGCACCATCGTGACGGGAGGTAGTTCCAGTGCTGCAACGAGCGGAATCGGGGAATACTCTACGGGCACAAAACCACCAGCCCGAACCACTACCTTCCCTAGCCTACCTGCTGGGGCCTGGAGGGAGTAGCGGCCATCGAGACCTGTCGTCGACGATGCAATAGGCAGGGGCGGGAATCGCCCCCCGAGAATCGACTGGCGGGTCTCGAAGTGACTTGGCAGTGGAAGCAGTTCAACGTGCGCGTGGAACAGAGGCGAGCCACCGGGTGAAAGAATGGTTCCCTGGACGATGACAGGATTCGCCCACAGCGCCCCTCCGGCGAAGAAGAGAACAAGCGCTGCGGCGGAGCTACGCAGAAACCTATGGCAGGCCATGGAGCACTCTCAGGTCCCGAGTACCTAGCCGGGCAAGCAGCGAGAGCTTGGCGGCCGGCCACTCAGACCTCACCCACACCGCCGCGCCCTGACCAGAATCGCGCGAGCCTCGAGATACTTAACTATCGGATCGCCAGGGCGCGGCCTCTTGCTATCGCTGATCGAGCGTCAGATCTCGCATGCGGTCTCTTGCTCGCAAGTACAGTCGTCGGTTCCGGCGTCGCCAAAACATTTATCTGTGCCTGCGCCGCCGGCCAGGGTGTCGTTGGAAGGCCCCCCGTGAATCTCGTCAGCCTGTGATTGACCGTTGAGGTCGTCGTCTCCATCCTGTCCGTCCATGAAGTCTTTCCCCGCTGCGCCGAATGCCAAATCGTTGCCAGTACCCCCCGTTATTCGGTCGTCACCGTTCCTGCCCTCATGCCTGTTATTCCCGGCTTCTCCAAAGAGGTTGTCGTTGCCATTCCCCCCGTCGGTATAGTCGTCACCCCCGGATCCGTGGATCTCATCCAGGCCTTCTCCGCCACAGATCGTGTCGTTCCCTCCGTTTCCGAAGATCAAGTCCGAGCCCCCCAGACCATCAATGACGTCGGCAGCCCCAGTTCCATTGATCGTGTCGTTCCCGACAGTGCCACAGATGGTCACCGTCAGGCCGTTACAGGTTGTGCACTGAGCCGCGCTCGTGGCCGGAAGCGCCAGCAAGGTTGCTATTCCAAGGGCGGCAACAAGGAATCGGTTCATGGTCATTTCCTTTCCTTCACTTTCTCAGACGTCTGCAAATCCGTCAGCATCGCTTGGGTCGTCGTGACTCATCGTGAGCGGTGGATCCCTGCACAATTCTGCCTCCTCAAAAGGAGGCCCCAGATTTGGGATGGCATCGCACCGCGAAGACCCTAACTGTGGCTGTGTTGCATTGTTCACACATGGCACATGTCAAGCCAGAAGTGAGCATGCTACGCTTGTTACACGACCTGTCAAGCAGAATGTGTATCGGGTAGTGGGCGACTCTGACCCACTACCGTGTATCGCAACACAGAAGCTAGCACCCGAGTGCGGCTACGGGGTCGAGTCCAAGGAGATGATCAAGCCTGCGCCCCGACCACCCACGCGCTCGCTCGCGTTCGCAGACTATCTTGTACTTCCTGCCCCAGGATCAATCGGCCGTCCTCAGTCCCGTCCGGGGCAAAATGGCCGCCAAGGTCTAGCCTGGATATTCCACGGCGAGAGTCTGGCTAAATTTGGGCGGCCCGGGTGCTCAGGTGGTCAAGCGTAACGCGCGGCCATTCCACCAATGGGACCGTGACGGTCTGATCGAGTAGTCCGGAAGTCAGGAATGGGGGTTGGGCCAGCGGTGGAAGCTCGCGACGATCTCTATTTCTGCGACGGTGACCAATGGCGGGCGTGTCGATCAGACCGCGGAAGATCTCTCGGGCTTGGGCATCGGCATAGCCGCGCATCCTCTCGGCCATGAGGCGATACAACCCGCTGGCGATGACGAGAAGGGTCATGTCGAAGTCCCTTGAGGCCGACGGCGGAGGAAGCGGACGGCGTCGGAGAGAGCGTTCTCGATGGGCACCCGCTGGGCGTGCGGGTGATGAGCTTGGGGGGCGGAGGCGCGCCGGTCGTTGGTGAGGAGAAGTGTGGGCTCGTCGTGGCCCAGGTCGCGGATGAAGATCTGGCGGAAGGTTTCTCCGGCGAGGGCGACGGTCTGTTCGTGGATGCGGGGGGTCTTGTACTTGCGGGTGGGCACGTCGAGTTCGATGCTGCGCTAGGCGGAGCGCGGCAGTGTGGCAATCTCCTGGAGGAGCTTGGCCGTGCGTCGGCGGAGGGTGCTGAAACTGATTTCCAACTTTTCCCTGGTCACGCTCGCCTGGAACCCCATTGAAGTGGAACCCAAGCAGCGCGGGCTGGTGCCGACGCTCACCGGTACCGGGGAGGACGATGTCTCTAGTTGGATCTTGGGCGTGCGGCTGCTCTCCGCGAGCGGCGACATCTACGAGAACCGCCTGGTCTGGAAGTGATCGCGAAGCCGTGCCGGTGGAGGGACGGCTCGCCCACGGCGAGCTGCCCTGAGTCTCGGGCGCGATGTGGGTGCCGCCTCTGGTACATTCCCTCGGATGCTCAGCAGGCGACGTGCCCGTGGGGCGGTGCTGGCCGGCGCGGCCCTGCTTGTCGGGGGCTGCCGGGGCGCCGAGCCCCTAGTCGTCGTCCACGATCTCGCGCGGCTGGCCCCGGCCGCGGACTTCGAGGGCGGTCTCGAGTACCTCGCCTTCGGCACCGTGATCACCGGGGCCGCCAGCGTCAACGGTGTCGTGAATCCCCTCGAGGCTCACGAGGAGCGCTTCGCCTGGTTGCGGCCCCGCACCGAGCTGCGGCTGCGCAGTGCGCCGGGCGCGGCGCGTCGCTTGGTGCTCGACCTCGAGCCGCGCCCGGACGCGGCACGAGCGTCCCTGCGGGTGCTGTGGAACCTCAGGAAGTGCGGCCGAGTGGAGCTGGCTCGCGAGAGGCGCCGCTACGTGTTCGACCTGCCGGCGGCGCCGGCGGGCTCGGGCGGCACAAACCGCCTCGAGCTGCGGTTCAGCGGTGCGGCACGGCATGTCCCCGGTTATCGGGGGCGGCTCGCGGCCCGGCTCTTCGGCCTGTGGTCGGGCGCGGCCCACGAGCCGGCCCTCGCTCCGGAGCGCATTGCTTCATCGATAGCCCCGCTCGCAGTACGCCTGAGCGGCGTGCCCGAGGTCGTGCTTTCCCCTGGGCGGTTGCGCTTCGCGTTGCGGCTGCCAGAACGGGCCCAGCTGCGCTTTGGAGCGCGGCTCATCGAGGGTCAAGCCGCCGAGCTGCGCGTGACGCTGGAGGAAAGGCTTGGCGAGGAGCGTGAGTTGTGGCGCGGAACGCCGTCGGGCGGCGAGGTCAGCGTGCCCCTCCGGTCGCAGGCGGGCTCTGTGGTCCGGCTGGCCCTGCACGTCGCGGCCGCGTCGAATTCGGCCCGCGTCGCCTGGTCGGCGCCACGCGTGCTCGGCACGGGGCCGCTGGGGGCGCCGAGCAGCCATTCAGCGACCGAGGAGGCCATCGGCGACCGCGTCCGGGCAGCGTTGCGCGGCGCGAGCGTCGTGCTCGTGATCCTCGACGCCGCCGGGGCTCGCCACTTCGGCGCGCTGGGTGGCCCGAAACAAGCCACGCCTGAGTTCGACCGGCTGGCGAAGGACGGCGTTGTGTTCGAGAACGCGTTCACGCCCGCCGTGTACACCTTCGCTGCGATGTCTTCACTCTTCACGTCGATGCCTCCCGACGAGCACGGCAACGTGGACTCCCGCATGGACACCCTGTCCCGGGCCCCCATCGTTGTGGCGGAGGCCGCCGCCAGCCGCGGCATCCACACCGCGGCTGTCGTGGCGAGTCCGGTGGTCGGGCCGCGCACCGGCTTCGACCGCGGCTTCGCGGAGTTCCATGCGGTCTACGCCGACTACGACGGTCCAACCGAGGCTGAGGCATTGCGGCCCCAAATCGATCGCGTCCTGGCCGCTTCCGCAGAGCGAAGCTTCTTCGCCTGGGTCCACTACCGCGAGCCGCACGCTCCATACGATCCGAAGCCGCCCTACGACCGCCTGTTCGGCGCTGGCCCGATTCCGAAGGAGCTGCGGGCGTGGGATCTGCTCAAGGCCATAAGGGCCGGCCGGTACCACGCGACCCCGGACGAGATCGACCACCTGCGCCGCCTGTACCTCGGCAACCTCGCCTACGTGGACCACGAGGTCGGCTGGCTGCGAGGCCGCCTGGAGGCGGCCGGCCTCTTGGAGCGGACGGTGCTGATCGTCACGGCCGATCATGGGGAGGCGTTCTGGGAGCACAAGGTGCTCGGCCACAATCTGTCCGTCTATGACGAGGTGGCTCGCGTCCCGCTGCTGATTCGATTCCCGAAGGCCGCTGGCCTGGCGGGCCGACGCGTCTCGTCGCTGGTCGAGCTCTCGGACCTCGCGCCGACGATCGCGGATGCGCTTGGCTTCTGGCGCGAAGCACGCCCGGCGTTCCAGGGCCTGAGCTTGCTGCCCGTGGCGGCCGGAGCCCGGGGCCGCTCCGCGGTCGTCACCCGCGACTCGGCCAGCCCGCCCACCTATGCGCTGCGGGACGAACGCTCCACCTGCATCCTCAACACCGCGGACGATTCCGTGCAGCGGTACGATCGCGCTTCGGACCCGACGGAGCAGCGGAACGTGGCGGCTGACGAGCCGCTGGCCGCGGACGCCTGCCGGCAGTCGGTGCGCGCCTGGATCCTGGATCGCCGGCTGGGCGGGAAGCTCTCCGAGGCTCAGCCACTCTCGGCGGTGGATCGAGAGCGCCTGCGCGCGCTGGGCTACGTCGAGTAGCCTCGTCCTGCCGCGCGGCCAACGCCATGGTGTTCGAAGACCTTGCCCGGCCCGCGAGCTGGCCGGCGACCTGCACGGCTTCTACGAGATCGGCGAGAGCCGGCTGGGCGTGGCCATCGGCACCGCGGCCGGCAAGGGGCGTCCCGGCGGGGCTCTAAGGCGCCTTCGCCTCGGGACAGCGCGGCCGCGAGCGGAAGTTCCGGCGGGTTTTCAGTGATCGAGGTTATCAATGCAAGCTTTCGGGCGAGGGTGCCGGAATTGTTTTTGGGAAGCCTGAGGCTATTGGACGTAGCCGAGCGCCTTCAGGTTTTCCTGCTGCTCGGGCGTCAGCTTCACCGGGGCCGCCACGCCTTCGAGCCGACGCGACAGGATCCAGGCGGCCAGGGTCTGCCGATAAAAGGCGGCTCGGATCGGCTCCTGGGCCGTCAGATCCTTCTGTTCGCCGGGGTCCGTAGCGAGATCGTAGAGCTCGGTGGTGCCCACGGACGTATTGAAGATGGCCTTCATCGCGCCCTCTCGGATCGCGTAGCGGGGCTCCGAGCCGCGGTCCCGGGAGACGACCGCGCTGCGACCGGCGGCGCCCACGGCCACGGGCAGCAGGCTGTGCGTGCGAAACGCCGGGCGCCCCGGCACGCTTCGCCACAGTCCCAGGCTGTCAGCGATCGTCGGTGCCAGATCGCTCAGCGTGACGAATTCCCGGATGCGCACGCCGGACGGTCCAGTGTCCCTGGGGAAGCGAATGACGAGCGGTACATGTGTCTCCTCTTCGTAGACCAGAACCTCGTGGCCGATGTGCCCGTGTTCCCGGAGAGCCTCGCCGTGGTCGGCGGTGATAATCAGGACCGTCTTCTCGAGCAGCCCGGTTTCTTCAAGCTTGTGTCGCAACGCGCCAACTTCCTGGTCGACGTACGCGAGGTTACCGTCGTAGAGCCGCGTCCAGTGTTCGATCTCCGCAGGGGCCCCGCTCCGACGGCGATTGTTGAGGGCGATGAGCAGCGCGATCTCGTCGCGCATGGCCTTTGGGATCGGCCCGCCCGATCCGAAGGCCGTGTCGAAGGGCGCTGGAGGATCGTAGGGGAAATGCGGTTCACGGAAGTGAAGCCACGCGAAGAACCGCCGGTTGCGATTGGCCTCGAGCCAGGGATGAGCGGCGCTGCGAAAACTCTCGGCCTGGGTGGGGTCGAAGGCCGACGTGTACAGCTCGCGAAAATCCACGAAGCCCCGATCGAACCCGCGCGCGCGTCCCACGACGCCGCTCGCCACGAAAGCGCCCGTGTGGATGCCGCGGCCGGTGAGCAGTTCGGAGAGCGACAATGCCGTCGGCATGCGCCCGGCGCGCAGGTCGAGGCTGCCATGCTCGTCGGGATCGAGCGACGTGAACAGCGACGACATGGCGGGCAACGTGTAGACGGCCGGGGTGTAAGCCCGTTCGAACAGGACGCCCTCGGCTGCGAGGCGATCGATCTCGGGGGTCGTCTGGCGCGAGTAGCCGTAGCAGGAAAAGTGCGAAGCACCGGCCGCATCGAGGATCACGAGCATCACGTTCATGCCGGAGAGGGCCTTGCGCAACGGGTCGGCAAGCGCCTCGTGGTGC
>CAYTWT010000307.1:0-5169 GCA_964442185.1 uncultured Acidobacteriota bacterium
AGGTAAAGGCGCCGACACGCCGGCTTCGGCCGGCCAGCCCCCGCCCAGGGCCTTGTACAGGCTCACCACCGCCAGCAGCTGGTCGCGCTGCGTCCGGACCAGGCTGAGCTCGGCCGGGAACAGCTGCTGCTGGGCGTCGAGCACCTCGAAGTAGGCCGAAAGGCCTTACGCGTAGCGCAGGTTGGCGAGGCGCACGGCCTCCTGATAGGCGTCGACCGTGCGAACCCGCTGCCTCTGGGTCTCCACCAGCTTGGTCCGGTCCACGAGAGCGCTGGAGACCTCGGCCAAGGACCGCGTCACGGACGCCTCGTACGCGACCTTCGCCTGCTCGAAGCGGGCCTTGGCCCCCTCGTAGTTCTTCTTGATGCGGCCGGCGGAGAAGAGCGGGCCCAGAAGTGTCGAATCGACCTTCCAGACGTTGCCCTTCGAGAAGATCTGGCCGAGCTCCGGGCTGACGTTGCCGAAGAAGCCCGTCAGGCTCAGCGTCGGAAAGAAGCTGGCCTTGGCGACACCGATGCCGGCGTTGGCCGAGACGAGGACCTGCTCGGCCTCCCGGACGTCGGGCCGGCGTTCGAGCAGCGCGGACGGCAGGCCCGGCGGGACGGCGGGCGGCAGCGGCGTCGCCGGAGCGTCGCGGGGTATGGGCTGCGGGCTGCGGCCCAGGAGGAAGTCGCGAACGTGCCCAGCAGCGACACCGGGACCGCGATCAGGGGGATGAGCGTGGCGCGCCAGTTCTGGAGAAACAGGAAGACCACCAGGATCACCAGCACCATGGCCTGCCACAGCGTGCCGCCGATCTCCTTCATCCCTTCGGTGACGGGCCGCGTGGGTGTCGAGGGAGACCTGGTAGTCGAGGTCGCTGGGGAAGCGTTCCTTGAGCTGGGCGATCATCGCCTTGATGCCGTCGGCGACCTCGAGGGCGTTGGCGCCGGGCGTCTGGAAGGCGGCGATCAGGGCGGCGGGGCGGCCGTTGAAGCGGCCGGACTGGTTGTACCCCGGTGACCTCTTGACGCGCCAAGTCGATTGCCGCTAGATTCGGCGCATTCAGGCACAATGAAGAAGTAGAGGGACGCTCTTTGAAGAGGTGTCACATGAAGATTGCTTATCTGGCCTTGGCCGCGTCGGTCGCTCTCCTGGGAACGGGCCTTGCACCTGCTTCCGCGCAGACGAAGGACCCGGCCCTCGACAAGCTCGCCGCCGACTGGACCGCAGCCTTTGCCCGGGGCGACGCGAAGGCGTTGGCGGGCTTCTATACCGAGAACGCCATGAGGATCACTCCCGAGGCGGGCAAGAGCATTGGCCGCGGCGCCATCGAGAAGGAGTTCGCCTCCAACTTCGCGGGCCCGTGGAAGGGCGCCAAGATCACGATCCAGATCGGAACCACCCAGTCCCTGGGCGCGGACATCGCCATCAACGAGGGCAGCTACGAGGTGTCGGGGATCCACACCCCGGACGGCAAGCCCGCACCGGCCGTGAAGGGTAGCTACGTGAACACGATCGTCAAGAAGGATGGTGCGTGGGTGATCGCGACGAACGCCGGGGTCGCTTCGCAGCCACCCCCAGCGAAGTAGCCAGCAGCGCGGCGCGCCGCTACGACCCGGGGCCCGTCGGCCCGTCGCGATGTCATATGAAACGTACGACGATCTTCATCGAGGAGGGCATCGAGCGGAAGCTCCGCCTGGTCGCCCGACGGCGTGGCCGCTCGGTGGCGGCGGTCGTGCGCGACGCGATCGCCCGGGAGGTCGCTGCCGAGGCGCGCCCGCCACTCAGCTTCGTCGGCGTCGGTGACAGCGGCCGGCGCGACGTCGCGGAGCGCCACGAGGAGTTGCTCTGGAAGACACTCGCGCCTCACCCCCTGGAAGCCGTAAAGAAGCCGAGTGCGGCTCCACCGCGCTCGCGCCACCGGCGTCGAGCGGCCGGCAAGCCGGGCCGCTGATGCCGCTCCTGCTGGACACCGGGATGCTCTACGCGCTGGCCGATCGGAAGGATGGCTGGCACCGCCGATCGCGGGACCTGATCGAGACCACAATAGAGCTTTGATCGTGCCGGTGACGGTGGTGCCGGAGCTCTGCTGGCCCTCGGAAGAGCGGCGCATGGTCGAGGCCGATGACCTCGCTCACTCGCGTGCAGTGTGATGTAACGTGTCTCGAATGAATCGGCCATCAGCCTCAGTGCGGCAGAGCGTTTCGCTGCCCCGCCCCGTCGCCAAGCGCGTGCGCGCACTCGCGAAGACGCGGAAGACCAGCGCGAGCCGGGTACTCGTGGACCTGATCGAAACCGGCCTCAAGACCAAGGCAGGGGAGAAGGAGCGCTTCCTCGCACTGGCCCGCCGCTTCAAGGAGTCGTCCGACCCGGCCGTGTCTGAACGGCTCAGGGAGGAACTCGGGCAACTCATCTTCGGCGATTAGTGCCGAGGATCGAGTGATCCGGGCTTCCGGAGCTTCGCTGAGGCGGGCCTCCCGTCGCAGGTCACGAGCGGCGATCTTCGATTCGGGCGCCCCTCTTGGTGCCGAGCAGCACCTCGAGCATCGCCGACGCATCGACGGCGATCAGCGGGCGTCCCGCTCCGCGCGGACCGCTTCGGCCGGAGAGAGGCTCGGTGTCACCGGCGTGCGCTCGGCCAAGCGCTGCCTCAACTCGCTGATGGACGGACGTTCGACGCCGCGCCGCACTTCCGCGATGAGGTACTCGGAGAGTGACATGCTCTCGAGCGAGGCCCGGGCCTTCAGCTTGCGGTGCAACGTGTCGGGCACGTTCCGCAGCTGGATCATCTTGGACATGTGATCAAGATAGTCACATGTGAAACACACGTCAAGTGGCAGCCTTCTTGACCAGTTCGGCACCGAGCAGCCGCGGCCGCAGGGCAGACGATCAGCCTGCTCGGCATGGGCTTGACTGGCCTGGCGCTCCGTAAACGCACACCCGATCGAAGGCCCGACCCGACGCTACCCGTGTGAGCGCGATCACCACAACCACTGGCTGATCGGCCTATATTCGTGGTTTGGGGTGTCCCCCCAGGCACGCCCATACGGAGGTTCGTATGACCTCGCATCGTTCCGGACTCATTGCCGTGTGTTTCTTTCTTGGCATCGCCCTGGCGGCGTGCAGCGGCAACCCCGCCGCACCGACTTCAACCCAGGGCGTCACCCTCGTCGGCACCGTGGTCGGGGGCGTGGCCGCCAGCTCGGCTCACGCCGCTTCGGTCGGGACTTCCGCGGCCACGGTAACGCTCACGGTCTTGGTGGAGGAGAACCCCGCCATCACGGCGACGGTTGGCGCCGAGGGCAGCTTTACACTGCGCGGCCTGCCCACGGGCAGTTTCACGCTGTTGTTCCAGCAGAACGGCGTCACGATCGGCACGCTGCCCTTCACCGCGGTGAACGCCAACCAGCAGATCACGATCACGGTGATGGTCAGCAACGGAAGCATCGTGCTGCTCGAGCAGCGTCGCAACGGCATCGGCCACGGCGACCTCGAGATCGAGGGTCTCGTGGATCAGGTTCTGGTCCTCAACCCGGCCGGCGAGAGCCGCTTCATGATCGACGGCTACCTGGTCGTTGCCCGCCCTGGCGAGACGGCGATCCGCGAGGGCAACCGGGCGCGCAGCGTTTCGGACGTCACGGTCGGTCGGCGCGTCCACGTGAAGGCGGTCTGGCTACCGGCCGAGGGCAGCGCTCAGCCCGTGCTCGCCCACGAGATCAAGCTGCAAGGGGACAGCTCGACCGGGCCACCGACCACCCCCGGCGATCCCAGCCCCAAGAGCTTCTGTCCCGACGCAGGCCGCAAGGCCGAAGTCGAAGGCAAGATCACGGCGAAGGGCGCCTCCGACGTCACGGTCTACCAGAACGGCAAGGGCAACTTCCTGGCCCTGGCGGACGCCGGGACTCGCATCCGCAAGGGCAACCAGACCTACACCTTCGAGCAGCTCGCGATCGGCAACCGCGTGCACGTGAAGGGCACGAGCAGCGGCCTCACGGGTCAGACGTGCGGCGTCGCCGCCTCGGAGATCAAGCTTCAGAACTGACGGGATCGAAGCGGGCTAGCGACCGAAGCTCGACAGCAGGCCACCGAGCGCGGACTCGAGCGTGTTCGACTCGGGAACCTGCCCCTGCGGCGTCAGGTGGTCGATGACGGCCGGCAGCAAGCTGGCAAGCAGCCCCCCGGCCTCCCCCTGCGGGACACCGGCCTTGGCGGCGAACTGCTTCAACACTTCGCCGCCCAGCACGCTCTCCAGTTGCGTCGCCGAAACGGGTGGGTTCGGTCCCGTGGAGATCCAGGAGGCCACCATGTCGCCCATGCCGCCCTTCTGGAAGGCGCCGACCAGGCCGCCGAGGCCGCCCGTCCCGCCGACGGACGAGTCGCGACTGCTCAACAGGCTGACGACCGCCGCCACGGCCTGCGGGTTCTTCGCTGCGAGGCTCGCCAGCCCTCCGGCTTGCTTCATCAAATCGTTCAGGAAGCTCATCTGACCGCCTTTGTAGTTGGTTCGACCGAGTGGTCCGGGCCTTCCGCTATTCGGGGACCTTCAGCTTCTGGCCGACCGAGATCTTGTCGGGGTCCTTCAGCTGGTCCTTGTTCGCTTCGAAGATCTTCATGTACTGGCCAGCGTCGCCGTAGAAATGCTTGGCGATCTTCGAGAGCGTGTCGCCTGCCTTCACTTCGTAGATCTTCGCGGGCACCGGCAGGCTCGCGTCGAGGCTCAGATCGAGGCTCAGGTCCGCGTGCGCGGCGTCGACCAGCTTGGCCTTGTCCCAGACTTCGTTCTTGATGTTCTGATTGGGCGCGTCGCCGCGCACGAGCAGCTTCTCGCCCTCGAGGTGCACGTTCTTCAAGTGCACGCCCCGCGACTTGGCGAGATCGATGACCGACTGATACTTGGCTTTCAACTCGTCGAGACTTGGCATGTGTTTCTCCTGTTTGCGTCAATCTGGCACAGCCTATGCCCTAAGTCCAGGGCCTCGGCGCGCCAGATGCTGGCCGCGCCCTCGCGCAGCACGAGTGGCCTAGCCTAGCGCTTGGACTTGCTTTCCGGCGGCTGGTCGCCGATCACGGACTTCAGCGGGCAAACGGAGAACGCCGGACATTTTTTGCAGCCGGCAATTACGGCGATAGGACAGAGGGTCATTGATTTCTCCCAAACCGCTGGCGATTCGAGCGGCTGCCGGGACT
>CAYTWT010000308.1:0-2900 GCA_964442185.1 uncultured Acidobacteriota bacterium
TCGACGACGAGATCCAGCGCACGAACAGGGCGAAGTTCTGCTGGGCCATCAGCGCTCCTCTCGGCGCGGCACCGTGGGGGCCGGCCCCGCGCGTTCACGCCGCACCATCGGTCCTTCCCCGAGGCCTGCATGCCGTCCATCGCGCTCAAGCAAGAACTTGCTCCACCGGACGGCGCAACGAGCGCGGCATCTCGGGGCCGCGGCCGATCCGAACCACCAGATCCGGCCGCCGACTCCCGATAGCCAGGAAGCTGGCGAACTGCGAACGAAGAGCGGGCACTTCCACCGGCTGGTTGATAAAGGCCGTGCGCAACTCCAAAGCGGCGGCCTGGAGGGCAAGGCGCTCGTAGCATCGCCCGGCCTCGATCCAATGCTGCTTGTCGTCGGCTTCCGAGAAGAACACCGCTATGGCCGCCGAGCTCTGAATGTGCGTGAAGTCCTTGCGGTTCTGACGCTTGGCCGAGAACGCGAGGCGCATGAAGAGGCTCCCGAGCCATCGGGGCGCGTCAGGGTTTCCCATCACCGGGCCGTACAGGCCGTCGCCGGTGCGCACGGCATCGCGAGAGCTAAAGCGGATCCACGACCGGAGCTCCTGAGCCCACCGGGGATCGCTGAACTGGGTCGTGTTGCCCGCCGCAACATACTCGGCGACCTGCTCCTTCTCCTTCTTGGTGGTCAGAAACAGGACGGACACCCCGCTGCCCCGTCCAGCCTCCTCCAGCAGCCGGCACTGCTCAGGAGAGAGGTCTGTACCGTCGTACTCGGAGCGGCTGCACTGGCGGCTGGGAATGGCCTGGAAAAGAGGTGAGCGGAAGGAGGGAACCTGCTCGATGTCCACTTGCACACTCGAGTTGGTTGGGTCGTAGGAGGAGTGGCCCCTCAAGCCCACAGCCGATGCCGCGAGAAGCAGGTTCTCGGCGGCACAGCCCAGACTCGCATACAGGTGATGATCGTCCGGATCGACCGCCGGACAACGTCGTGAGAGGTCGGGTAGGATCACGATCCTGCTCGGCTGAACCTTGAACTTCCAGGGCTGAGTGTTGTGGCTGGATGCGGCTAGCGTCGCATACCGCACCAGATCCATGTAGTCAGGTGTCGGGTTGCCCGGCTCGGAGCGAGGCCCCGTCTTTCTTCCTGCCGCCAAGTCGTTCATGCCGTCCTCCCCATGTCTGGCCGAGGCTCGGAGCTGCGGCCTCCCACTACGGTCTGCTGGTTGCCCGCCACGGCCAGAGGCGCGTCGCGCCCGTGAGCCGATGGACCGCCCTCAATGCATCGTTCCCAACGAAGCCCTCACGTTGTACGACACGTCCTGGAGATCGAACTCTCCGTAGGTGAACTCTCCCTCCGGCAACCGAAACCTCGCCTCCCCGTGGGCGGCGAGACGCGCGGGCCCGAAATCGCGGTAGTTGCGCACGGGGGTCGAGAAGCGGAGGCGGGTGAAGGCCTTCCCGTCTGGCGACGCCCGCGACCGGTCGTCGGAAACGAAGTTGGCGAGCAAGCCGTCGTCTCCGAACAGGAGCGTCGCCCCGATCGTGAGCCCGCCGTTTCTGAAACGCGCGCGCATCGAGCGCGCATCGACCGCCTCCCATGCGATGGCGGGGTCGAGTAGCGTTCCGGGCGCCAGCAGGCACATGTCGTTGAAGAGGGTCACCGCCTCCGAGCGATCCATCTCGTCGCCGCGGGCGTCGACCATCGGGATCGCGCCCAGGACCTTCACCTGCATGGTGGCGCGACCTCCGATCGACCGGTGGAAGGCTTCGACCGGCAACCCGAACATGCGCGCCCGCATCAGGAAGAGCCGCGTCGGGTCGTCGGCGAAACTCTGCTGCTCGGCCTCGAATGGCATCCACGCGCGGTCGGGCGCGGCGCGGATCCGCCCGCGGAAGCGCAATCGGTAGTTCCGCACCCTTGGCTGGCCTACGACGCCGGTGAGGCGCAAGTAGCGCCGCACGGGCTCGGGCAGGGGTGCGAGGTCGGCGTCGGTCACCACGGCCGCCTCGAGTGGCCGCGCAAGCCCCGCCTCGACATCGCGGTCGAACTGCGCACGGAAGCTCCGCGGCCCTTCCGTGAGCCAGCCGTGCGCCACGACGAGGAGCAGGACCGCGTTGGCGGCCGTGCCCGGCCATGCGTCACGCCACGCCGACAGGATGACCGTCTGAGACAAGACGAGCGCAACGGCCCCCACGATCCACAGACTGCGGGACCCGGTGAGGATCATCACGGCGCTGGCCACCACCAGACCCCCGGCCCCCAGCCACAGCAGGCCCGCCTCACGCGAGATGGGCTGGGCAACCTGCGGCAGCTCGGCGTAGCCGAAGGCCTTCGCAAACCCCATCAGGTGAATGAGGCCGTGCACCGCCAGCAGGAAGACGACGACCCAACGCATGGCTACCTCCGAGGAACGGGATCACGCATCGCGCGCAGGGTCCGGGTGAGCGCCCGACCCTGGCCTCGTGATCGAAGAAAGCAAGCGGCGTGCCCTCTTCGGCCGGATAAGTCCTCGGATGAGTGGGGAAGGTCTTTGGGGGGAACCGCCAGCCTCTCCATGGTCGTCCCGGCGTCCACCGGCCTTTCGGCGGCCCTTGCCCACTTGGCTTTCGCGTGCTCCGCTCCCAGCAGCCAAGCGCGGCAAGCCGTGCGCCGGCTTGGGCTTTTCCCGCAGAGTGTGCGCCCGAGGCCGCCGTGCAACGGAGGCCTCGCGAAGCCGAAGCGCGCAAGCTACTCGCAGCCCTTTCGGCCAAGACTATGATATCGGCTGCACCAGTGGTCGCGAGACCGCAAGAGACGCGTCGGCCCGCATCACGCTGCGCCACCTGCTCAACCAGGCCAGCGGTTTCTCGCGCGCCGACGGCATCGCGCCGCTGCTGCAAGGCAGCAGCGCCAGCATCGAGGAACTGGCG
>CAYTWT010000309.1:0-12288 GCA_964442185.1 uncultured Acidobacteriota bacterium
AGATCTTGCAGGTCCCGCTCTACCCGGAACTGCCCTTCGAAGCGATCGCCCGCATCGCCAGCGAGATCAAGAGCTTCCTCGGCGGCTGACGCCTCGCGCCTCGCCTACTTCACGCCTTCTTTGCTGCGGACGAAAGCAGGCGGAGCTGGGCCTCGGCTGCCTTGCGGACCTCGAGGTGGCGGCTCTCGGCCAGGATCCGGCGCAGGTAGTCGCTGTCCTCGGTGCGGGTCATGCCGCGGACCAGGATCTGGCCGATATGGCGATCGCTCGAGTGATCGCGCAACAGCCTCACGTCGCGCACCTTCTTGGCCGCTTCCTGACGGATGAAGAAGTGGCGGCTGCTGTTGATGACCTCGAGCAGCGCCTGGTCGTCGTCGTGCGGAACGTCGAGCGACTCGATGCGGAACAGCAGCTCGTCGTCGGAAAGCGACAGCCAGCTGTCCTCCGGAGCCGGTTGCGGGCCCAGGCGCCAGGCTCGGCGCCGGCCCTGGTCGTCGTCTACCGGCTCGCTCATGAGGCCGCCTCCAGAAGCAGGGCGGCCCGCTCGCGGAACTCCACGAGCACCGACTCAACCGTCCGCCGCTCCAGGGAGGTGAGCCCCTTGAAGCTGACGCCGAACGAGTGCAGGCCGCTCACGTCGGAGGCGGTGCGCACCCAGCGCGCCTCGGCCTGGAGGCGATGCTTCGCGGCGCGCGCCCGCAAGCGCAACTCGAGCGTGAGCCGCTGGCCCACCCGCGGCGGCGTCTCGTCGGTGTAGACGCGCGCGCCGCGGACCGAGAGGTTGGTCACGTAGCCCGACAGGCGCCGCCGACCCACGACGATGTGGCAGGGCGCCAGATACGGCTCGATGCGTCGCGTCTTGCGCTTGTCCTTGCCCTCAGGCACGCGCCGCCCCATCTGCCCCACCTCCGCCAGCGCCTTCTCCCAGCGCGGCCGCGATTCGGCCGCGAACCTCTGCGATCAGCCGGTCGCGCCCATCGTAACTGTACCCCCGCGCGTCGACCGGGTCCAGGACCCGGACCGTGACGGTGCCCGGCTTCACGCTGAAGCCGCCGCGCGGCAGCAACTCGCGAATGCCCGAGATCGCCACCGGCAGGATCCGGCTTCCCGCCTCGGCCGCCACGACGAAGCCGCCCTTGCGAAATTCGCCGAGCCGTCCCGTCTTCGTGCGCGTGCCCTCGGGAAAGATCAGGAAGCAGTTGCCGCGCTCGAGCGACGCGACCGCCGCGGCAATCGCCGGGCGCGATTGCTCGGGATGCTTGCGGTCAACTTCGATGAACCCCGCGTAGCGCAGGCAGTAGCCGAAGAACGGCGTGCGGTACAGCTCGGTCTTCACTACCGCCTTGAAATCGATGCCGAGCGTGAGCGCCACGACCGGCGCGTCGAGCTGACTCACGTGATTGGGCATGACCACCACGTTGCGCGTGTCGGCGAGGTGCTGCTTGCCCTCGACGACGAGGCGCGTGCCGGCAATCAAGAGCATGACCCGCGAGCCGAGCCGGCCGAGCTTGTAGAGCAGCGCCGGCGAGCCCAGCAGCCTTGCCAGCGGGTACCCGACCAGGCTGGCCAGGACTACGTAGGGGGGAATCACCGCCAGGATGAGGGCGGCCCGGATCAGGAGCTCAGGACTCCGGTGTGGGCTCGGACGCGGCGGGGGCGCCGGCCGTGGCGCCGTTCAGGAGCGCCTTCAGTTCCTTGCCCATCTTGAAGTAGGGAATCTTCTTCGGGGGAACGTCCACCTTCTCGCCGGTCTTGGGGTTGCGTCCCTTGCGCGGCGCCCGGTTCCGGAAGCGGAAACTGCCGAAGCCGCGGATCTCGACCTCTTCGTCGTTCTGAAGGGCCGAGACGATGCTCTTGAGGGCCGCCTCGACGATGATCCCGGACTGAACCTGAGTGATGTCGAGGCGCTTCGCCACGATGTTGATCAGGTCCGCCTTCGTCATAGCACTTCTCGAGGGCTCGTGCATCGCAGCGCCTGGCTCGCTAAGGGGTCAAAAGACGAACAGGAGTCTAGACCCGGGATCCGCCGAAGTCAAGGCAGCGTTTGGAGTTGGACGAGGCCGTGGGACCGGGTGTGGCCTAGGCGTCCGCGGTGCGGCGGCGCAGGCCGACCGGCTTCTGGCGCACCGGTTTCGGGGCGGCCTCGAAGGTCTTGTTGAGGGCCTTGTCGACCTTCTCCTCGATGGCCTCGAGCGCTCTGCCCTCGACTTCGGCGATCTCGCTCGTGATCAGGAACTTGGCGCGATCCAGCATGCGCTTCTCACGGAACGAGAGGGCCTTCTTCTTCGAAAGGAACGTGAGGCCTTTGAGGACGTGGGCCACCTCGAAGATGCTGCCCGTCCGCATCTTGTCCGAATTCTCCTTGAAGCGGCCCTTCCAGTTCGAGTGCTGCTCGATCGTGCCGTCGCCGAGAATCGTGAAGATCTTGCGCACGGCGCCCGAGCTGATAACCGGCCGCAGGCCCACCCCGTCGGCGTTCTGCTGCGGGACCCAGACTCGCGAGTCGTTCGAAAGGATGCGCAGCTTGTAGAGGCTGATCTTGCCCGTCGGCGTCGGCCGGGTCTGGATGCTCTCGACGATGCCAATGCCGTGATTCGGGTAGATGACCTTCTCGCCGACCTGGAACTCCACGCGGACCTCTCTTTCGAGTCTTACCGACGAGCTCGGGTGGGTTTGGCTGCTTGCACGATTCAGCGCCGAGAAGAGCATTATAGCAAACGCCGCTCGGCGCGGCAAATGCACTAGCTCAAGAACTCTGCGCGTGCTCCTTCAGCAGCGCGACGCACCGATCGATGTCGGCCTCGTTGTTGTAGAAGTGCGTCGAGATGCGGATGCCCTGGGGCTTCTCGGTGACGAGCACACCCTGGCGGCGCAGGGCCCGGGCGCAGCCGGCGGGATCGGCGCTCTCCACGAGCGTTTGGCCGGAGCGGTGGGCGCCGTCCGGCGACAACGAGGCGAGGCCGGCCTCGACAAGCGAGCTGGTCAGATAGGCATTGAGCTCCAGCACGCGCTGCGCGATGTGCGGGACGCCGATGCCGAGGACGTAGTCGAGCGCCGCGCCCAGCGCGAAGATCGCGCCGAAGGGCGGACAGCCCAGCTCGGAGCGCTCGGCCGAGGCGATCAGCTTGTACTCACGGTTCTTGAACTCGAAGGGATTCTCGACGCTCATCCAGCCCAGATTTCGTGGTGGACGGCGTGCCAGGAGCGCGCGGCTCATGTACACGAAGCCCGCCCCGTAGCCGGCGCACAGCCACTTGTGACCAGCGCTGGCGAGGGCGTCGATCTGGCTCTTCTTCACATCGATCGGAAAGGCCCCGACGCTCTGGCTTCCGCAGACCACGAAGCTGCGACGCCCCTTGAGGGCGCCGAAGGCCTCGAGATCCAGGCGGCAGCCGTTCGAGAACTGCACGTGGCTCACGACCATGGTCGCCGCCTTCGGGGCGTCGGCCATGGAAAACGACTCCAGGTGGAGGATGCCCTCGACCGCAGGCACGAAATGCACCGCCACGCCGCGATGCAGCCACGGCAGCGTCACCGTCGGGAACTCGAGCTCGTCGGTGAGAACGGCGCCGTCTTCAGCCAGCAGGTCGGCGATCAGGTTCATGCCGACCGAGGTGTTGTCCACGAACGCGATCTCGTCGGGCTCGGCGCCGATCAACCTGGCCGCCTGCACGCGCACGTGCTCGCGCCGCGCGAGCCACAGCTCCCAGGCGCGATCCCCCGACTCTTCGAGCTCGCGATAGAACGCACCCACCGCTTCGCGCACCGGCTTCGGCGTCGGGCTGCCGGCCGCGGCATTCAGGTAGACGTAGCGTTCGGCGGCCGGGAAGTCCTTGCGCAGCTCGTCCCAGGCAGGGGCCATTGCCCCGAGAGGATAGCGCAAACGCCGTTGGCGCGCGCCGCGATCCGCCACTACACTAGGCGCGCACGGTGCCCGGAGCCGGAGTGGCGAAACTGGCAGACGCGCGGGACTCAAAATCCCGAGACTCGCAAGGGTCGTGTGGGTTCGATTCCCACCTCCGGCACCAACTCTGAAGGGGTTACGAAAACGCCGCCGACGGAAAGACTCCGACTCGGGGTAGCGATGCTGGCCCTGATCTGGGCGGGCTTCGGAGCCGCACAATCGCTCGGCGAGATCGCGCAGCGCGAGCGGGGCAAGCGCGAGCAAAGGGCGGGCACTGCGAAGCGCTATACCGAGCAGGACCTCGCCTCAGGCCGGTTCGTTCACGGCATCCCGGTACAGCAGCAGCTCCGGGTCTTCGAGGAGACCGAGGAGCTGCGCCAGGCGAAACAGGCGCAGGCTGCCCTCGAAGAGAAGCTGCGGCGTGCCAGCCTGCCGCCCGGTTGGGCCCGCGAGTAGGCAATGGAGATCACTGCCGAGCGCGTCGCCAGCGTGCTCGTCCTCGCGCCGCAAGGACGCCTCGACAGCAACAACTCGCCCCGCCTGGAGGAGCGCGCCCTCTTCGAGATCGGCGCCGGGACGAAGCGCCTCGTGATCGACCTGTCCGCGATCGACTACATCAGCAGCGCGGGACTGCGCGCGTTTCTCGCCGTGGCCAAGAGCCTCAAGGACCCGCCCGGCCGTCTCGTGCTGTGCGGGATGGCCCCGAGCGTCCGGCAGATCTTCGATCTCGCAGGGTTCACTGCGATCTTCGCGATCGAGGCCTTGCGCGAAGCCGCCCTCAGCCGCGCTGCGGCGCCATGAGCGACGTCCGGCGACTGCGGTCGCTGCTCGAGGTCTCGAAGGCGATGGCCGCGGAGATCGACCTGGATGCGCTGCTCGAGGTGATCCTGCGGCGGGCGAACGAAGTGATGGAGGCCGAGCGCAGCAGCCTCTTCATCTACGAAGAAGCGACGCAGACGCTGACGAACCAGATCTCTGGCTCGCTGCAGCCTGGTAGCGTGCGTCTCGCGCTCGGTGTCGGCATCGCCGGCCACGTCGCGAAGACCCAGGAGCTCCTGAACGTCCCCGACGCCTACGCCGACCCGCGCTTCAACCCGAACTTCGACAAGCAAACGAGTTTCCGCACGCGTTCGATCCTGTGCGCGCCGATGGTCGCGCGAAACGGCCGGCTGATGGGCGTGCTGCAGGCCCTCAACAAGGCGGGAGGCGGCGCCTTCACGGTCGAGGACGAGGAGCTGCTGCTGGCCTTCGCCTCCCACGCGGCGATCGCGATCGATCGCGCCCAGTTGGTCGAGGCCTTCGTGGACAGACAGCGCATCGAAGAAAGCCTTCGCCTCGCGCACGACATCCAGATGGGGATGCTCCCCCGCTCCTTCCCCGAACGGCCGGGGCTGCGCACGTTCGCGAAACTGCTGCCGGCGCGCTCGGTCGGCGGCGACCTGTATGACGTCGTGGACCTTGGCGATCGCGTCTTCTTTCTAGTGGGCGACGTCTCGGGCAAGGGCGTTCCCGCCGCGCTCTTCATGGCGGTGACCAAGACCCTGTTGCGCGCGAGCGCCGAGACCGAACCTACGCCAGCCGCCGTACTCGCCCGTGTCAACCGCGAGCTCAGCCGCGACAACGAGCGCTCGATGTTCGTCACAGCGTTCGTCGGTTGCCTGGGGCTGGCGAGCGGCGAGCTCCAGTTCTCGAACGCGGGCCACAATCCCCCGTACCGGATCACCCGTGACGGCGCGATCATCGAGGTGCAAGGCGCCCATGGAATGGCCATGGGGATCCTGGAAGAGGCCCCCTACACGACCGGAAGCCTGAAGCTCGACTTCGGCGACGGGCTTTTCCTCTTCACCGATGGCGTGATCGAGGCGCTGAACCGGCCGGGCGAGCAGTTCGGGTCCGAACGTCTCATGGGATGCCTGAGCGCGAGCGCGGAGGCGCCTCCCGAGGCCATCGTGCAGACCGTCCTGGCTTCCGTCTCGGCTTTCGTCGGCGACGCCCCCCAGTTCGACGACATCACGGTGCTCTCGCTGCGCTTTGGCGATCTACCTGAAACGTGATGTGGCCCAGAGTCTCCCTTGACCTGGGGTCGTACTGCCTGACCTCTCGCGGCACGCTTCGCCCTCGAGCACGAGCAGGGCATGCAGCCGGGACAGGAACTGATCGGGGATCACGAGGTCGGCCTTTCGCGAGCGGCCCAGCACCAGCGAGGGCCCTGGGCACTCGTGGGAGAAGGCGACGCCCGTCGGCGGCGTGACGACCAGGTGCAGCGGCGTCAAGGCGATGGGGTGCTCGCGAGCCGTGCGATCGCCGATTCCCGTGAAGCCTCGATCTCGAAGAGCGAGACGAAGCCGGCCAGCTCGAACACCTGCCGCACGGCCGGGCCCAGCGAGCTCAGCACGACGCGGCCGGAACGCTTCTTCTGCTTCCGGGCCAGCTGCAGCAGGACGCGAAGCCCCGCGCTGCTGATGTACTCGACAGCCCGCATCTCCAGGACGAGCCTCGCCTCGCCCTGGGCCACGAGGCCGAGCACGGCTTGCTCCAGCTCGTCGGATGTGACGGCGTCGATGCGACCGACGGGGGTCACGGCCAACACGTCGCCGCTTCTGTCCTGGCTGATCTCCATCGTTCCCTCAGGCCTCCTCCATGAGCTTCCTGCGGAGGCGGAGCCGGTTGCGTTCTCCGCGCCGCTCGTACTCGACGATCTCCATGAGCTTGCACACGAGGGCGATGCCCAGGCCGCCGACCGGTCGCTCCTCTAGGGGCAGCTCGGTGTCGGGCGTGAGGGCCTCGAGCGGGTTGAACGCCGGAGCGTCGTCGACGATCAGCATCTCGATCTCCCGGCCCTGGAGCCGCAGTTCGATCTCGATCGCCGCCGCTTCGGCGCCGCCAGCGAGCCCGTGGCGGACGATGTTGGACAACGTCTCGTCGAGCGCGACCTGGAAGGGCCAGACCTCGCCCTTCGAGAGCCCGTGGGCTGCCGAGAACGCCTCGAAGCGCTCCGTCGCCAGCCGAAGGCCCTCCTTCGAGCCCGGCACGCGCAGTCTCTCGCAGGCTTCCATCTTGGGATGGCGAGCCTGCGGGATAGTAACCCGGCCGTGGTTGTGGCGCCGCCGCGCGTGATAGCCTCCTATCAACTTTTGGATCCGCGGCGTGTATTTATGGTCGATGGGGGGGACGACAACGAGTTCGTCGACCGGTGCCTTCATGGCGACCTCGAGGCCTTCGCGCCCCTGGTGGCCCGGTACCAGAGGCCGCTCTACAACGTGGCCCTGCGCATGGTCAAGGATCGCGAAGATGCGCGCGACATCGCGCAGACCGCATTTGTCAGGGCCTGGGAGAAGCTCGGAAGCTTCGACCCGAGGCGCCGCTTCTTCAGTTGGATCTACAGGATCGCGGTCAATGAGTGCCTCAACTTCGTGTCGCGACGCCCGCGGGAGCAGCCCCTCGAGAGGGAACTGCCCTCGGCCGACGATCCGCATCGGAGCGCCGAGGCGAACGAGCTCGCCCGGCAAGTCCAGGAGGCGCTCATGACCCTGCCTGCGGACTACCGTCAAGTCGTGATCCTGCGGCACTTTCTGGGCCTGTCCTACGAGGAGGTGAGCGCGACGCTGCTGATCCCCCAGAAGAAGGTCCGGTCCCGGCTCTATACGGCGCGCCAGCGACTGGCTGAGATCCTCCGGAGGCCGACGCCATGACCCAGAACACTGACGCCACCGATCTGATCCATCGCGAGATCGACAGGGAGAACACGTCGGAGCAGTCCGCTGAGTTCCAGCGCCGAATCGTCGAGGACGCGCAGTTCCGCGCGGGATACGAGAAGCTCCAGACGCTGTCCCGCACCTTGGAAGCCATCGGCCAGGAAGAGCCGCCGACGGGGCTCGTCGCGGACGTGATGCGCGCCCTTCGCGTGCGTGGGGAAGGTCGCGGCCGGTGGCTCGAGACCTGGCGCTCCGCCTTCGCAAAGCGGCCGGCCGTTGGCTACGGCTTGAGCCTCGCGGCCGGGATCGTGTTGGGCGCGCTCGGGTTCGGCGCCCTTGACCCTTCCGCGCTCAACATCCGCGACGAAGCCGCCGTCGCAACGATTCTCCCCCCCGGCCGCCTGGGTACGTTCCGCGAGGTCGACCGGCAGGAGCTCGCGTCCGAGGGCCTGCGGGGCGAAGCGGTGGCTCGGCGAGGCGTTCAAACGGTTCAAGCCGAGGTTCGCGTCGAATCCCGCCAGCCCGTCCTGATCACGGTCGAGTTCGACGCCAAAGCCTTGTCGCCGTTGGGTTTCGGACGGAGCGTGGCGGCGGAGGGCGACGTCGTGCTCGAGCCGGGCCGGGTCCGAATCGCCCACTCGGGTGCGGGCACGTATCAGGTGTTCCTGGGCGCGAAGAGCCCAGGACCTGCGCATCTGACGCTCAAAGTCGCAGGGGAGGGTATCCTGATCGAGCGAACGCTCAGGACGGGCGGAGGCGAATAATCGCCAACTATTTCGGGCTGCGGCGTGTACTTGAAGCCAGAAGCCCAAGAAGGGTCGAGTGAGCGAAATGAACGCGACTCACGAAGGAGGAAACATGGGTAGTAAGCGAATCGTGTTGGCCGTGGCGGCGGTCGCGGCAATCGCCCTCGGCTACTTTGCCGTCAAGGGCTGGCCCCCGGTCGAGTTCGGAGCCGAGGGGACGGTCGGCGCCGCGAAGCGGTACCAGTCCGAACAGATCAAGAAAGAGGACGTCGTCCTGAAGGACGCGGAGCTGCAGCAGGTGCTGCAGAGCGAGGCGTTCCACAGGCTCATCAGCGATCCCCAGGCCCGCAACGCGATCCAGAGCGAGGCCTTCAAGCAAGCCATGGCCAGCGACGCGGTGCGGCAGGCCCTGTCGAGCGACGCCGTCCGGCAGGCGTTCAGCAGCGACGCCATGAAGAGCGCCCTCGCGAGCGACGCCGTCCGTCAGGCGCTCGCCAGCGAGGCGCTGCGCAGCGCCCTCGCGAGCGATGCCGTCCGTCAGGCGCTGCGCAGCGACGCCATGAAGAGCGCACTCGGGAGCGACGCCTTCCGCCAGGCGCTCGCCAGCGAGGCCACGAGGAACGCCCTCGCCAGCGACGCCGTCCGCCAGGCGCTCAGCAGCGAGGCTACGAAGAGCGCGCTGTCGAGCGAGGCCGCACGCAACGCGCTCAGCAACGAGGCCGTGAAGAGCGCACTCGCCAGCGAGGCGCTGCGCAGCGCCCTCGCGAGCGACGCCGTCCGCCAGGCGCTCAGTAGCGATGCCATGAAGAGCGCCCTCGGGAACGACGCCTTCCGCCAGGCGCTCGCCAGCGAGGCCATGAGGAACGCCCTCGCCAGCGACGCCGTCCGCCAGGCGCTCAGCAGCGATGCCATGAAGAGCGCCCTCGGGAACGACGCCTTCCGCCAGGCGCTCGCTAGCGAGGCCATGAGGAACGCCTTCGCCAGCGACGCCGTCCGCCAAGCGCTCAGCAGCGATGCCATGAAGAGCGCACTCGGGAGCGACGCCTTCCGGCAGGCGCTCGCCAGCGAGGCCTTCCGGCAGGCGCTCGCCAGCGAGGCCCTGAAGAGCGGCTTGGCGAACGAGGCGAAGAAGGACGGAGCGGCGGCGGAGTAGAACCTGCAGCCCGCTCGATTCGAGCCGTAGAGAGAGACAACGCCGGCCCCCCGGGGCCGGCGTTGTGCCTCTTTCGCCCCCTTCTCCTGAAAGGCAGACGCCAGCGATGCGCATCACGTCGGTGTCGAGACTGCTGACGATACTGGCCCTCGCTGGTCTGACCCAGCCCGCGCTGGCCCAGCTGTCATCTCTCGAGACCGACGACCTGCGTCTCGCGTACCTCAAGCCCACGATGTCGTTCCTCACCCCGCATGCCGCCCGTTGCTTCGAGAACTCCATGGGCTTCCAACGGCGGCTGTTCGGCTACGAGCCGTCCGAGAAGGTGTCGGTGCTGCTCCTCGACTTCTCGGACTCGGGAAACGCGGGGGCCGGCGCCGTGCCCCGCAACAGCCTCGACGTCCAGATCGCGCCGCTCCACTTCACCTTCGAGACGATGCTCGCCAACGAGCGCATGAACACCCTGATGAACCACGAGCTCGTCCACATCGTGACCAACGACAAGCCGGGCAGCAGCGACCGGTTCTTCCGGGGCCTGTTCCAAGGCAAGGTCACGCCGATCGCCGAGCAGCCGGAATCCATCCTGTACTTCTATCTGACGAGCCCGCGGGTGGCCGCGCCCCGCTGGTTCCACGAGGGCATCGCCGTGTTCGTCGACACCTGGATGGCGGGCGGCCTGGGTCGGGCCCAGGGCGCTTACGACGAGATGGTGTTCCGCTCCATGGTCCGGGACGGCAGCCGCTTCTACGACCCGCTCGGCCTGGCCTCCGAGGGGACCAAGATCGACTTCCAAACCGAGACGAACTCGTACCTGTACGGAACGCGGTTCATGAGCTGGCTCGCCGGTCACTACTCCCCCGACACCCTCGTCCGCTGGTTCACGCGCGGCAAAGGAAGCCACGCGTACTACTCCAGCGACTTCCGGCACGTCTTCGGGACGTCCCTGGACGACGCCTGGCGCGAATGGGTGAAGTCCGAGCATGCCTTCCAGCAGAAGAACCTGGAGGCGATTCGGCAATACCCCACGACGCCTCACAAGGACATCTCGAAGCAGGCCCTCGGCTCCATCTCCCGGGGCTTCGTGGATCCGGAGCGCCGCACGCTCTACGCCGCACTCAACTACCCGGGGATCGTGGGGCACGTGGCCGCGATCTCGCTCGCGGACGGATCCGTCGCGAAGCTGCGCGACGTGAAGCAACCGCGCCTCTACGCCGTCGCCTCCCTGGCCTTCGACCCCGACGAACGGACGCTCTTCTACACCACCGACAACGTGGGCTTCCGCGACATCGTGGCCCTCGACCCGCGCACGAAGAAGACCCGCGTGCTGCTCAAGGACGCCCGCATCGGCGACCTCGCGTTCTCGCGCACCGACCGCTCGCTGTGGGGCATCCGCATCTACAACGGCGCGTGCACCCTGGTGCGCATCCCGCACCCCTACAAGGAGTGGAAGCAGGTGCACACCTGGCCTTACGGCGAGGTTGCGTACGACCTCGACGTCTCGCCGGACGGCAAGCGCCTCTCGCTCACCCACGCCGCCATCACGGGCAAGCAGTCGGTACAGGTCCTGAGCATCGACGCCCTGCTCGCGAAGAATCCCACGCCGGTGAAGGAGTTCGATTTCGGAGCCGCGATCCCGCAGGGTTTCGTGTTCTCGGCGGACGGCCGCTACCTCTACGGCAGCACCTACTACACCGGAGCCGCGAACATCTTCCGCTACGAGATCGAGACGGGGGCCCTCGAGGCGGTCAGCAACACCGAGACCGGCTTCTTCCGCCCGATCCCTCTGGGTGGGGACGAGCTCCTGGTGTTCCGCTACACCGGCGAAGGCTTCGTGCCGACACTCATCGAAGCAAAGCCGCTCCAGGACGTCAGCGCGATCACCTTCTTCGGCCAGGAGCTCGCCGAGGCCTACCCGGTCCTGAAGGAGTGGAAGGTCGGCTCGCCGGCGGCCATCCCCCTCGACAGCCTGGTGAAGCGTGACGGCCCCTACCGCTCGTTCTCGGGCATCGGCCTGGAGTCGCTCTACCCCGTCGTACAGGGCTACAAGGACAGCGCGGCGCCTGGCCTGCGCTTCAACTTCTCGGACCCCTTGAACCTCAACAACATCGCGCTCTCGGCTTCCTACTCCGTCAACGACGGCCTGCCGGACGACGAGCGCTTCCACGGGCGGCTCGACTACCGGCGCTACGATTGGAGCCTCAGCGCCAAGTACAACCCCGCCGACTTCTACGACCTCTTCGGCCCCACGAAGACGAGCCGCAAGGGCTACGCCTTCGGGCTGGGCTACGACCGGACCCTCGTCTACGACACGCCGCGGACAATCGACCTGAAGGTGCGCGCCGAGTATTGGGGCGATCTCGAGGAGCTGCCTGATTACCAGGGTGTGGCCGTCACGTCGGACAAGCTGTTCCAGTCTTCGGCGCGTTTGCACGGCCGCTACGTGCGGAACTCCCTCGGCTACGTGGACGACGAGAAGGGGCGCGAGTGGGACCTCGTGGTCAGCGGGGACGTCGCCGAGGGCCGCGGCTACTTCGCGACCTACGCCGACCTCGACCTCGGATTCGGGCTCCCGCTCCGGCACTCCTCGGTGTGGCTTCGCAACTCCGCCGGCATCGCGCCGGGGGACGTCGAGCAGCCGTACTCGAACTTCTTCTTCGGCGGTTTCGGGAACAACTGGGTCGATCACCGGGACGAGAAACGCTACCGTGCCCAATACGCCTTCCCCGGCGCCCCGATCAACGAGATCTCGGGGCGCAACTACGTGAAGTCCATGCTCGAGTGGAACCTGCCGCC
>CAYTWT010000310.1:0-3220 GCA_964442185.1 uncultured Acidobacteriota bacterium
GAATCTTGACGACCCGCTTCCGTTCGAGGAGTTGATAAACCAGGCGATGCTGGATATTGATGCGGCGTGAGTATGCGCCCTTCAGGTCACCCAGGAGCCTCTCGAAGGGAGGCGGCACCTCGAACGGGTCGCGAGCGAGGAGGGCCAGGAGTTTCTCGGCCCGTGGGCGGAGGCCCGAGTGAGCCAGCTTCCGCGAGTCCTTCTGTGCTTGAGGCGTGTAGAGGATCCGCCAGCCTTGGTTCACCAGCCAGGCTCGGTGGAGCACCTCTTGACCGGGGTTTTCAGGCCCTTGCGAATGGATTCCCGCATGCCCGGGATGGAAAGGAGGTACAGCGTCTCCTGAATCGCTCGCCAGTCGCGCTCTGACACTAGAACCGCGTTGTTCCGCCGGCCGGTGATCTGGATGGCCTCGCCGGACTCCGCGGCTTCGTCCAGCAGACCGTAGAGCCGCGCGCGGGCTTCGCTTGCGCTGATCGTCATCATCTTCAGGACCTCGGCCCAATCGTACGACTTCCCGTACGTCTGTTCAAGCGGCCTTGGCGCCCGGGCCAGCCATCCGCGAATGATCGCCCGAAGCGCGAACCGCTCTACAGGTCGACCGAGTAGACCCGGATCGGACTCCCCTCGGCTACAGGCTCGGCGAGCTTCTGGCCGAGTTCATGGTGGTGGCGCTGAATAGCACGCCCGTGTTCTAGGAGACCCCCCAGAAGTGGCGGGTGACTACTCGGAGGCCCTTCGTCGCGCTTCGAGAAAGGCGATGTCCTGGGCGTCGCCCGGTGAGGAGCGGCGCGCCTTGGCGATCTTCTTGAGCCGCAGAAGATCCTGCTCCGATGCGACGTGAAAAAGGTGGGAGCGAACCCTCGTTCGCGTCGCGCGGTCCGCGAGAGTCGCGGCGGGGATGGGGAAGTCGAACAGGAGATCGACCCGCAAGCCCGTCCGGGTATTGAAAAAGTAGGCGCTGGAGGGAGCGTCCAAGCGGAGCCGGACCGACGCGACCCTCCGGTTGCGGATGGTCGAGATGACGTCTCCCTCGGCACTCAGGCGGGAGGCCAGCTCGAGGCCGCGATCGTAGAACACATCGATCATCCCTTCGAGACGGTCAACCGGCTGTGCGATAACGAAGTCGAAATCCCGTGTGACCCTTCGCGATCCGAGTATGACGAGGGCCATACCGCCCACCAGTACCGGCTCGAACCCGAGGGCGCGCAACGCCTTGACGATCGCAGCGACCTCGTCGAGAAAGTCCGACGAGCCGGCCATGTCACTGCTCGGCGGGGTAGATGCCGGGCAAGCGGCCTTCGAAGGCGCCCAGTCGCGCCACGTCGGTGGATTGGCCCTGCAGGTCCCGGAGGAGGGCGGCGTACCGGAGGTTTGCGGCGATGCGCCGGGCCGCCTGGAGCGAGCTCGATCGTGCCTTTCCCCCGAGGGATGCAATCCGCCTTCGGTCCCTGGCGGGCAGCCGCATCGCGCGTATCCGTCCCCCGCGACGGCCGAGCGCCTTGGCCATCTGACGAGAATTCATGGAGGATTATACTTAGCGCTAAGTATCAGATCAAGCCCGCTGCACCTGGCCCTTCAGGAGAAGACGGTGCGCAACCACGTCTCGAACCTGTTCGGCAAGCTCGGGGTGTGGAGCCGGACCCAGGCCATCGTGTTCGCCTGGGACCGCGGGTTCCGGGCCTGAACCACTAAGCTCCCGGGTCGCGCTCTTCGTGAACGGGCCGCCAGGGGCGCCCCGGACCGCGACGTCTTGACCGAAGCTTCGTAAGACGATATCTTACCCAACTATGAAGACGACTGTCTCCAGCAAGGGCCAGATCGTGCTGCCCGCCGAGATCCGCCAGCAGGACGATGTCCGACCTGGCCAGAAGTTCGAGATCGAAAGAATCGACCGTGGTGAGTACCGATTGACGCGAACGACCCGCCGCCGGAACGAGGGGCTGGTCGATCTGCTTCTCGCCTGCCCAGTCAGGGGCTGGTTCGAGCCGATGGACCGGACGGAAACGACCGACGGCATCCACGTGGCAAGGCTTGGGTGAGGTACCTCGTCGATGCCAACGTGCTCAGCGAGCCGACCAAGCCGGCGCCCGAGCCTCGGGTGATCGACTGGCTGCACAAGCACGAGAGTGAGATCGTCGTGGATTCGATCATCCTCGGCGAGCTGTGCATCGGGGTTCAGGCCCTCCCCTCGGGACGCAGGCGAACACGCCTCGAGGAATGGTTCGAGGCGCTGGCAGAGGCCATCGAGTGCCTGCCGTGGGACACTGCCGTCAGCAGACGATGGGCGCGGCTCGTCGTCGACCTGAAGCAAAAGGGCGACCCGGTGCCCCTGCTGGACGGCATGATCGCCGCCACGGCTCTCACGCATGGCGTCGCGGTCGCGACCCGCAACGTACTCGACTTCCGTAAGACCGGGGCCAAGGTCGTCGACCCGTTCCGAACTCCAGACTGAGCCTGCGCCGCGCGTACTGGCGGACGTCGATACCCATTTCGCAATAGGTCGAGCAGTTGCCGCACGAGATGCACATGTCCTTGCTTTACGGTAGAGAAGGAATGCCGCCAGCGGGCAGCCCGAGCGGCACCCCGATTCGGCCCTTCGCTTCTCCGCTTCCTCGCTCGCGAGTCCTCCGATGGCCGATTGCTCTTCCACACGAAGAACGGTGACCAGTCGCCCTCTTCAGCCTCGAACGGCCGGATGGTTCCGAGCGGCGCCTCCCGTGCTACTCTGAATCCGTGGTTCTGAGCAATGGCCAACCTCACCATAACGGTCGATGAGGCGCTTCATCGCCCAGACGGTAAAGCTCGGGACGCCGCTGCCGCCCTGGAGCGTTCCGCCCATGGGAACGCCCCGCGCGTAGCCGCTCTCGACCAGGCTCTTCGCGTCGGCCGGCGCGGTGCCCGCGCCGAGACGGCCAAAGAAGCGCACCTTGATCCGCGGCCCGCTCGTGGCGAACGTCTCGCGGGCCTTCAAGCCGTCCCAGATCGCCTCGCGGGTGTTCTGGGGCGCCCAGACGCCGGTCAGCGAGCCGGGGTTCAGGTCCTTGCCCTGAGCCAACCGCCGATCTCGCTCGTCCGGCGCCGCTCGACCGTGCCGTCGCCCGCCCCGTGGCTGCCGACCGCAAAGTTGTCCGCATCGACGTTCGAGGGCGTGCCGTTGTGGCTATCGGTGCCGCCGACGAAACCGTAGTGGAAGGGGTTCACCCCGAGCGACTGCTCGTAG
>CAYTWT010000311.1:0-8756 GCA_964442185.1 uncultured Acidobacteriota bacterium
GCCGGCTCCGATGCCAGAGTTCGCGCCGGTCACGAGCGCGCGCTGTCCCTTCAGGCTCAAGTCCACGTGGGCCTCCTTGACTACGGTGGTCGTAACGTAGCACGGCCCGCGGCCATTCCCACGCTGTTCATGGGAATAGCGGCCGCCGCGAGCGCGTTCAGCACAGCAATGACCGCCCCTAGCCACGCCTTCCTGACACTGCGCCCGTCGGGCCCGCTGCCGCAGCGAGCGCCCCGCGGTCTTGGTGGCAAGGTCTCCTGCGTTGAATCACGAAAGGCAGCCTGACACCATGGCCACGACAATCCGTCAGTTCGGGCGTTGGGAGGTGCGGATGAACGAGCGCGACGGACGCGAGGGTGGGGGCCCAACGAAGGCGAGTCACCCCGAAGTGACGGTGGCGCCGGTTCCGGCCGAGAAGATCCGTCTCGAGGAAGACGCGCGCCGCGAGAAGAACTGGAAGCGCTGGGGGCCGTACGTTTCCGAGCGGCAATGGGGCACGGTGCGCGAGGACTACTCGCCCGGCGGTTCCTGCTGGGACTACCTGCCGCACGACCACGCCCGCAGCCGCGCCTATCGCTGGGGCGAAGATGGCTTGCTCGGGATCAGCGATCGCGAGGCCCGGCTGTGTTTCGCGCTCGCGCTGTGGAACGGCAAGGACCCGATCCTCAAGGAACGTCTCTTCGGCCTGACCGGTCCCGAGGGCAACCACGGTGAGGACGTGAAGGAGCACTACTTCTACCTCGATTCGTCGCCCACCCACTCGTACATGAAGGCACTCTACAAGTACCCGCAGGCCGAGTACCCCTACGCCCGGCTGCTGAGCGAGAGCCGCCAACGCGGCTACGGCCACCCCGAGTTCGAGCTGAGCGACGCGGGCGTCTTCGACGGGGATCGCTACTTCGACGTCTTCGCCGAGTACGCGAAGGCCTCGCCCAACGACATCCTGATCAAGCTGACGATCGCGAACCGCGGACCCGAGGCCGCCTCGCTGCAAGTCCTGCCGACGCTGTGGTTCCGCAACACCTGGTCGTGGGGCCGAGCAGGCGAGGGTCACTGGCCCAAGCCGAGCATCGCCGTCGGCAAGGACGGGACGCTCGTCGCGGAGCACGAAACCCTGGGCCGCATGCGCTTCGCCACTGCGCCGGGACCGGACGGCAAGGCGCCCGAGTTCCTGTTCACCGACAACGAGACGAACGGCGCGCGGCTCTACGGCGCGGGCAACACCAACCCGTACGTGAAGGACGCCTTCCACGAGTACGTGGTCCACGGCAAGCAGGGCGCCGTGAACCCGGACAAGGTTGGAACCAAGGCGGCGGCGCTCTACAAGCTCGAGGTGCCAGCGGGGGGTCAGGTGACGCTGATGCTCCGGCTCTTCGCCGAAGACGAGTCGCCCAAGACCCCCTTCGGCCACGCCTTCAACTGGGTCTTCGAATCACGGCTGCGTGAAACCGACGAGTTCTACGCCTCGCGCAGCGCCCACCTCACCGAAGACGAACGACGCGTGGCGCGCCAGGGCTACGCGGGCCTGCTCTGGTCGAAGCAGTTCTTCCACTACGTCGTGAAGGAATGGCTCGAGGGCGATCCGGGCCAGCCGCCACCGCCGGAAGCGCGCCGCCAGGGCCGCAATGCCGAGTGGGGACACCTGCACAACCGCGACATCATCTCGATGCCCGACAAGTGGGAGTACCCGTGGTACGCGGCGTGGGACCTGGCCTTCCACATGATTCCGTTCGCGGCGATCGACCCGCACTTCGCGAAGGAACAGCTCGTGCTCTTCACGCGCGAGTGGTACATGCACCCGAACGGGCAACTGCCGGCCTACGAGTTCGCGTTCGGCGACGTGAACCCGCCGGTCCACGCCTGGGCCTGCTGGCGCGTCTACAAGATGACCGGAGCGCGCGGCAAGCGCGACCGGCTGTTCCTGGCACGCGTCTTCCAGAAGCTGCTGATCAACTTCACCTGGTGGGTGAACCGGAAGGACGAGGAAGGCAAGAACCTGTTTGCCGGCGGTTTCCTGGGCCTCGACAACATCGGCGTCTTCGACCGCTCGAAGCCGTTGCCTACCGGCGGCCATCTCGAGCAGGCCGACGGCACTGCGTGGATGGCCTTCTACTGTTCCACGATGCTGTCGATGGCGCTGGAGCTCGCGAGCCAGGACGCGGCCTACGAGGACCTGGCGTCGAAGTTCTTCGAGCACTTCATCGCCATCACTGACGCCATGAACAACCTCGGCGGCACGGGCCTGTGGGACGAGCAGGACGGCTTCTACTACGACCAGCTTCACGTCGAGGGCCAGGGCGTGCCGCTGCGCACCCGCCCGATGGTCGGCCTGATCCCGCTGTTCGCGGCCGAGATCCTGGAGGACGAGGTCATCGACAAGCTGCCCGGCTTCAAGAAGCGGATGCGCTGGTTCCTCGAGAACCGCAAGGACCTCTCGCGGCACATCGCCTACATGCAGGAGCCCGGCAGCCAGGGCCACCACGGCCATCGACTGCTCGCGATCCCTTCGAAGCAGCGCCTGGTCCGGGTGCTGCGCTACCTGCTCGACGAGCAGGAGTTCCTCTCGCCCCACGGGATCCGCGCGGTCTCGCGCTACCACAAGGACCATCCCTTCGTGTTCCAGGTCGGAAGCGAGGAGCACCGCGTCGACTACGTGCCGGCCGAGGGTTCGAGCGGGCTGTTCGGCGGCAACTCGAACTGGCGCGGCCCGGTCTGGTTTCCGGTGAACTTCCTGCTCGTGGAAGCCCTCGAGCGCTACCATCACTTCTACGGGGATTCGCTCAAGGTCGAGTGCCCGGTGGGCTCAGGTCGGATGTTGGACCTGGGCGAAGTCGCGGACGAGATCTCGGGCCGCCTGGCCCGGATCTTCATCGCCGACCAGGGCGGCCGCCGCGCCTGCCACGGCGACGACCGGCGCTTTGCCGAGGATCCGCACTGGAAGGACCTGGTGCTGTTCCACGAATACTTCCACGGCGACAACGGCCGCGGCGTCGGGGCCTCGCACCAGACCGGCTGGACGGCACTCGTGGTGCGCTGTGTCGAGGAGCTCGCCAAACAACGCGGCGGCGGGCACAGCCACGACACGCATGCCCACGCCCACGGGGAAGACGCGCAGGCCAGGGCCCCGCGATGACGCTGCCGGCCCAGGATGCCGAATGGCTCGAAGCGGACGGCCTCGGCGGCTTCAGTTCCGGCACCGTCGGGGGCCCCCGCACGCGCCGCTACCATGCGCTCCTGCTCGCGGCGGCGACCCCGCCCACGGGCCGCCATGTCCTGGTGAGCGGCCTGGATGCGTTCGTCGACACAGAGCAGGGCCGCTACGCGCTCTCGGCCCAGCGCTACGCGCCCGACGCCGTGAGTCCGGACGGCGACAGGCGGGTGACGGCGTTCGCTCCGGATCCGTGGCCGCGATTCACTTTCGAGCTCGAGGACGGCACACGCCTGGAGCACGAGCTGTTCGTGCCGAAGGGCCTGCCTATCGTCGCGCTCTCGTGGCGCCTCGTGGGCGAGAAGAAGCCGGCGACGCTGAGCCTCCGCCCGTTCCTCTCGGGCCGCGACTACCACGCGCTGCATCACGAAAACGGCGAGTTCCGCTTCGAGGCAGACGCGCGCGGCGACACGCTCACCTGGAAGATGTACGGATCGGTGCCCGGAGTGACGGCGCTGGCAAACGGCGGCTATTTCGCCGAGCCGAACTGGTACCGGAATTTTCTCTACGAAGAGGAGCGCCGCCGTGGTCTCGACTACGTCGAGGACCTCGCGGCGCCCGGGACGTTCCGGTTCGACCTGGAGCGCGGCGAGGCAGTGCTGCTCTTCGGCGCCGAAGGCGAGGCTGCGGGGAAGCTGCTCTCGGCCCCTTCGGCCCAGGCGCTACTGGCCGAGCTGCGTGCTTCGGAGCGGCGGCGCCGAGCCTCCTTCCCCTCGCGCCTCGACCGAGCGGCCGACGCGTATCTGGTCAAGCGAGGCGACGGACAGACCGTGGTGGCCGGCTATCCCTGGTTCACCGACTGGGGCCGCGACACGTTCATAGCGCTACGCGGGCTGACTCTGGCCACGGGCCGCTTCGACGAAGCGCGCGACATCCTGATGGAGTGGTCGCATGCGGTTTCGCAGGGCATGCTTCCCAACCGCTTCCAGGACCAGGGCGACGCGCCGGAGTTCAACGCGGTCGATGCGGCTCTGTGGTACGTGATCTCGGTCCACGAATACCTGAAGGCGACGGCTGGGCGGCGCGGCGCTCAGACCTGGAAGGAGTGCGGGGGCAAGGGTGAATGCCTGCAGGCCGCCGTGCTCGCGATCCTCGAGGGCTATGCGAAGGGCACGCGCCATGGCATCCGCATGGACGCCGACGGACTTCTGGCGGCGGGGGAGCCGGGCGTTCAGCTCACCTGGATGGATGCCAAGGTGGGCGACTGGGTCGTGACGCCGCGCATCGGCAAGCCGGTCGAGATCGAGGCACTCTGGATCAACGCTCTGGAGATCGGTGCGCTACTCGATGCGAAATGGCGTGAGCCGGTCCAGCGCGCCCGCAAGGCGTTCGCGGAAAGATTCTGGAGCGAAACGCGGGGCTTCCTCGCCGATGTGGTCGATGCCGGCCACGAGGCGGGCAATATGGACTGGAGCTTCCGGCCGAACCAGATCCTGGCGGTCGGCGGGCTGCCGTTTGCGCTGCTCGACGGCGAGCGCGCCAGGCGGGTCGTCGACGCCGTCGAGGAGCGGCTGCTCACGCCGCTCGGTCTGCGCTCGCTCGCGCCGGATGAGCCGGACTACGCGGGCAGCTACGAGGGCGGCCCGCGCGAGCGCGACGGCGCCTATCACCAGGGCACGGTCTGGCCCTGGCTGATCGGGCCCTTCGCCGAGGCCTGGGTCCGCGTGCGGGGCGAGTCCGTGGGAGCTCGCGCCGAAGCCCGCGACCGCTTTCTAAAGCCGCTGCTCCGGCATCTCGACGAGGCGGGCATCGGCCACCTCTCCGAGGTCGCGGGCGGCGATGCGCCGCATCGCCCCGGCGGCTGCCCGTTCCAGGCGTGGTCGGTGAGCGAGGCGCTGCGCCTGCAGCGCGTGGTTCTCGCCCGGTAACGGATCCGCTGCCCCCGGCATCGAAGTGAGCAGGGGGGAGCAGCCATGTCGAGAGCGTGGTCGGGTATGCCGTGGATCCTGATGCAGCTCGCGCTGGTGGCGAGCACGGAGCTGGTCGAGGCCTTCGAGCCCCGGCCCTCGGCGCCGAGCTGGCAGCGTCGATGGCAGCGCACGGCGTTGCGCGCGGCGGCGCGGCCCCGGGTCGCTTGATGTCAGGTGCGCTGCGCCGCCACTGGCCCGAGTACCTGATGGAGGCCTTCGGCCTTGGCGCCTTCATGGTCTCGGCCTGTGTCTTTGGGACGCTTCTGTGGCATCCGGCTTCGCCGGTTGCCCAGGCCATCGCCGACGGCCTCGGCCGGCGCGCGCTGATGGGCGCGGCCATGGGCCTGACCGCCGTGGCCCTGATCTATTCGCCCTGGGGCAAGCGCTCCGGCGCGCACCTGAACCCGGCCGTCACGTTCGCGTTTCTGCGCCTGGGCAAGGTGAGGTCCTGGGACGCGGTGTGCTACGCGCTGGCGCAACTGGCAGGCGGTCTCGCCGGGGTCCTGCTTTCGCGGCTCCTGCTCGGCCATCGGCTCGCGGATTCGTCGGTGCACTACGTGGTCACGGCTCCCCACGCGGGCGTTGCTCTGGCCTTCGGCTCCGAACTGGCAATCGCATTCGTGATGATGACCACGATCCTCGCGGTCTCGAGCAGCTCGTTCGAGCGCCTGACCGGCCTGTGTGCGGGTGGCCTCGTCGCGACCTACATCACCTTCGAGGAGCCGCTCTCAGGCATGAGCCTCAATCCCGCCCGCACGCTGGCGTCAGCGATCCCGGCCATGGACTTCACCGGCCTGTGGCTCTACCTGGTCGCGCCGCCGCTGGGTATGCTGCTCGCCGCCGAGGTCTTCACGCGGGTGACCCAGGGCCGCGCGAAGCACTGCGCCAAGCTGCATCACGGCAACGACCACCGCTGTATCTTCTGTCAGGCCGTCTAGCCCGGCTACTGCCCGGAATCGTCGGCGGACGGGCCGTAGATCGACGGCACCTTGCTACCCATCGGGCGCAGGTAGGTGCTGAGCTGGCCGCGGTGGTGGATGGCGTCGAACAGCATGCCCCAGAACATGTTTCCCAGCGTGTCCTTCCACACCTCGGCCCCGCCCATCAAGAAGCGGCCTGGCTTCTGCCAGCCAGCCTCGTCGAGCTTCGCAAGCCGGTCGTTGACCATGGCGGCGCTGCGCTCGTAGGTGGCTACGATCTGGTCGACGCTTCCGGGCGGTGGCTCTTCTTTCCAGTCGATCGTGCCCGTGTCGAGAAGGGCCAGCAGCGAAGCCTCCTCGGCCGCCAGCATCCAGGCCAGCTCGGCCCCCGTGCGGGCCTTGGGGTCCGGCCGATAGTCGCGCCCTCCCTGCGGCACGGCCTTCAACACTTTGACGAACGCCGGTAACTCGGCCTTGCGCCTCTCGAGACAGAAGTTGAGATTGCTCATCGCTTCTCCTTTGCTGAAGACCCACGAACCATAAGCGAAGAAAAGGCGAACGTCAAGGGTTATTCGCCGCTTCCACCCTGAGATCCTCGGCTCGACGGGAATGCGTTGCGCTGTGGCAGCGATCCCATGACCGGAGGCAACCCTTGGGCACCAATGGCCGCTACGACGTGATCATCATCGGAACCGGGGCCGGGGGTGGGACACTGCTCCAGCGGCTGGCCCCGACCGGCAAGAAGATCCTGGTCCTGGAGCGTGGCGACTTCGTGAGGCGCGAGCGCGAGAACTGGGACTCGAAGGCGGTCAACGTCGACGCCCGGTACAACACCAAGGAAGTCTGGTCCGACAGCAAAGGCAAACCGCTCCACCCGCACACGAACTATTACGTCGGCGGCAACACCAAGTTCTACGGCGCCGCGCTGTTCCGGCTCCGCAAGGAGGATTTCGGCGAGCTGCGGCACCACGGTGGCATCTCGCCGCCGTGGCCGATCGGATACGACGACCTCGAGCCGTACTACACGCAGGCCGAGCAGCTCTACCACGTCCACGGCACGCGCGGCGAAGACCCGACCGACCCCTGGGCCAGCGCGCCGTATCCGCACCCGGCGGTCAGCCATGAGCCTAGAATTCGTGACCTCGCGGAGGACTTCGCGCGCCAGGGCGTCACGCCGTTTCACGTGCCGCTCGGCATTCGCCTGGCCGAGAACGACCCGCGCAAGAGCCTGTGCATCCGCTGCGCCACCTGCGACGGCTATCCTTGCCTGGTGGGCGCCAAGGCGGACGCGCACACGATCGGCGTCGAGCCTTCGCTCGAGTACCCGAACGTCACTTTGCTCACGAACGCCTACGTCGCGCGCCTCGAGACCAGCGCCTCGGGCCGCGAGGTCACGGGCGTCGTCGCCGAACGCAACGGTGCGACGGAGACGTACTCGGCCGATGTGGTCGCGGTCGCCGCTGGCGCCATCAACTCGGCCGCGCTGTTGCTACGGTCGGCGAGCGACAAGCATCCGAGCGGCCTCGCGAACGCCTCCGACGTGGTGGGCCGCCACTACATGGGCCACATCAACTCGGTGCTGCTCGCCGTGTCCAAGTGCCCGAACCCCACCATCTTCCAGAAGACCCTCGCGGTGAACGACTTCTACTTCGCCTCGAAAGCCTGGGAGTTCCCGATGGGGCACATCTCGTTCGTGGGCAAGCTCGATGGCGTGGCGCTCAGCGCGGGGGCGCCGCCGCTCACGCCGGGCTTCACGCTGGACTTGATGGCGAAGCACTCGCTCGATTTCTGGATGACGTCGGAAGACCTTCCGGATCCGAACAACCGCGTCAGCCTCGACAAGCAGGGCAACATCGTCTTGTCGTACAAGCCCAACAACGAAGCGGGCCACAAGCGGCTGCGGGCCAAGCTCGAGGAGCTCATGAAGGGCCAGAGCAAGTGCGCCGTTCACGGCCACAACTGCCACCAGGGCCTGTTCGGGCGCAGCCTGTTCCTGGGCCAGAAGATCCCGCTCGCGGGCGTCGCCCACCAGAACGGCACGATCCGCTTCGGCACCGATCCGAAGAAATCGGCCCTCGACGTGAACTGCAAGGCGCACGACGTGGACAACCTGTACGTCGTGGACGGCAGCTTCTTCGTCTCGAGTGCCGCCGTGAACCCGGCCCTCACCATCATGGCCAACGCATTGCGCGTCGGCGACCAGTTGAAGCAGCGCCTGTGAGCCGATTCCTCCTGGCCCTTGCAGTTTCGCTCCCCGCCGCCTTTCCGGCCGCTGCCGAGTCCCCGCGCGTCACCGCGGTCGAGGCCGTGGCGGTCACGGTTTCCGACATGGACCGCTCGGTGGACTTCTTCACCCGCGTGCTCACGTTCGAGAAGCTGTCCGATGTCGAGGTCACGGGGGCCGACTATGAGCGACTCCAGGGCGTCTTCGGCCTTCGTCTGCGGGTGATGCGGCTGAAGCTGGGCGACGAACAGCTCGAGCTGCACGAATACCTGGCGCCGCGCGGGCGGCCCATCCCGGCCGATGCCCGCAGCAACGACAGAAGCTTCCAGCACGTCGCGATCATCGTGAGCGACATGGCCAAGGCCTACGCACGTTTGCGCGAGTTCAAGGTGGCGCATGCCTCGACCGGGCCGCAGAAGCTGCCCGCGTACATCACGGCGGCCGCCGGCATCGAGGCCTTCTACTTCAAGGACCCGGACAACCACGCGCTCGAG
>CAYTWT010000312.1:0-8140 GCA_964442185.1 uncultured Acidobacteriota bacterium
GAAGGCCGTGAGCAGCATCGCGCACAGCCCGATCAGAATCGTGGTGACGACGTGTCCGCGCGCCTCCATGCTCACGACCCCGAAGATCCCCATGGGCGCCACGGGCTGGATGATGACGACCCCGTAGAAGACGAGGTCCCACAGCGTCAGGGTGCGCTTGAGGCTGCCGACTCCCGCCGGCGCCAGGGCTTCGCTCACTGGGCAGTCTCCCTCTTGAGGAATTCCCGGATCAGTTCACGCACGCCGTCCCGACCGTAGACGAAGAATACTTCTTCGGCGCGCGGCCCGCGACGGAAGTAGTCGCCGGCGCTGATACGCGGGTAGTCGGGGCGCTTCGGCGGCGTGCCGGGCGGCAGGCAGCCGTTCTGCTCGGTGGGGGAGAGCCGCAGGTCGTGCATCGACTCGAGGGCGTAGAGCTTGCGGCGCTGCAGCTCCTTGCTCATGGTGTGGGAGAACACCGACTCGACCGGCAGCGCGATCTCCGAGAAGGGCGGCAGCGACATGCCGGTCCCGGCGGGCCCGAACGGGTAGAGATTGCGGAACGCGTGGTTCGTGTAGAGCAGGAACGTGGGCGACTCCTTGTAGCGCTCGAGAGCCTTCACGAGGGCCACGGTCGCATACTGGTGGTCGGCGTGGGTGTCGAGCTGCGGGTACGGCATCACCACGATCTCGGGCTTGACCTTCTTCAGGATCTCCAGTAGGTCGTCCACCACGTTCGACCAGCGGTTCGGGCCCGAGCTCTTCGCCAGGAGCCGGCTCACGTTCGCGCGGCGGTAGGGCGCCACGTCGGTGTTCGGGCCGTAGAGCTCGGGGATCGTTTCGTTGGGCTTGCCGTGCATAGTCTTGAGGCGCGCGTCGAAGTAGCCCAGGTTCAGGCAGCGCTCGGGCGGGATGCCGCCCTGCCAGGGCACGGTCACGCTGTCCACCGCGCGGATGTAGCCCTTGAACAGGTACTGCTCGGCGGGATCCGGGAAGTCGTCGGCGTAGTTCGCGTCGCCGGCGTTGCCCGACGTCACGGTCACGATCGACGCGTTGCGGCCGGAGTACAGGCCGAAGGACGCGATCTCCGCGTCGTCGGGGTGCGGGGCCACGATCAGGATCCGCTTCGAGAGGTCGAGGCGGTTCGCGAACACGCGCAGGCTCGCGGCCCCGGCCTCGATCGCGACGCCGTGGGCCTGGATCTCGACGGAGGCGCCGACCGAGAGCTGGGGCTTGAGCGCGCTCAGGTTCAGCCAGCGCAGGCCCTTCGCCTGCGGGTCGAGGTACAGCTTGGCGCGGGCGGAGCCTGCGACCATCTCGACCCATGGTTCCGCAGCGCCCTCCTCGGCCGTGACGCGGGCGCTCATGAGGGCCGTGTCCCAGGCCGCGTCCTTCGTGGCCGGCCACGCGAAGCTCACGCCAGTGGCGTTGGCGGCGAACGCGACGGCCTTCTCCTCGCTGCGGCCGGCGACGAAGCGATAGCCGTCGTCGCCCTGGGCCGCGGCGCCGGTGGTGGAGGCCAGGCTGGCGGCGAGAGCCGCGGCGGCGAGTGTGGTCCCGAGCATGGCTACTGGCTCCTTCCGTTCGCGACGTTCCAGGCCTCGAACTCCACGGCGGGCTTGCCGCCGTCCTCGCGCTTCGGGAACGTCACCTTGATCTCGCGCTTCTCGCCGGGGAAGACGGCGACGTAGTTGTCGTCCCAGTACACGGGCAGGATCTCCTCGCCCTTCGCATCCATCACCTTGAGGCGCACCTGGAACGCGACGCTCTTGCCGGTGTTCTCGAGGCTCACGACGGCGCGGCCCTCGGCCCCGGCGTCCTCGAAGCGTGAGGACACGGCGAGCGTCGTAGGCGGCAGTGTCGTGAGGGCCGTCAGGTCCGAGTGGACCTTCGTGGGAGTGTAGAACCACTGGGTCTTCTTCCAGTCGAGGACGTCCTCGCGGGTCGAGAGCCAGTACAGGTTCTCGCTCACGAGCCGGCCTTTCGCGTCCTCGGCGCGCAGGCGCAGGAAGTGGGTGGTGCTCAGGTTCTTCGCCTTCGGCACGGTGAGCGCCTTCGCGACCTTGTCGGGACCCACGTCCACCACCCCCGAGGCGCTCCACTTCGTGGTGCCGTCGAGGTTCACGAGGGTCGCGGAGACCTTGAGGCCGCTTAATGAGTCCTGCTGGTCGTTCACGACGACCACACCGCGGTCGTCGTAGGAGTACTGCACGTGCAGCGGCTCGCAGGCCTTCTTCGTCCCGAAGTAGCCGCCGCCCGGCCGCAGGTAGTAGTCGTAGAGGTGCCAGATCATCGACGGCCAGGCGTTGTTCAGCATCCACTGGATGACGCCGGTGGACGTGTACTTGTTGCGCGCGTACGCCTCGAACATCGCGCGCTGGGCCTCGTAGGTGAGGGCCTGGGACTTGCGCGTGAAGTCCTCGAGGCTCGTGGCCTTGCCGTAGCGGCCCTCCAGGGCGCCGATGAACAGCTTGAGGTCCTTGAACTCGTCGCCGCCGGCGTGGAAGGTCCAGTACTCGTTGATCGGCCACAGCTTGTCGGCCGGCACGAAGCGCTTCAGCGACTCGATGGGCGGCACCGCGCCGCCCGGCCCGATCTCGGTCGCGAAGCCGAAGGCGCCGCCGTGGTCCTTGTCGGTGAGCCAGTAGTTCGGCGGGACGTAGTCGTAGGGGCCGCGCATCTTGACGCCCGAGGGGCCCTCGATGCCGGCGGCGTCCGTCGCGTTCGACACGACCGGCTTGTCGAAGGCGCGCTTCTGGATCACGTTGAGATACGACTTCTCGACGTCGGCGGGCGGGGCGAAGTCGCTGCCGTTGAACCAGGCGATGACGCTCGGGTGGTTGCGCAGCCGCAGGATCTGGCTGTCGAGGGAGGCGGGCGCGACCCGATAGTCCTCGGCGTCCCAGTCCTTCCAGCGCTCCCACAGGTCGCAGCAGCACCAGCCCGGCATCACGAGGATGCCCAGGCGGTCGGCGAGGTCGTAGAACAGGTCGCCCTCGAGTTTGCCCTCGAGGCGGATCGTGTTGAGGCCCATCTCGCGCACGTAGCGCATCTCGGTCTCGATCCGGCCTTGCGTCGCGGGCCGGAACATCATGTCCGAGGCCCAGCCGCCGCCGCGGATCAGGATCGGCTTGCCGTTCACCTTGAACATGCGATGGCCGGCCGGCGTCAGCTCCGACGACATCTCCTGGATCCCGAAGCGCACGTCCTTGCGGTCTGAGATGGCGCCGCCGACGTCGACGTCGAGCGCCAGGGCGTACAGGTTCTGGGCGCCCATGCGGTAAGGCCACCAGACCCGCGGCTTCGCGATGTTGAGCCCGGGAACCTCGCTGGGCGCGAAGCGGACCGTGGTCTGCTCTTTCGGTCCGAGCGAGACCGTCTTCGAGAACTGAACGCCCTCGATGGCGCCGCGCACGATGCCGCTGGCCGGCTTGTCGGTGGTGTTCCAGACCTCGGTGCTGACACTCACCTGCGCGGCCTCGAGCGACGGCATCTGAAGCTTGCTGACGACATGCGGGTGGCGCAACGCGAGGGCGCCGCTGTCGGTCAGGTACACCTCGTCCCACAGGCCCATGTTCTTGTCGGCCGGAGTCGGGTTCCAGTCCACCCACATGAAGGCGAGGTCGCCGGGCTCCGGTGCGGTGACTTCCACGGCGACGACGTTGGCTTCTCCGGGACGGGCGAGGCGCGTCACGTCGAATTCGTAGCGCCGGAAGGTCCCCACGACCTCGTCGGGTCCCGCGAGGCGCGTGCCGTTCCACCAAACGCTCGCGCGATAGTTGATGCCATTGAAGTGGAGAAACAGGCTGCGGCCAGCCAGGGCCGCCGGCAGCTCGAACTCCTTGCGATACCACCATGTCGGTTTGAACGGGCTCGTCTCCGGCATTGGCAGGAGCGTGAAGCGTTGGCCGATCGGGTACTCAGTGCCCGGGATCTTGCGCAGGTTCATGCCGAAGTAGGGATCAGGGTAGGTGCCGTTCTCGACCAGTGCGCCGACTACGGTGTTGGGCACGCTCGTCACGGACCAGCCCTCGACCTTGTAGCCGGGTCGCGAGATGGTTTCGCCCTTCGCCTGGACCTTCGCTGACGACTGGATGGCCCAACCCTTCCGAAGCACGAGCCGGCCGTCGGCCGCAGCGGCGCGCGAGCCGCCACACAGCAGGACCGAAGCCGCGACCATGAGCCAGGAAAAAGAACGGCGCATGCATGACCTCCCGAGTGGATCCTAAGAGTTTTTCGAGGTTAGCCGGATCCGACCCGCTTGGCAAGACTTTCTTAAGTGGTTTTAGTATTGCTAGACTCTAGCCGGAAGGGGACCATGCCGAAGAGTCGGACCGCTCGTTTGAAACCGCGACCGGGCGCTGCCGTCGGAACGCTGCTCCGTGGTCTCAACCTCGAAAGCGTCTTGGCCATCGCGATGGATCACGACGGGCCTTTCACCCGCACCGAAGTGATCGAGGCCACGGGCCTTTCAGCGCCGACGGTTGGCAGCCTCGTCTCACACCTGAGCCACAGCGGCCTGCTGAAGGACCTCGGCGCCGGCCCCTCGAGCGGTGGACGCCGCCCCGCGCACATGGAGTTCAACGCGCGCCACGGCTTCGTCGCCGGCATCGACCTCGGGCCTACCAAGACACGCCTCGCCGTCGCCGATCTACGCGGTGAGCGCCTGGCTTACCACGTGGTCGCCACACCTGCGGACCTGGAGCCGCGAGAGCTGCTCTCTCGCCTTGCCATCGAATTGCAGGGGCTGCTGCGTGAGGCGAACGTCCCGCAGGGCCGGTTGCTGGCGGTGGGCGCGGGCGCTCCTGGCGCTGTCGACCGGGATCGCGGCATCGTCTCGCTCGCTCCCAACCTGAAGGGTTGGAGCGAGGTGCCGATGGGCGCGCGGCTCGAGCGCGCGCTCGGCGCTCCGGTCGTGGTCGAGAACGACGTGAACCTGGCGGTCCTCGGCGAGCACTGGCGCGGCGCCGCCCGCGGCCACGGCACGTGCGCCTTCATCACGCTCGGCACCGGCATCGGCGCCGGCATCGTGGTCGACCACGCGCTGCACCGCGGCCAGCACTTCCTGGCCGGCGAGATCGCGCTCATGTGCATGGGCCCGCAGTTCGTCGAGACCGACTTCGGGTCGCGGGGCTGCCTCGAGACGCTGGCAGGTCTCAAGGCCCTGGCCGCGCGCTGGCCGCACGTCGCGCCGCGCGATCCGGACCAGTGGGTCACCGAACTCTTCGAGGCCGCGAAGCAAGGCGACCCGCAGGCTCGCAAGGCGGTCGACGAGGCCGCCACGCTGATCGGCATCGCGGCGGCCAACCTGATCCTGGTCCTCGACCCGTCGCTCGTCGTCCTGGGTGGCGCGCTCGTCGACCAGGGCGAGCCGCTCGTGCGCGAGGTGCGGCGCATCGTCGCCCGCGTCGTCCCGGGCCCGAGCGAGGTCGTGGTCTCGGCACTTGGCAAGGAGGCGCCGCTATGGGGATGTCTGCTGGTCGCCATGAACCAGGCTCGCGAAGAACTGCGCGAGGGGCTGCGCGCGGCCGCGAGCGGGGGTGTCGCATGAAGGCTCTGGTTTCTTGTCTTGGCCTGTTGCTCGCGGCATACGCTGAAGGCCAGACGGTCCAGGAGCGGCTCGGCCACTCGAAGGACGCGCGGCTGCTCATCATCCACGCCGATGATCTCGGCATGTCTCACTCGGTCAACCGCGCCACCCTCGAGGCGCTCGAGAAAGGCTGGATCACTTCCTCGAGCATCCTGGTGCCGTGCCCGTGGTTCCCCGAGGTGGCGGCGTGGGCGCGGGCGCATCCGCAGGCGGATCTCGGCATCCACCTGGCGCTCAACAGCGAGTGGACGACGTTTCGCTGGGCGCCGCTCAGCCCCCGGGACGCCGTGCCGAGCCTGCTCGACGCCGCTGGCTACCTGCCGCTCGTCGAGACGACCGTCGCCGAGAAGGCGAAACCGGCCGAGGTCGATCGCGAGCTGCGCGCGCAGATCGACCTGGCGCGCGCCGCGGGCGTGCACGTCACCCACCTCGACTCGCACATGGGCGCGCTGTTCCGGACGGAGCCGCTCTTCGATGTCTATCGACGGATGGGGAAGGATTATGCCCTGCCGGTGCTGCTCGAGAAGACGGGCGCTCGCGGCGGCGCGGCTTCGCTCTGGGCGACGAAGGCCGAGGCCGACGCCCTCGTCGATGCGGTGCTGTCGCATGGACCGAACGTGCCGGCGGCCGAGTGGCAGAGCGCCTACGAGAAGCTGCTCACGCCGCTGCCGCCCGGCGTGTACGAGCTGATCGTCCATCTCGGCTACGACGACGACGAGATGCGCGGCGCGACTTCCGATCATCCGGACTGGGGCGCCGCCTGGCGCGAGCGCGACCTGGCCGTGGTCAAGAGCGAGAGCTTCCGCCAGTTCCTGCGCAAGCAGGGTTTCATCCTCATCGGCTGGAAGGACCTCGCCCGCGCGGGTATGTAGCGCAGCGGCCTCTAGGGGGCAGCGGAGCGCTGGATTCACTCCGGCGCGGAGCGGCTGGGGGGGAGCCCGAAGGGCGCGGGGGGGTGCATGGTTCCGTACCCCCCCGAGGTGATATTGAGAGCGGCGGCGCCGATCACGCCGGCCGCGGCGCCGAGCCGTGAGAAGACGATCGGCGTCTTGTGCTCGGCGAGGCGAGCGGCCAGGACCGGCCGCCACAGATCGCTCGCGGCCGCGAGCGACCCGCCGATCACGATCAGCTCGGGATCGACGAGGCCGATCGCGAAGCCGCAGAGCGTTGCGACATCCTCGGCGAACGAGCGCCACGCCTCGAGTGCGGCCGCGTCGCCGCCGCGCGCGCGTGTGGCGATCTGGGCAGCGTCGATCCCTGCGGTGACCTGCCCGCCCACGGCCTCGTAGCCACGGACGACGCCCGAGCCGGCCAGGAAGTGTTCGAGGTGCCGGCCCCGAAGCGGCACGTTCCACACCTCGCCCGCCTGGCTCGCGGCGCCGCGGTGCGGGCGGCCGCCCACGATCACGCCGCAGCCGACACCAGTCCCGAGCGTGATGCCGCAGACGTTGCGCGCGCCGCGGCCCGCGCCGTAGCGCGCCTCGGCGAGCGCAAAGCAGCGCGCGTCGTTCTCGAGCGCCACCGGGTAGGGCGACGCTTCGCGGAGCAGGGCCTCGAGGTCGACGCCGCTCAGCAGCGGCAGGTTGGTCAGCTGGGTGACCGTGCCCGGGCCCACGACGCCCGCGATCCCGAAACCCAGGGCCGTGATCTCATGGCCATTGAGGGTGGCGCGCATCCGGTTGGTGAGTTCCGTCAGGCTGCCGCGCAGCGTCTCGACCCCGAACTCGCGGCCGGTGGGCGACGACAACACGTCGCCGACGAGCCGTCCGTCCGGCGAGACGGCGCCCATGCGCATCTGGGTTCCGCCCAGATCCACTCCGAGGAAGTACGTCCCGGTGGTCATTCGGCCGCGTAGGCTATGCGCTTAGGGGCGAACAAGTCAACGAAAAGAAATCAGGGTTGGGCAACAGTCAAGATCTGATTGGCCTTCACGCTCTCCAATTTGGAGATCGTGCCGTCGGGCCAGCGCACCTCGAGCGCGTCGGCCTGCAGCGCCTTGCCGAGCCCAAAGTGCAGGCGCATGTCGTCCTGGGACAGGTAGCTCGTGCCGCTTTGCACGAGCCGCATCAGCCGCAGCGGACCGGCTTGCACCCGCACCGTCGCTCCGATCGCGTTCGTGTTCTTGCCCTTGCCCTTGAGCTTCACGAGCAGCCAGTTGCCGGCGCCGGCGAGCTCGTTGTGAAGCACCTGAGGGCTGCCGTCGAGGTCGTTGACGACGACGTCCAGGCGGCCGTCGTTGTCCAGGTCGCCGATGGCCAGGCCGCGGCTCACGCGCTCCTCCGTCAGCACCGCCCCGTATTGAGCCGCCACTTCGTCGAAGCTGCCATCGCCGCGGTTGTGGTAGAGCAGCTTCCGCTGCCGGTAACCGGCGGCGGCGCCGGAGCGCGCCTTGTCCAGTTGTGGATAGACGTGGCCATTCACGGCGATGAGGTCCTCCCAGCCGTCGTTGTCGTAGTCGAAGAACGCGTTGCCCCAGCCGACGTAAGGCAGGCTCGCGGGTGCTGTCTTCGAGCGGAAGGAAACGTCGGTGAAGTGAGAGCCCTCGTTCCGGTAGAGGGCGTTGTACTCCTC
>CAYTWT010000313.1:0-2653 GCA_964442185.1 uncultured Acidobacteriota bacterium
CGGGTGCGAATGGCCGACCATCAGGGCCCCGAAACACATCGAGAAGTCGGTGTACTGCTTGCCGTCGACGTCCCACATTTTCGAGCCCTCGGCCCGCGCGATGTAGACCGGGTACGGCTCGTAAGTGCGGAAGTTGCTCGAAACGCCGAGCGGCAGCACCTTGTCGGCCCGCTCGTACATCTTGAAGCTCTTCTTCGTCTGGGACCGGTAGCGGTCCAGCTCTTGTGCGTGGGTCGTCATCTCTTTACGCCTCCTCAAATGGCTCTCGCGGCCGGACTTCGGCGGAAGCGAGAGACTGCCGCTTCGTGGAACGGAAAAAATGGACGCGGAAATGGAGGCTAGCGCGCGACGTCGTCGCGCGGAGACGGCCGATACGGATGGTGCTTCTGGACGCGATGCATGGCTCGACCGAAGGCCCCCAGGATACGCCCCAGGACCTGAACCTGCAACTCGCAGGACCCGCCGCCGTCGCTTCCGATCGCCTACTTGACGATGATTTCGGGCTTCGACTCGCCGTTGAATTCGAACGCCCCGGCCTTCAGCGTATAGGCGTATGCCCCCCGTTTTGCGCTGGCGTCAATTGTCAGTTGCAGGTCGTCCCCCGGTTTGGATTCCGAGTCGCCCAGGTCTGAATGGAGCTCGAGGGCCTTCTCCGTGCAGTTCACCCAGGTGATCGTCTCGCCCTTGCGCACCAGGACGTGCGCGGGGCGAACCAGGAACTTCTTCTCCGTGTCCTCGAACGCAGCCACCTCACGGCTCGGACCAGTCATGATTCCTCCTTTGAGCTCGCACCTGGCCTGGGCGCCGGCTGGAGCCTGAACCGCGGGTCCTCCAGGAGCGCCTTGAGCGCAGGATCATTCTTGACTTCGGCCAAGGGGAAGCCGTTCCCCACCGCCCGCGTGATCCACTCGAGCGCCCGAGGGCGGTCCCCGAGCTGCTCGTAGACGGTCCCGGCGAGGACCATCAGGCCCGCGTCCGCAGGGGGGCGCGTCAGGGCCTGCTCGAGGAGCGCGCGCGCTTCGTCGGCTTCGCCCAGCATGGAGCGACTGTCGGCGAGGCGGACCAGCAGGCCCGGGTCCCGTGGATTGACCTCCCGCTCCTTTTCCGCGAGCTGCGCTGCACGCGCGTAGGCGGCGCGCGCCTTGTCGCGCTGGCCCGGCGTCCAGTAGTACGCCGAGGCCAGATTCCGCCAGACGCGGTGATCGTTCGGCGCCTGAGCTGCCGCTCTTTCGAGGCTGCGGGCCGCTTCGCGGTAACCACCCCGTGCGAACTGGAGCGTTCCGAGGTTCGAGAGCGCTTCGGCCGTGGAGGCCACGGCTACGGAGCGCGCCAGCATCGCCTCGGCTTCGGCCGCCCGCTCCATGTACAAGTAGACAGCACCGAGATTGCTGTAGCCGCGCGGGTTGTCTGGCGTCAGCTCGATGACCTTGCTGAAGGGGGCCTCCGCTTCGGCGTATCGCTGATGACGAACGAAGAAGACGCCCAGGTCGTTGTATCCGCCCCAGTAGCTCGGCTTCAGATCGATGGCCTTCCGGTGCGTCGCCTCGGCGTCGGCGAGTCGGCCGAGGGCGGCCTGCGCCTTGGCCAGACCCAGCTGGGCGTCGGCGCTCACGGGGTCGAGGGCCAGGGCCCGCTCGAAGTCCGCGATCGCTTCCTCAGCGCGGCCGGTGCCCAGGTGAACCAGGCCCAACGTCACGTGCACGGGGCTCAGCAGGTCGTTGATCGCCAGGGCCCGCTGGCAGGCTTTCTGGGCGAGATCCACCGATTCGGGCCGGCTCGCCAGCTCATATTTGCGCCAGTACGCCTCGCCGAGCCCGGCGTAGGCGAGGGCAAACGCCGGGTCGCGCTGCAGCGCCTGCTGGAAGAGGCCGATGGCGGTCTCCAGTTTCTCGGCCTGCTCGTAACGCAGCAGATAGCCCCGGCCCTCGGCATAGAGCTGGTAAGCATCGGCGACCGACGTGCCGCCCGCAGTGAGCACGCGCTTCACCTCGGGCGAGAGCTCCACTTCGAGCATCTGGACCACGCGGCTCACGACACCGTCCTGAAGCAGCGAGGCGTCCTCGACGGGTCCGTCGACGGCGATCGAGCGGAGTTGTCGCAGGCTCGTGGCGTCGACGAGGTTCGCCGTGAGGCGCACCAGCGAGCCGGTACGCTGGACGCTGCCGGTGATCACGAGTGTCGCACCGAACAAGCGGCGGGCGGCGCCAGCGCTCGTGACGCTGGCCTGGCGCACCTCGGACGCGGGAACGACCCACAGCGAACCCTGGAAGCGCTCGAGCTGCGTCAAGCGGCTCGTCAGCATCTCCACGATGCCGTCGGAGAAGACCTCGCTCGACGGGTCGCTGCCGGGGGTCACGAACGAGAGCACGGCGATCTGCTTCTGTGCCGGCACCGGCCGCAGCTTCAGCACCTGGACGAGCGGTTCGCGCGCGGGACCGAGCACCACGAACGCGGCGGCCGCCAGGCTCAGCAGGCCCGCGAGCAGCGCCCCTCGGCGCGCCGACGGGCGTGGGACGCCCTTCGCCCCGCTGCCGCTCCCCTCGCTCAGTCGATCGCGAACGTTCTCGAGGTCGCGCGCGAGGTCCAGCGTCGAGGCATAGCGATCGGCAGGGTTCTTAGCGAGGCAGCGTTCGACGATCCAGCGGAAGGGCGG
>CAYTWT010000314.1:0-8502 GCA_964442185.1 uncultured Acidobacteriota bacterium
TGCTACGAAGCGGCGCCGTCAAGCTTCGCAGGATGGATGGATGGGAAGACATGCCGCGCGCTGCGGCACGGAAGATCGCGTAGAGTGCTCACGCCGGATGATGGTGCTCCAGACTTTTCCACCACACGGGCGACACGACCGGCGTTCATCTTGGCCTGATGATCCGCGCTTCGCCGGCGCACTGTCAAGCCCTCGGGGCGGCGCCGGCGGCGCCCCCCCTGATCGCTGACCCTGCGGCTCGCCAGCGTCACTGCGGCTGCGGTCCCGGCGGCATGTGCGTCTCCAGGTAGCTCGTGAGCAGGTCGTAGCGGTGAAGCGAGGTGTTCTCGCCTTCGGAGATCGCGTGCGAGCGGTTCGGATAGGCCATCATCGTGAAGCGCTTCTTCGCCTTCACGAGCGCGTCGACGAGCCGCTCCGTGCTCTGGTAGTGGACGTTGTCGTCGCCGGTTCCATGCACGATCAGCAGGTTGCCCTTCAGCTGGTCCGCGAAGGTGATTGGCGAGCCGAGCCGGTAGCCCTCGGGGTTGTCCTCGGGCCGCGCCATGAAGCGCTCCTGGTAAATCGTGTCATAGAGGCGCTGGTCGCTCACGAACGCCACCGCCATTCCCGTCGAGTAGAGATCGGGATACCGAAAGAGCGCATTCAGCGTCATCTGCCCGCCTCCGCTCCATCCCCAGGACCCGACGCGCGCCGGATCGATGAAGGGCCAGTCGCGGATCTTGCGCACGGCCGCGGCCTGGTCCTGCGACGCCAAGATGCCGATCTGCCGGTAGATCGACTTGCGCCAGGCGCGGCCGCGCGGCGCAGGCGTGCCCCGGTTGTCGACACTCACCACGACGTAGCCGCGCTGCGCCAGCAGCTCGTGCCACAGATAGTCATCGCCGCCCCAGCGGTCGAGGACGGTCTGGCCGGCCGGCTCGCCGTAGACGTGGATCAGCAACGGGTAGCGCCCTTCCGGCCGCATCTCGGGGGGCTTGATGCACCAGCCGTCGAGCTTGACACCTGCGCCGATGTCCACGCGGAAGAACTCTGTCGGCCGTCGCTTCAGGGCGGCTACCTTCTCGTGCAGCAGGGTGTTGGCGGCGAGCGTCCGGACCCGCGTGTGCTCGGGAAGCCGGACCAGGTCGATCAGCGGCGGATCGTCGAAGCGCGAGTACGTGTGGATCGCCCAGCGAGCGTCGGGAGACAGCTGGTAGGAATGCGTGCCCGGCTCGCGCGCGGGCGTCAGGCGCTCGGCCCGGCCCCGCCCGTCGAGGCGCGCCCGGAACAGGTACTTCTGCGTCGGGTTGTCGGGTGAGGCGAGGTAGTAGACGAAGCCGCCGCGCTCGTCGACCTCCTGCACCTGGATCACGTCAGAGTCGCCCGGCGTGAGAGGCGTCATCCCATCGCCCGATCGCCCAAGTCTGTAGACACGCCGCCAGCCGTCCCGCTCGCTGACCCACGTGAATCTCTGTCCCTTGGCCAGCCAGCGAAAGTCGTCGCCGACGTCCACCCACGCCTCGTCGCGCTCGGTCAGGATGGTGCGGACCCGGCCTGTGGCGGCGTCCCCGATCATGATGTCGAGGCTGTTCTGGAGCCGGTTCAAGCGCTGCAGCACGATCTCGTTCGAACTCGCGGCCCAGTCCATGCGCGCCAGATACTGGTTGCGCGGGTCGCCCGGCACCTCCAGCCAGCGAACATCGCCGCCCTCGGCGCTCACCACCCCCACCCGCACCGCCGAGTTGGTCTCGCCCGCCTTCGGGTACGGGAACGTGGTCAAGGTCGGATAGAGCGCGGCGGTGTTGTTGATGAGGGTGAACTCCTTGACCCCAGAAGCGTCGACCTGCCAGAAGGCGACCTTGCGCCCGTCCGGGCTGAAGCGCCACCCGTCGTGCAGCCCGAGTTCCTCCTCGTATACCCAGTCGAACGTCCCGTTCACGAGGGTTGGGCTCCCGTCCCGCGTCAGCTGCACGAGGGGTCCCCCGACCAGGTCCTCGACGAAGAGGTTGTTCTCCCGCACGTATCCCACCCGACGCCCGTCCGGCGAGAACTTGGCGAACATCAGCGTCGACGGCCGAGCGTCTCTTCCCAGCTTCCGAAGCGCGGACGTCCCGAGATCGAGAACCCAGTAGTCGCCTCGGCTGTTGGTCCGCCACACGCGGCGCGTCTCGGTGAACAGCAGGAGCTGCTTGCCGTCGGGCGACCAGGAGTAGTCGGCGATCTGCAGCGGCGCCATGGCACCGGGCGGGATCAAGCGAGCAGCCGAGACCAGCACCTCGCGGCGACCCGACGCGGTGTCGTATTGCACCAGCTCACGAACCCCGGGGCGGTCGGAGGCCGCTTCGGGAGCGGTGCCCGGGGGAGGCTCGAGCGTCGTGTAGGCGGCGCCCTCCTTCCGCCAACGGGCGGGGCCGAAGGTCTCGGGCTTGAACTCCTTCTCGGCGAAGATGCGTTCCAGGGTCAGAAGCGAGGGATCGGTCGTCTCCGCCGGCGACGGCTGCGCGACGAGTCCGAGGAGCAGGACGAAGCCGACCAGGGCAGCGGGCATCTTCATGGAAACCTCACTCGAGCTCGAGTGCGAGGGTCACGGCCTGGCCGGAAACAAGGAGAGGAGCGCTCGCGCCGTCGTGGATAGAACCGCCCATGGTTCGCCCCTGCTTCGGCAAGTAGTCCTTCGGGATCGGACGGGATCCCGTCGGTGCCGTGGGCCCTGGTCTCCTTTCGGGCTACTCCGCCGGAAGCCATCGGCGTTTTCTGCCCGCTAGGTAATACCGGCTCGGGGCGGCTCTCACCATCTACAACCACCGCTTCCAGAAATCGATCATGAGCTGGTAGAGGTGGCGGCGGGCGGCGCGGTCGGCGATGTCGTGCTTGCGCATCGGGTAGAGCATCATGTCGAAGGGCTTGCCGGCCTCGATCAGCACGTTGGCGAAGCGCAGGGTGTTCTGCGGGTGGACGTTGTCGTCGTAAGTGCCGTGGACGATCAGAAGCCGGCCGTGGAGGTCCTTGGCGCGCGGAACGAGCGAGACCGCGTCATACCCCCGGGGGTTCTCGCCGGGGGTCTTCATGTAGGGCTCGGTGTACTTTGTGTCGTAGGTGCGCCGGTCGGAGACCGGAGCGATCGCGATGCCGGCCTTGAACTCCCGGGATCGCGTCAACATCAGGAGGGTAGTCGTGCCGCCGCCGCTCCAACCCCAGATGCCGATCCGGTCCGGGTCGATCCAGGGCTGCGCTTTGAACCAGCGGACGCCCGCGACGAGGTCGTCGGCCTCGATCGGCCCTGAGACGCTCTTGAGGATGAGGCCCGCCATCGCCTTGGTCTCGGCGGTCGCGACCCGGGAGTCGATCGCCGCCACGAGGTAGCCCTCGCTCAGCAGGATCTGCTCGTAGAGCGCGCTCCCGGGGGGCGGCCAGAGGCGCCAGTCGTCCATCACCGCCGGCGCGTTGGGCTCGCCGTAGACGTAGACGATCAGCGGGTAGCGGCGCGCCGGGTCGAAGTCGCGCGGCTTGTAGAGGCGCGCCTGCAGCGGATGGCCGTCGGCGGCCGGAACGGTGAAGAGCTCCGGCAGCCGCAGCTCGAGCTGCGCCACGCGCTCGAGCGGCGCGCTCGAGAGCACCGCGCGCCGGCCGCCCGCAGCGTCGTGGAGTGAGAGCGAGGGCGCTCGGTCGTGGCTGGAATGCCAGTCAAGGTAGAAGCGGCGGTCGTCGCTCCAGAGGACGCGGTGGACGCCGCTCTCGGTCGATAGCCGCGTGATGCCGGAGCCGTCGAGGCCGACCCGGTAGAGCTGGATCTGCGTGAGGTCGGGGCGCCGGGCGGTGAAGTAGGCGAACCCGCGCGCCTCGTCGAGGGTGGTGGCGATGGTCGAGCCCTGCCAAGCGCGGGTGCCGCGGATCGACCAGAGCCCCCGGGTGATCGCGCCGAGGCGCTCACCAGCGAGCGAGTAGCGATAGAGGTGGTTGTGGCCGTCGGACTGCGAGGTGGCGATCAGTTGCTTCACGTCGCCAAGAAAGTGGAAGTCGATGAGATTCACCCAGGCCGGGTCAGTCTCGGTCAGGACGTGGCGCGCGGCGCCGCTTCTGTCGACCCGGTACAGATCGGCGCGGTCCTGGGCGCGGTTCAGCGCCACCACGCCGAGCGCGCGGCTGTCGTCGAGCCACTCGATCTGGACCAGGTACTCGCAGAGGACGCTGGAGGGGTCGAGCCACGCGGTCCGGGCCGCGGCTACGTCGTAGATCCCCAGCTTGACGAGCGGGTTGGCGCCGCCCGCCTTGGGGTAACGCTGTTCGAGCACCCGCGGCGTCTCGGGCTCGATGTCGACGAAGGTCGAGACCGCGACCGGTGACTCGTCGGTGCGCAGGAACGCGACCGCACTCGAGTCGGGAGACCAGCGGATGCCGCCCTCGGTGCGGTTGAAGACCTCCTCCCAGTAGACCCAGGAGAGGGTGCCGTTGAGGATCGTGGCCGAGCCGTCGCGGGTGACGCGCGTCTCCTCGCGGCGGCCGAGGTCGAGGAGCCACAGGTCGCTGGACCTAACGAAGGCGAGCCTCCTGCCATCGGGGGAGATCCTCGGCAGGGACTCCTCCGCCTCGGTTCGCGTCAGCCGCTCGAAGCGAGAGGCATCCAGCCGCAGGAGGTAGAGATCGCCACCGAAGGCGTAGACCGCCTGGCGCCCGGCCGCGTCGAAGCTCGCGGGCCACTCGAGGCCGGCGGGGGCGTCCTTGTTGTCCATCTCGTCGCGCAGGCTCGCAAGCGCCGATGAGAGGTTGACTGCCGGGGTTCGCTCGAGCGAAAGCGGGTCGATGCGCTCGAAGGCCCGCTCCGTCCGGGGAGGGTTGCTGTCGAGCAGCAGGACCTTGCCGTCCGAGGTCCAGAAGGCCTTGCTTTGGCGGCCGAGATCCTCGCCTTCGTCGCTGAAGAGCCAATCGACCGTGATCGGGGGCGCCTTGATCGCCGGCGTTGGAGCGACCGGAAACGCCGGGGCAACGAGCAGCGCCGTCCACAGAAAAGGAATCGCTCTCATGAAGAACCTCCGCGGCAGGCTGTGCCGGAGCCGCGGGTTGTCCCCGCGACCTTCATTGCCAATTCGACCGTCAGCGAGCGGGCCCACCACCGCCTGAGTTCAGGACGTAGACCATCTCTTTCGAAGTCGAGGATCTTGATCCGGCCGTCCTTGGCGACGAACAGGTTCTCGGGCTTGAGATCTCGGTGGACGATGCCCTTCTCGTGGGCGGCCGACAACCCCTGGGCGATCTGGAGCGCGTACTCCACGACACGGCGCGAGGGCAACGGTGTCCCGAGCCGTTCGCGCAGCGTCGTGCCTTCGAGCAGCTCCGACACGACATACGGGGTCCCTTCGTGCGTGCCGACGTCATGGATGGCCAGGATGTGAGGGTGGTCGAGGCTGCTCGCGGCCCGCGCTTCTTGCTCGAAGTGGCGCAGGCGGTCCGCGTCCTCGGCCAGCGACCCGGGCAGCACCTTGATGGCGACATCCCTGCCGAGCCGTGCGTCCCACGCCCGACACACCTCGGCCATGCCGCCCGCACCCAGGGGGGCGAGAATCTCGTACGGCCGAGGCGGGCTCCCGAGGAGAGCGGCATTCAACTCCTAGCTTCTCTGGCCGCTCAGTATACGGCTGGCCGCTACCCCTTGCCCCTGACGTAGTCGCCGAGCTGGAGGACCCCAGGCCGGAGTTGGGCTACAAGCGATTCCGACGCGTGTGGACGAGGGAAACGGCGGCTGCATCTCAATAGCGGCTGCCCCCCCGTGACGGCATCTCCTAACTTCTTGGCGTTTTCCAGAAGCGACGGCGGCTTGGCGGAAGCGAATGCGGTGCGCTACCTCCGCACGGCGTAGAGATGCGGCCCTCGCGGCGCCGGCTGCGTGCAATGCGTGGCCGGCGCCGTCGCGCTCGCAATTAGGGAAGCAGCGGGGTGTTACCCTAGGCTGCCATCGTCTCTGAGAACCCACGGAGGCCGGAGATGCGATCTCTTCTAGCCGCAGCCGTGTTGGCCGGGCTGGCCTCGGACGCAGGCGCACAGGTTCTGCAAGACCTGACCCCTGAGCAGGTGCGGGCGGCCTTGGCCGACGCGAAGGCAGATGGGTGCTACTCACTGAAATACCACGCGTGCTTCACCACCCCCTATTCGCGCGTTGTTGCACTGGCGGCCAACGCAAGAGAACTGAACAAGACCGCCACCGAGGCCGACGTCACACCCGAGATCATCGCTCCAGGGGAGCTTCACATCCACGTCTTCGATGACATCTGGCTGGGCCGGGGATGGCGCCTCGCGCGGGTGCAGGCCGCATGGTTGGGGCCGGCCAGCAACGGCGGAGTTCCCCCAATCGAGCCAACAAGGACACTCACGCCGGGCACGTTGTTTATCAAGGACAGGACCAAGTCGATCGTGGGCAAGCAGTACCCGGAGCTCGCGACCGCCTACCGCACTCTGGTCTTTCCCCTCTCCGTGCTCAGTGAGGGCAACGAACTCCACGTCCGATTTGATCACCCGGTCAGTTGTGGCCTTTGGCAATTCCACAGCGATTGCGCGAGCCGTCTCAAGACGAAGAAAGTGAAATAGGAGCACGGACCTCCTGGCCCTGTGGCGGGCTCCGGCTCCTAACCCCGCCCTGGACCCTGGCCCGCGCCTGATCGCACGGCCTGGGGCAGCGGCCCAGTCTACCGGAAGGTGATGCTTCCGTCGGGCGCGAAGCTGGGCACTCCCCTGAACGTCATGGAGATCACCTTCGGCTCTCCGCCCGGCCGCGCAATCGAGGCGCCGGGCGTGAGACCAGAAAGGGCTTTGCGGAGAACCTCGGCTGCCGAGCCGAGTTCCTCGGGAGCTCGGATCTCAGGCCCAAGCGGCTGCGCTCCGACGACGCCGAACGTGGCGACCGACATGCCCAAGCTGAACTCGATCCCTGCCGCTTTCAAGGTCGCGGTGACGCTGTCAACGGCCTCGGTAAGGTTCATCGTGCCCGTGCCCCATCTGTTCACGACCAAGCGAACGTCGGTATGCTTCGCGTGCCAGGCAGCCAACGCCGAATGCGTGGACCCGGCCAGGCCCGGCGCGACGGGCTTGGCAATGTCGCGCGTCGCCAGTTCTTGCGCCCGCTCGGCGTCGGCTTTCGCCCGCTCGGCTCGGTCCTGCGCGTCCTTTGCGTCCTGCTGGGCGCTGTCGATCTTGTCGTTGAACGCCTGTTCCTTCTTCGCCGCGACCTCGGTCGCGAGTCCGCGCTCGCGCACGACTGCGGCTTGCTTGACGAGACCCAAGAGCGCAGCCAAGACGGCGAGCACAATCGCGGTGTATTGGACCTTATCGCCGAGGGCTCGGACACCCTCGATGGTGTTCCAGTAGTCCGACCAAGGCATAGGCGCCTCCCTTCTAGCGCGGAATCATGCGCGCTCTGCCGCGCCCTTACCACCTGTGCCCTTGGGATGCATCGAGTGGTCGGGGCTGCGAGATTTGAACACGCGTTCGCTGGTCCCTACGGCGTGGCGGTCGGAGGGATCGGGAACTCGGAGATCGTAGGGTTTGGCCGGAGTGCTCTTGGCGCTGCTCCAGGTGGCGACCACCTTGGCCTCGGAAAAACCCCCTGCCCCCTGCACCCCCGGCGCGCGCCCAATGATTGAGAATCCTCGTATGTTGGTGGACCGCGGGGACACTCCGACTGTGCGTGTTCTGTGCGCGAACCGGAGTCCGCTCGGGTTCACTCGGGCGAGATTCGCGGGCGTCCTTGGCGCGCAAATCGCTGATTCGGCTAACCGAGCGCACTGGAGTCATGACGCAAGGCGCGTTCGATTCCCACCCGCTTCCGCCAATTGGACTATCTACCGCCCGTTCCAGACCCAAGTCGACGCCCGCCACGCGATCTTGGCCTTGATCGAGGGTGGTACACCCAATCGGCTACTCCGCGCCTGCCTCGACAATATGCGCGGCCCAATCGATGACAGCGCGGGCCACCGAGAGCGCTTCCTCGAGGTCGCCTGCTGTCGGCGGTTCTCCCCAGCCGGGATAGCGAACCTGCGCCGCGAACGGGTTAAGGATCACCGCCTCTTTCACGAGATCGGGCGCCTCCAACCCGGCGTCCTTGAGAAGCCTCAGCAACTCGCCCAAGTCATGAACCCTTGGGAAGTGAACGCCCCGGGATATGAGCGCGGCCTTGAGGGCCTTCTCCGCCGCCTGCTGGGCGTCGAAACAGAGGTACTCGGTCATGATGCCGGCAGCGCGTCCCGCCTCCGCGTGGGCGATGTTGGCCCGTGCGTAGCGCAGCCAGCGTCGAGCATTGGTAGGACTATCAGATTGGGGCGGCATAGAGGTCCCGCCCTTCCTCCAGGGCTGGGGTGATGATGGTGCCGGGCTTCCCGAGGTCGCGCCGGACATCACCTTCCGTGACGACGACGATGTCCGCGGGCTGACCCAGGCCGGACAGCGCGCGGTAGATGGCCTGCGAGGTCCGAATGCGATGCACGCCATCCTGCGCCACCACAAGCACATCGAGATCGCTGTCGGGCCCCATCGTCC
>CAYTWT010000315.1:0-3715 GCA_964442185.1 uncultured Acidobacteriota bacterium
GCACGGCTTCGGCGCGCTCGAATGGCTCGTCTCGCGAAGGTGGAGCGTCCTGCTCGAGACCACGGCGTCCAGCCGACTCGTCACGAACCTCGCGGAGTACTCCGGCTTTCAGCTCTACTTGAACCTCGGCTCGCGCCTGCGGCTCGATTCCGGCTGGGCCCTCGAGGCCAGCTTCACCGAAGGCATCGTGAACCAACGCAACACCACCGACTTCGCAGCCCAGGCAGGGCTCGTCCGTCGTTTCCCGTAGCCAGGCCGCTGGAGAAGCGGGTAAGATAGTGCCGTCATGGCCACCGCGGCGAAGGTCGTCTATTCCCACATCACGAAACAGCCTGGTGTGCGCGGGGGCAAGGCCTGCGTCGACGCTACCCGAATCGCGGTCGTCGACGTGGTGGCGCTCGTCAAGCAGGGACTTGCTGATCAGAGAATCGTCGAACGCTACCCATCCCTCAACCTCGCCCAGGTGCATGCGGCGATCTCGTACTACTACGACAACCGCAACGAGCTCGATGCGGACCTCGCGGAGGACGATGACGCCGAGCTCGAACACGAACGCCGGAAAGCCGAGTATCTGAGCCGCCGGGCTCAGTAGCGGCCCGGCGTCCGGTCTACACCGACGCGGACCTCCACGGTCCGATTGTGGCCGGCCTGATCGACCGCGGCTTCGACGTGATTCGTGCCGTGGACGCCGCACCCGAAGGAACAGACGACATCGACCACTTCGAGCGTGCTGTGCGGCTGGGCCGAATTCTGATAGCGAACGACAAGCACATGAAGGCAATCGCGGAGCGGTGGATCGCCGAAGGACACTCTTTCCCTGGACTCATCTGGTGGCCGCGCAAGAACTACGCGATCATGAGTAACGCCCCTCCTCCGGGCACCAAGCGCCCGCGAAGCGCCGGCTACTTGCCCGTGACAGCAAGGACTGGCGCTAGAATGAGGGTGCTCATGGCTACGGCAGCGAAAACGGTGTACGCCCACATCATCAAAGACCCCAAGGTGTGTGGTGGCTCGGCCTGCCTCGACTCGACCCGTATCCGGGTGATCGACGTCGTGCAGGCGCAGAGCGAGGGGTACACGCCCGTGCAGATCCAAGGCCTCTTTGCCGTCAAACTCACGCTGGCCCAGGTGTACTCGGCGCTGGCCTATGCAGACGAGAACCACGAAGAGATCAAGGCCGAGTACGCCGAGCACGAGCGGACCTTCAATGCGGGCGCGCGCGCCCGCGACGAGTACCTGAAGAACCGGCCACGCACATAGTGGGGCGGCGCCTTGCGCTCTTCACCGACAACCACGTCCGGCAGCCGATCGTCGCCGCTCTGCGCGCTCGCGGCTGGACGGTCGCCCGCTCCATCGACGTTTTCCCCGAGGGAACCAAGGACGACGTCCTCTTCGAGCATGCGGCGCGAGAGGGGCTCATCTTCGTCACCAGCGACGAAGGCATCCACGCCATCGCCCACGCCTGGCTCAACCGGGGACGATCCTTTCGCATGGTCTTCTGGAGCTTCGCTCATCACGCGCGGATGAGTGACGGTGCCTTCGTGAGGGCGCTCGAGGATCTGGCTGGCCGGGACGACGCCTTCCGCTACTCGATCGAGTACATCACGCCCAAGCCCTGAGGTCGCGGTCCTTCCCTCATGCCTCCCTGCCGAAGGGCACCGAATCTGCCCGCGAATCAGGGTGAAGCCCCGCCGGACGGTTATCCGTTACACTCTTCTCGTTCCCCATGCCCCGTCCCAAGAAGACGGCCGAGCGGCCGGCTCCGAAGAAGCGGCCGATCGAGCAGTACGACCACAAGGGCAAGCAGCGCGCGAACAATCCACCGGTCGGCCTTGTGACACCCCAGAGCGATCCCGACACCGGGCTGCGCCCGAAGAGCTACGCCTGCGATCCGCATCTCCAGTGGGCGGGGAAGGCGGAGCACACGTCGTTCGAGCTGCCGACCGTCTCGCTCCACGTCCACGAGCGGATCGATCCGAAGACGGTGATGGAAGCCCTGAAGCGTACGAATGGCAGCGCGGGTCCGGCGCAGAGCCACATCAAGGCGGCGGGTGTTGGCGAAACGACAGGCGCGCGGTACGACCAGCTTGAGTCGCCCGATGGCAAGACCCGGCGCCCGATGACGACCGAGGAGCGCGAGCGGCCCGAGGGTATCCCTGACGGCTGGAGGCCCTATCAGCTCGACAACCTCACCTCCGGCGCGTATCGCGAAAACACGACGGTCCCATTGGAGTTCGCCATCGACGTCCTCGTGGACTTCGAGCCCGGCACGCAGTTGACGCTGTTTGGGTTGGCGCGCGTCGAGAACGAGCTGTCGGACCTTCTCGACCGGCGGGTGGACCTTCACGAGCCCGGCTCGCTACACCCGGCCATCCGCGAGCGCGTGCTCGGTTCCGCCAAGGACGTCTATGTGGCCGCGTGACGAGCGTCTGGCGCTCGAGCATATGCTCGAGAACGCCGAGCGTGCGCTGGACGACCGCTGCATCGAGAGCCGGAAGATCGTGGAGATCAGGGAGCGAGGATGACGAGCGCAGCGCCGCGTCCAGATGTTGGCGCCGTGATCCGGGAGATGGTGCGTCGCATCGTGGAGCGGTTCGATCCAGACAAGATCATCCTGTTCGGCTCACGGGTCCGAGGCGACGCGTCGGCTGACAGCGATGTCGATCTGTTGGTCGTCATGCCCGTCAGGGGCCGAAGGCTCGACGCAGCCGTCGCGATCCGCCAGCTCCTCCACGGCATGGGCGTGTCGAAGGACATCCTCGTGGCCACACCCGAGGAGTTCGAGGCCCACAAGGACCTGGTCGGCACGATCGTGTACCCAGCGGTTCACGAAGGCAGGCTGCTCTATGACCGCTCCGCCTGAGAAGCTTCTCATCGTCCGGCGCTGGATCGCCAAGGCCGAGGACGACTTCGCGGTCGGGGAGCGCCTTTCCGCGGCGGGAGCGGAAGGGCCCGACTGGGTCGTCTGCTTTCACGCCCAGCAGTCGGCTGAGAAGTACGTCAAGGCGCTGCTGGTGTGGATGCAGATCCCTTAACTCTCCGTATGCCGAGCCGGGCCGTCACTGGAAGTACGACCGCGAGAGCCGCAGCTTCAACCTGGTCGAGGGCCGGCGCCCCGCAGGCTACGTCGTGGCGACGCCGGGCTCGAAGAACTGGGACGATCCAGGCAAGTTCGAACCGCTCCCGCTGCCGAAGCAGATTCGGCTGCGGGTGAATGCCTGGCGCTCCGCGGGGTATCCGGGCGTGACGGGCGTCACCGAACGCCTCCTGCGCCATTGGCGGGATTCAGAACTGGACGAGACCCGGCGCTTCTTCTTCTGCCAGCTCGAGGCGATCGAAACGCTGATCTGGCTGACCGAGGCGCCCGCCGGCGAGCGACAGGGCATTCAGATTCCGGGCGATGGGGGACCGTTCCCGCGCCTGTGCGCCAAGATGGCGACCGGCTCCGGAAAGAGGCTCGTCATGGCCATGGCCATCGCCTGGCAGATCCTGAACCGCGTCACGAACCCACAGGACAAGCGCTTTCTCGCCTCCGACCGGATCCAGCTCTTTCCCGAGCTCTTCAGTCAAAGGTCAGGACGCGGCGCATCACCAGACGAAGCGCAAGTTCCTCGACGAGTGGGTGAGGGCCGTGAACGAGCACGGCGGTTTCGGGCGTTGGTCGTGGGCGGTCTCCAGGCATCCGTCCGACGTCGCGGGTCTGCTGGCGAAGGCC
>CAYTWT010000316.1:0-3792 GCA_964442185.1 uncultured Acidobacteriota bacterium
CGGATCGGCGGTCGCCGAGGACGCCGCGCTGCGCGGATTCGAGCCCGAGAGCTCGGTGAAGCAGCGGGAGTGGGAAGAGAAGCTGCGCGCCATCCCGATCGCGGACCGTCTGCGCGAGTCGATGCGGCTGCTCTCGGCCCGACCGCATCACGTGGGCTCCGCGTATGGAAAGCAGAACGCGGAGTGGATCCTCGCCCGCTTCAAGGAATATGGCTGGGACGCGCGGATCGAGACGTTCGACGTCCTTTTCCCGACCCCGAAAGAGCGCGTGCTCGAGATGCTGGAGCCGAAGCGCTTCGTCGCGTCCCTTGACGAACCGGCGCTGGCCATCGACCCAACCTCCGGCCAGAAGACCGAGCAGCTTCCGACCTACAACTCCTATTCGGTGGATGGCGACGTGACCGGTTCTCTGGTCTACGTGAACTACGGCCTGCCCGAGGACTACGATCGTCTCGAGCGTCTCGGCATCTCCGTGAAGGGCGCCATCGTGATCGCCCGCTACGGCAACTCGTGGCGCGGCATCAAGCCGAAGCTGGCGGCCGAGCACGGCGCCATCGGCTGCATCATCTACTCGGACCCGCGAGACGACGGCTACTTCGTCGACGAGGTCTTTCCGAAAGGGCCGATGCGGCCGTCGACCGGCGTGCAGCGGGGGAGCGTCATGGACTTCGCGGCGTCGAACCCCGGCGATCCCCTGACCCCCGGTGTGGGCGCCACCGAAGGCGCCACCCGTCTCGCCATCAAGGACGCGAAGAGCATCACGAAGATCCCGGTGCTGCCGATTTCCTACGGCGACGCGCAGCCGCTTCTCGCCGCCCTCGGCGGTCCGATGGCTCCGGTCGAATGGCGCGGCGCCCTCCCGATTTCGTACCACGTGGGCCCCGGGCCCGCGAAGGTTCACCTGAAGCTCGCTTTCAACTGGGATCTCAAGCCGGTGAACAACGTCATCGCGCGCGTCGCGGGCTCGGAGCAGCCGGATCAGTGGGTGGTGCGCGGCAACCATCACGACGCCTGGGTGAATGGCGCGGAGGATCCGACTTCCGCCATGGTGGTCCTGCTCGAAGAGGCGCGAGCCATCGGCGAACTCGTCAAGCAGGGCTTCAAGCCGAAGCGCACGATCGTGTTCGCCGCGTGGGACGGCGAGGAGCCGATGCTCCTGGGTTCCACCGAGTGGGCGGAGGCGCATGCCGCGGAGTTGCGCGAGCACGCGGTCGCCTACATCAACACCGACAGCAATGGCCGTGGCTACCTCGGCATGGGCGGTTCGCACACGCTGGAGCGCTTCATGAACGATGTCGCGCGAGACATCAAAGACCCCGAGACGGGCCTGACCGTTCATGAACGCCGCCGACTGCTTGATCTGTCGAGCGCTAGCGCGGACGGTCGCAAGGAATTGCGCGAGCGGCGCGACCTTCGAATCGATGCCCTCGGCTCCGGCACCGACTTCACCGCCTTCCTCGATCACCTGGGCGTGCCCTCACTCGACCTCGCTTTCGGAGGCGAGGACGAGGGCGGGATCTATCACTCGATCTACGACGACTTCTACTGGTACACGAATTTCTCGGACAGGGATTTCGCCTATGGCAAGGCCCTGGCCCAGACCGTGGGCACCACGGTGTTGCGGCTCGCCAACGCGGACATCCTGCCTTTCGAGTTCACCGGGAATGTCCCGCGCGCTGTTGAGAATTGGAGCAGCGGCGGCAGTTGAAGATTGTCTGACGACGGCCTCGATGTCAACGATCTGTTCGTGACCTCCTTCCGACGAAGAGCCTCTCGCGAGTGACCGCGAGAGGAACGACGCTCCAGGATGCCCCAGGATCGACGCGAGCGAGTTCGGACGAGCTGCGGGTCGACCGGATTTGCCGTACTACGAGTCACGCGACCTCGACCTTGGCCTCGGCGGTTCGCAGGGCCGACACGAGCTTCGGCATCTCGCGGTAGCCCTTGATGCGATGGAAGCGCTTCTCGGCCTGGAAGAGACCGACGGAGGCCCAGCGGCGGATCATGTCGGCACCGCGCCAGCGTTTCACGTTGCGGGATACGCGGCGGATGGAGCCGACGAGATTCTCGATGTTGTTGGTCGTGGCAAGGGAGCGCCTGAGCGTGATCGGCAGATCGAGCTTCACGACCGTGAGAGTCTCCTCGAGCCCTTCCCGCAGGCTGGCCGCAGCGTCTTCGTGGCCGTTGCTCTCGAGCCATGAGACGAGGCCGCGTAGTTTCTTGCGTGCGGTGTCGGCAGAGGCGGCGCGGTAGGCATCGCGCATCGTGGAGAGCACGTAGGCGTGGCGTTCTTCGGGCAAGTGCTCTCGAAGGTTCCGTTGCTTGTGGACCTGGCAGCGCTGGATCACGGCCCGGTCTCCGAAGACATCGTCCAGCGCCTTTCGGATCCCCTTCCCGCCGTCGATGATGCACAGCAGCTTGTCCTCGACCTTGAGACCACGGCTCAAGAGGCCTTGCAGAAGGCTCGTGCACAGCGCGCCGTTCTCGGTCGAGCCCTGGGCGAGACCCAGCGGCACTTTCGTCCCGTCGCTCGTGATTCCGAGCGCCACCACCACGGTTTGCCGCGCCACCTCGATCCCGTCGATCAGGAGCACGATCAGATCCAGATCGTCGAGGCGGCGATCCATCGAGACCTTGAGCCGCTGCCGTGTCTTCGTCACGAAAGACCGGCTCGCCGAGCTCTTGCTGCTGCCCCGCGAAGCCACCCCCGAGAGGCGCGGCTCCAGGCTCGCGTCGTAGCCTCGCGTCGAGACGCCCAGCAGGAGCTGGTTCACCACCCGCTCCGACAGCGGATCCCGATCCCGGAATGCTTCGAGCACCGGCAGCGCCGCTTCACGACCGTCCTTGCTTCGCACCCGCGGTTTCTCGACGCTGATACGACGCCCGCCAAAGGTCAGCTCCGACTTTGTCGAGCCCCAATAGTGGTGCGTCCGATCCGTTCGGTGCTTCCCCTTCTCTCCGGCGATCCTCGCCGCGTCGTCCTGCATCAGCTCGTCCAGGGCTCTGAGCCCGAAGTCGTGGACCCATCCCAGCAGCCCTTCCTTCGTCGCTGCAATTCCCGCCACCAGCGGCAACACCCTTTGCCCGATCTGCTCCACCAGGGACAGCCCGACTTGCTTTCCAGCGGCCTTCTCTGTTCTTCTCTTCATGGCGGCTCCTTGTTCCCCGGCCCTGTGACCGGATGGTTTCTAGCAGACCCATTCTCAGGTCCACCAGGGAGCCGCCGCTACTCAACCAAATTCAACAGTGGGTGGGACAATCCCAGTTCACCGGCCTCGCGGATACCACGAAGATGTATCTCAAGGAACTGCGCACCCTCGCGGACGATCAGAGAGACGCGCTGGCGGAACGCAATCGCCAGATTCAAGAGGGGGTCTTCCGGGCCGTCCTGGATCCTCGCCGCCCGACCGTCGCGCCCTCGCCCGCGGAGGTTCCGCCCTTTCTGAATTTCGCGCCCATCGAGAACGCGGTCACCGCCCTGACCCGGAATGCCGAACGCTATGAGGCCGCGCTGGGCAAAGCCTGGTTCGCGGGTGTTCCACCCGAGACCCTGCGCGTCCTGAATCAGGACCTTCGGGAAAGCGAACGCCGCCTCACCGACCCGGCAGGCCTGCTTCGCCGCCCCTGGTACAAACATCTCCTCTATGCGCCCGGCGTCTATACGGGCTATGGGGTCAAGACCATGCCTGGAGTCCGCGAAGCGATCGAGGCCAAGGCGTGGACCGAGGCCGACGCCGAGATCATTCGGGTGGCGAAGGCGCTGATGGCGGAGAGCGCGCACGTCGACGAACT
>CAYTWT010000317.1:0-4947 GCA_964442185.1 uncultured Acidobacteriota bacterium
AGTGAGGTGCGAGGCCCCGCCTTCTTCGGCCGACGCGATCAGATCGATCCGCGCCTCGCCGATGTCGCGCAGGCGTTCGTGAGGATCGCGCGTCAGGCAGCGTCGCAGCAGCTCGCGGATCCGCGGCGGCGTCTCCGCCGGCAGCAGGCTCCAGTCCGGGTCGGTCTTCAGGACCGCAGCCAGCGTGTCCGACGTCGTCTCGCCGCGGAAGAGACGTTTGCCGGTGAGCATCTCGAAGAGCACGACACCGAAGGCCCAGATGTCGGCCCGCTTGTCGACGCTCTTGCCGCGCGCCTGCTCCGGCGACATGTACGCGGCGGTCCCGAGGATCATTCCAGCCTCGGTGCCCTGCCGCGTCATCGTGGGGGAATGGGAGACGTCGGGAGAGGATGTCCCGGTGCCGTCTCCGGTCCAGGCCTTCGCGAGGCCGAAGTCGAGCACCTTCACCTTGCCATCCGGTGTCAGCTTGACGTTCGCGGGCTTGAGGTCGCGATGGACGATGCCCTTCTCGTGGGCCTCCTCCAGCGCCTCCGCGATCTGCTTCGCGATGTCCAGCGCTTCGTCCACCGGTATCGCGCCGTGCTTCAGCCGCTCCGCCAGGTCTTCGCCCTCGACCAGCTCGAGCACGAGCAGCAGCTTGCTGTCCAGCTCTTCGAGGCCATAGACCACGGCGATATGAGGATGATTCAGCGACGCGAGCAGGTGCGCTTCACGGCGGAAGCGGGCCAGGCGCTCGGCATCGCCCGCGACCTCGGCCGGCAGCAGCTTGATCGCGACGTCGCGTCCGAGGCGCGTGTCGCGCGCGCGGTATACCTCGCCCATGCCGCCGGCCCCCAAAGGGCCGACGACCTCATAGGGACCCAGACGGGTTCCAGGGGCAAGGGCCATCTCAGCGCGTCCAGTCCTCGCAGCGAAGGTCGGCCACTCGCCGAAATTCCCGAACGTTGTTCGTGATCAGCGTAAGCCCGAGCGCCGCGGCTTGAGAGGCGATCATGAGATCCAGTGGGCCGATCGGCTGGCCCTTGCGATCCAACTCGGCCCGGATCCGAGCGTAGTGACCGGCCACCTCTGACGTGAGGGGCAGAATCGTCATGCCGGCCAGAAAGGCCTCGACGAGCGGCGCGATCCGCAGTGCCGGGTTGTGTGCGAGGCCGTAGCGGATCTCCATCTCGGTAACCACGCTCAAGGCCACGGCCTTCACCGGCGTCCTCCGGAGCCGGCGCTGCAACCGCGGCGACGAGCGCCGGATGTGAAAGCTGACGGTGTTCGTGTCCAACATATAGCGGATCGACAAGGCCGTCTCAGGATCGCGGCTTGAAGATGCTGTCTCTCTCGTGGCGCGCCTGACGGTCGCCGAGCTCGAGTTCCGGTGCGGCTCCAGCCAGGCTCCACCAGGCCTTCGGCCATCCCTGGGCGTCTCGCTCCAGATCGAATGGCTCGAGTACGACGCGCGTGCCTTCCCGGCTGACGGCGACCTCGGAGCCGGCAAAGCGGAACTCCTTGGGCAGGCGGACGGCCTGGCTGCGGCCGTTCCAGAAGACCCGAGCCAATCGAGGCTGCGATACACGCGAGGTCTGCGGTTGCGGTCGCTTGCGTGTCTTCATCGGCCCTTCCTCCTGGTCTATGGCAAGAGTATAGACCATGGCTGGTTCGGCTCGCGAGGCTCATCGCGCGCCGCTCGGGACGCGCTGCTTCAACTCGTCGAACCAGTTGAGGACGACGTTGATCTGACGCAGGGAGGTCTCTTCTTCGCTCAGCCGGACCATCAGGAGTCGGCCGTCCGGCGCGACTTCCCAGGTTTGGAGAAAGGTCCCCTCGAAGAGCTGCCTGGGCCGCGAGACGGAGAAGGGCCCACCGGGCGAAACCGAAGCGGCCATGGCCTTGTCGCCATTCCGGAAATAGACCTCGCGGCCGTCGCGCGAGCATATCGCCAGGGCCCAGCGGCATCCACTCTCCTGCGACGAGGGCAGTATAGCGGAGGCGTGGGCAGGAACCTCTGCCCCTAGAATTGCGGCTCGACTCGAAGCTGCAGCCGCGGCGCACGGCATTACCCAGATTGCCTTGTGGCCACACTACGACTATGATGTGGCGCTAATGGTGCGTGTGGGCGTTCGACAGCTTCGGGACGGCTTGAGCCGCTACATCAAGCGGGTCGCACGGGGCGAACGGATCATCGTGACCGAGCACAACCGGTCGGTGGCGGCGCTCGGTCCAGTCGCCGAGTCCAACGAAGACCGAGTGCTGCTGGAGCTGGTCCGAGAAGGGCGCGCGGAATGGGCCGGCGGCAAACCGGAGGGAGCACGCAAAGCTAGCCGGGTGAAGGGGCCATCGGTCGCGCAGGCGGTTATCGAAGACCGCCAGTGATCCTCTACCTCGACACGAGCAGCCTCGTGAAGCTTTACGTCGAGGAGGCCGGCTCGGAAGCGGTGCGGCGGCTCGCGACGGGAGCCAGCCGAGTCGCGGTCTCGATCGTGGCCTATCCGGAGGCTCATTCGGCGTTCGCGCGCCGGAGCCGCGAACGGGGTTTGACGCCCGCCGGCTTCCGCAGCGCCAAAACCGCCTTCGATCGCGACTGGAGCCGGATGGTGCGGCTTGCCGTGACTGAGGACGTGTATCGCGCGGCCGCCAGACTCGCCGAGCGTCACGCCCTCAAGGCGTTGGACAGCCTCCATCTAGCTTCCTATCTGTTCTTGCGCCGCCGGCTGCCGCGGGGCGGAGCGGCGTTCTCGTCCTTCGATCGCCGTCTCAACCGCGCGTCGCTCACGGCCCGCTGGCCTCACGAATAAGGAGGCGGGCTCTCGGTGGAGCAAATTCGGGCGCGCCACACTTCGCCCATCCCACCCGCGCCGAGGGCCGCGATGATCTCGTAGTGGCCGAGACGGGCGCCCGGCGACAGGCTCATCGGGAGGCCGCCTTTGCCTTCAGTTCCTCAAACCAGTTCAGCACAAGGTCGATGCGCGTGATGGCGCGCTCCGGTTCGACCTGCTGGACACGCAGGAAGCGCGAACCGTCCGGGGTGGTGCTCCAGCCGGTTGGGCCGGCTCCCAATTTGACGAAACGTCCTTCATGCACGACACGCGGCGCACCAGTGGAAAACGCCGTGCCAGGGGTGACGCGCACGCCCGTCAACCGGGGGCCTTGCTGGAAGAACAACTCGACCCGTAGCCACGGCGCGCCTCGCCCACGGAATCGCCGCGCATCGCGCCGAGGTCGCCGTCCCAGAGGCCCTGGCCTTGAAGCTCCAGGATCTTCCCCGCCCTGGCTCGAAGCACGAAGTCCTCGAGTGCCCGGCCGACCGTCCGGGAGTACGTGCGCTCCCCGCTGAGCCGGAGCGCCTCCTCGAGCACGCGAGCATCGAGCACAAGATTCGTACGTTTCATGTGTACAGTGTGCGACGCTCCTCAGGCCTCGTCAATCCCGCGGATGACGGCCGTCCAGTGACCATGCAGCCCGCGACTCGGTCGAGCCTGGGTTCCGTCAGCGCAATCCGTTGAGCTCGGCAGCGGCACCGACGACGTCGCCGGTGAGGGCGAAGTCCACGGCCAGGATGTTCGGCAGCCGGCCGCGCTGCTTCCGACACTGGCGCGCCCGCGCCAGCAGGAACTCGCGGGCGTTCACGATCTCGGCGTTGCTCGGCTTCGGGGTCGGCGTAGTCTCGATCCAGTGATTGATCTGGAACAGCACACCCGTGAGGTCGCGCTTCTGGGTGATCGCCTGGTCGACGATGCGCTCGGCCACGAAGGCCGCGACGCGGGGATCCTCCAGGCTCTGGGCCGCGCGGGCCGCGAAGACCTCGGCGTCGAAGAAGATGCGGTCGAGGTAGACGATGTTGAGCCCGACTGCGATGAGCACCGCGCCACCGATCCGCAGCGCAGGCGCCCCGCTTTCGCGCAAGGAGCTCAGGGCGCGCCGCCGGCCGCGCGCTTCGAGAAGTAGTCCTGGAAGCGCTGCCGCAGCACCTTCTTGTCGAACTTGCCGACCGAGGTCTTCGGCACCTCGTCGATGAAGACCACGTCCTCGGGCAGCCAGAAGCGCGCCACGTGCGGCCGCAAATGCTCGAGCAGGGCGTCCCTGGTGAGACTCGGCCCGGCCTCGGTCTTGCGGCGCACGACGCACGCCAGCGGCCGCTCGTCCCAGCGCGGGTGGGCGATGCCGACCACCGCGGCCTCGGCGACGTCCGGGTGTCCCATCAGCAAGCCCTCGAGCTTGACGCTGGAGATCCATTCGCCGCCGGACTTGATGACGTCCTTGGTCCGGTCGACGATGCGGATGTAGCCGTCCGCGTCGATCGTGGCGACATCGCCGGTGCGGAGCCAGCCATTCGGGAACTTTTCCGGCGCCGGGTCCTTATAGTACGAGGCGGCGATCCAGTTGCCGCGCACCTCGATCTCGCCGAAGCTCTCGCCGTCCCAGGGCGCCTCGGAGCCATCCTCCCGCACGATCCGGACTTCCACGCCGGGCGGCACCCGGCCCTGGCTGGTCAGGACGTGGTCGAGGGCCTCGGGTTCGAGCGAGGCGTGCGCCGCGAGCGGCACGCTGATCGATCCGATCGGGCTGGTTTCGGTCATACCCCAGGCGTGCGTGATGCGCACGCCGAAGGTGCGGTGGTAGGCGTGTTGCACCGCGGGCGGGATGGCGGCTCCGCCGCACAGGATGGCGCGCAACCGCCCGAGGCGGTCGCGCGCGGCTGTCATCGGCGGGAGCATCGCTTGCCAGATCGTGGGAACGCCCGCGGCGAGTGTGACGCCGCGCTCCACCAGCAGGCCGGTGAGCGCGTCCGGTGTCATGAAGCGGCCCGGCATCACGAGGTCGGCGCCCGCCATCAGGCACGCGTAGGGCAGACCCCAGGCGTTGGCGTGGAACATCGGCACGATCGGCAGCACCACGTCCGTCTCGCAGAGGCCGATCCCGTCGGCCATCAGGGCCGCGTAGGAATGCAGCACGTTG
>CAYTWT010000318.1:0-2471 GCA_964442185.1 uncultured Acidobacteriota bacterium
GGCGAGCCCTCGCGCAGGCGCTCGAGAAAACGCTCGAACCAGGGAGTCTGCTCGCAGCGGCCGAGCGCGGCGAACCACATCTGCCAGTCCAGGCGCGGCTGGTGCGGGGCCACGAAAGCGGGTGCTCGCGCGAGATCGCCGGGCTTCTCACGAAACCCATACGCCTTCCAGCTCGCGCCATCGTCGCTGCCCTCGACCACGATCTCCGGGCGTGAGGTCGTCATCACCGCAAAAAGACCGTAGCCGTTGATGGAGCGAAACGGCGCGACCGCTCGGTAGAGAAGGGCAACAGCCCGCGGCCAGGGCAGCTCGAGGCCACAGCTCGAAGTGAAGATGGCGAGCGACACGAGGCCGACGACGACCGCCATGGGGACCAGCAGAAAGCGGGACCAGGGCCTTGCGCTCGCGGTTTCGGGCGCGCGCCGCCACGGCAGGGCCGCGTCGTCCAGGAGCAGGACGCAGAGCGTGAGGGTCAGCAGGTTGAAGAAGGCGTAGTTGCCGGTGAGCGCGATCAGGACTTGGAGAGCCACGAGCGGGAAGAAGGCTGCGAGCCGCGCTCGGCGTGGTCCAAAGACCAGCCACGGCACGAGCAGCTCGATCGCGAACATCACGCCGCAGGAGAGCCTCTGGAACCAGGCGGGGAGCTGATGCGCGTACCACCCGACCCAGCTGGGCAGCGGCTGCGTCTCGTAGTGGACGAGCAGCGCCGAAAGGCTGCGCCAAGTGGGGTCGCCGCTCGCGAGCTTGACGACACCCGAGGCAAAGGTGAGCCGGAACAACAGCCAGCGCAGCAGCCAGAGACTGATCCAGGGCGGCTCCTGCCCCGCCCGAAGGCGTGAGCCGAGAGGCGCCACGAAGATCGCGAGGAAGCCGGTCTCGAGCAGGAGTGCGTCCCATTGATAGCCGAGGAAGACGTTCCCGACGCTGACGAGCGAGAGATAGCAGGCCCAGAGCAGCGCCAGAACCGCAGCGGGTGCTAGGCCACAGGCGAGCAGGGCCGCCAGGGCGACTCCACCCCAGCTCACGAGCAGAAGCGCCGCATCGCTCGCGTCCAGCCAGAAGAGCGTCGGCACGAGCCAGTAGCGCTCGGCCCCCGTCTGCGAGCGAGCCCAGCTCAGGAATTCCGATGCCGGCACGATGCCGCGGCTGCCGACCAGGCCCTCGACCTGGAGTGCTAGCGAGGCAAAGGCGGTGATGTAGACGAGACCGAGCAGGCGAAGAAACAACCGCGTCGTCGCGGCCTGGCGGGCGGGGCTGGGGTTCAGCTCCGCGGCTTGTGCTTGCGCGCCGCCTTGTGGATCGTCTTCCACTGCCTCTTCTCTTCGATCTGCGCGCGCTGGTCCTGCATCACGGCGACGTGCGCGAGCTCGGCCTGGAGCTTGCGCCAGCTCTCGAGCCGGCCGGCCTCGAGGCTGCCCGCCGCCACGGCTGCCGCAACGCTGCAGCCGGGTTCGGCCGCATGCTGGCAGTTCGAGAAGCGACAGCGTCTGGAGAGCTCCGCGATGTCGTCGAACGAAGCCACGACGCCGGTGCCGACGTCCCAGAGCTGCAGTTCGCGCATGCCTGGCGTATCGATCACCAATGCGCCGCTCGGCAACATCAGGAGCTGACGGTTCGAGGTGGTGTGCCGCCCGCGATCGTCCGACTCGCGCACGGCGTGCGTGCGCAGGCGATCCTCTCCGAGCAGCCGGATGATGAGCGTCGACTTGCCGACACCGGACGAGCCGAGCAAGGCGACCGTGCGACCCGGGACGAGCCAAGCGTCGAGCGCCTCGACGCCCTCGCCGCTCTTCGCGCTCACCAGCCGGACGGGCGCACCGAGCGCCTCGATCTCGCGCACCCGCGCCTGCGCGTCGTCACACAGATCGGCCTTGCTGAGCAGCACTACCGGCGTTGCACCGCTGTCTCGCGCCACGCTCAAGTAGCGCTCCAGGCGCCGCGGGTTATAGTCGCCGTCGAGGCCCATGACCAGCAGCACGATGTCGACGTTGGCCGCCACGATCTGCTCTTCGGCCGTGTCGCCCGCCGCCTTGCGCGAGAACTTGCTCCGGCGCGGCAGGATCGCACGGATCGTGTCGCGGTCGTCACCCTCGAGGCCGAGCTTCACGACTACCCAGTCGCCGACGGCCGGAAAGTCGGCGCGGCCGGTAGCCTCGTAGCGCAGCTTGCCCGTGACGCGAGCCAGACGTTCTCCGACATCGGTGAACAGCGTGTAGAGGCCCTGATGCTCCGAGGCCACGCGCGCCGGCACCAGGCCCTCGGCCACGAACGGCGCGTAGGCGGCTTCGAGCTCGGGAGTCCAGCCGAGCGCCTCTCGGTCGAGCATGAGAAGGGACTATTCTAGTCGGGCCCGTTCATTCAGGGGATTGGACAGTAGCTGCGCACGCCTTTGCTCAGGAGCAAATTCAGATGACCCAACGTCTCGACGTCGTCTTGCTCTGCGCAAGCCTCGGCCTCACGCCCACGGCCCA
>CAYTWT010000319.1:0-14866 GCA_964442185.1 uncultured Acidobacteriota bacterium
TCACCGTAAGTTGCTGATGGCTAATCGTTCTCCTGCCCCTTGTCCTCGTTCTCCTTCCACATGTACTTGATGTTGTCCTTGAGGAGCAGGATGTTGGGTGCATCGGGCCGGTGCACCTTGAGCGCCGTCTTGTCGTACCACTCGATCGTGCCGCGCAGTTCCTCCCCGTCCTTGAGCAAGATGACCATGCGTGTCTTGTTGGCCATCTGCTTCGAGTAGTAGAAGCTCTCCGCGCTCGTCTGCTCGGGCGGCACGGGCTTGCGCACCCGGAACTTGGGCGAGCTCGACATGTGCTCCTTGATCTCCGAAAGATCCGGCCGGATGAGTTTTCGCATGAATGCCTTGTCTAGCGTTCTAGCACGCGAGCGCGCCCAGCAGCAAGTCGGGCCGGCACCTCGGGGGCGCTGCCTGCTGCCTTGACCGGGGCCCGCGCATCCCGCCCTAGCAGGCCACCCTGTCCAGCAGCAGGTCCAACGTCAGGAGCGCATTCGCCTGGCCCTTGAGAGCGCTTCGGGCTTCGGCCACGGCCTCGGCAATCGCCACGGCGTGCTCGCCCAGACGGCTCGCGCCGAGTCGCCTCAGCCGATCCGCCACGTCGGCATTGAGCAGCCGCGCCGCGCTTCCGCCCTGGCGGGCCGCGGCGACGTCGCGGAGCAGCGAACGCAGGGCGCGAAGCGCAAGCGCCTTGTCGTCGTCGTCCGCATCGCGCAAGTTGTCGGCCGCCTCCAGCCGCCGCAGCACCGATAGCTCTACCGCCGCTGCTTCCAGCAGCCCCAGCATCATCTCGCGCCAGTGTTCCCACTCCCCCGACTGGAACTCGAGGGCGGTCTTCAGGCTGCCGTCGGCCATCGCCGCCTGGAAGTGAGCCCTGGCGGGCCCGACGCCGGCCGCTTCGATCAGGTGCTTCTCGATCAGCGAAGCAGGCAGCGGCCCGAAACGGAACTGCTGGCAGCGGGAGCGGATCGTCCGCAGCAGCGCCTGCGGGGCGTGCGTGACGAGAACGAAGTGTGTATGCGGCGGCGGCTCCTCGAGGCTCTTCAGCAGCGTGTTCGACGCCGCCTCGTTGAGCGTGTGGGCATCGTCCAGGACATACAGCCGGCGCTTGGCTTCAAAAGGCGCGGTGCGCACTTCCGCCACGATCTCCCGCACCTGGCCGATCAGCACGCCCTGGGGACGCAGCGTGCCGTCATCGCGACGTTTCCAAGGTTGCTCGACGACGGCGAGGTCCGGGTGAAGCCGGAAGTTGAAGCGCGGCGCGTCGTCTTCCTTCTTGTTGGCTTCGGTCGCTTCCTCGCGCGCGGCCGCCAGAGCGTCGAGCGCGCGCCGGGTGCGCCGGCAGGGTCCGCAGTCTCCACAGGGGCCGCTGGCGGGATGCTGGCAGACGAGCGTGCGGCCGAGCGCGATCGCCAGCGCCTTCTTGCCCACACCCTCGGGCCCGGCAAACAGCATCGCGTGCGGCACGCGGTCCACTTCGAGCGCACGGGCCAAGAGCCCACGGATCCGCTCGTGACCGAGGATCTCAGCGAAGGCCATGCGGCGCCTTCGGCATCAAGCCCCGCCGCTCGGCGGTCTCCACGATGCGGCGATGGATCTCCGCGGGGGCCGCGGTGGCATCCAGAACGAGCCAGCGCTCCGGCTCCGCCTGCGCGAGGCCGTGATAGCCCGCGGAGACGCGCTCGTGGAACTCGCGCACCTCGGACTCGAGCCGGTCTTGGCGCCCGCGCCGCCCGACCCGATCGAGGCCCAGCCGCACCGGCAGGTCGAGAAGCACGCTCAGATCGGGCTGGAGGCCGCCGGTCGCGATCGCGGCCAGGCTGCGAATCACGCCGAGCGGGACGCCGCGACCGTAGCCCTGATAGGCCAGGGTCGAGTCCACATAGCGATCGGATACCACCGTCTCGCCCCGTTCCAGCGCGGGCCGGACCTTCTCCCCCACGTGCTGGGCCCGGTCGGCGAAATAGAGCAGCAGCTCCGTGGTCGCCGTCATGGCATGGTGGCGTCGGTCGAGCAGGAGCTCGCGGATCGCCTCGCCGAGCGGCGTGCCGCCGGGCTCCTGACTCAGCACGATCGCTGCGCCATGGCTTTCCTGGAGCAGGCGCAACTGCGTGCTCTTCCCACTTCCCTCGATCCCCTCTAGCGTCACGAACGGCATTGGCCGTGGATTCTATCAGCGGCGTTAGAATCGCGCGGTGCGCGACGGCGTCGGGCTCCGGCTGGTGAAGCGCGTGGCGCTGTGGAACTTCCAGCTCGACCTCGCCTTCCACCGGCTGCGCGGCCGGCTCCGCGGCGAGCACGTCTATCGCCTGGCCGGCGACTGCCGACTCTGCGCGCTTTGCTGCGAGGCCCCGGCCCTGCGCGTGGGTGTGTGGGTCGCCGGCCTGCCGCAACTGCGCCGGCTCTTCCTCTGGTGGCAGCAGCACGTCAACGGCTGGGCGTTCGTGGAGGAGAATCGCGCCGAGGCGGTGTTCGTGTTCCGCTGCAGCCACTTCGATCCCGCAGCACGCCGCTGCGACAGCTACGACTCCCGTCCCGGACCGTGTCGCGACTACCCGCGGCTGCTCCTCGGGCAGCCGCGACCCGACTTCCTGCCGGGCTGCGGCTACCGTCCCCAGGCCCCGCGAGCCGCCCAGCTGCGTCGCGCGCTCGAAGCGCGGACGCTGCCCCCGGAAACACTGGCCCGCCTGACGAAGGAGCTCTACCTCGAATGACTGCGCTGATCAGCCTCGCCGGTCGGCATGCCCTGATTACCGGCGGCAGCCGCGGCATCGGCCGCGCGACCGCACTGCTCTTCGGCCGGCTCGGCGCTCGCGTGTGCGTGAACTACGCGCACGACGAGAAGGCCGCCGAGGCCGTGGTCGCAGAGGTCCAGGGCGCGGGCGGCGAGGCCTTCGCGCTGCGCGCCGACGTCTCAGACGCGAAACAGGCTCAGTTCCTGGTGGAAGGGGCGCTGAGCCGCCTTGGCGACCTCGACGCGGTGGTCGTCAACCACGGCATCTGGAAGCGCGCCTCGATCGAGACGATGACGCCGGAGCAGTGGGACGAGACGCTGCGCACCAACCTCGGTGGCACGTACAACGTCTGTCATCACGCGGCACGGCTGATGATCCCGAAGCGGCGCGGGGCGATCGTCCTGATCGCCTCGACCTCGGGCCAGCGCGGCGAGGCCCACTACTCCCACTACTCCGCGACCAAGGGCGCGCTCTTGTCGTTCACCAAGTCGCTCGCCTCGGAGCTGGCGCCTCACGGCATCCGGGTCAACGGTGTCGCGCCGGGTTGGGTGTTGACCGACATGACGCGCCCGGACCTCGAAGGCCCCGGTGGTGTAGAGGCGCTCTCGGCGATTCCACTCGGCCGCGCCGGAACGCCCGAAGAAATCGCCGGCCCCATCGCCTTCCTCGTCTCCGACCTCGCGTCCTACCTGTACGGCGAGATCCTGAGCGTCAACGGTGGCGCCGTGATGGCGGACTAGCCGCGGAGCGCACGATTGCTGCGCGGCTCCACGGGGCGCGAAGCGAGCGGCCGGCTGACATGCTCCGCTGCCCGGCGGGTTTGCAGCCCGCGGGGAGCGCCAGCCCCCGGAACCGGTCGCCTAGGAGCTTATAGCGCCGCGCGCCGGGTGCAGGCGCGAGGCGTAGGCGCGGACGCAGCGGCTGAGAGCCGCGGCGATCAGCGCCGTCGGTTGAGCCTTGTCGGCCAAGAGTGCTATGGCTTCCTGGGCCTCGGTTACGATCGCGATCAGCGTGGTGACGCGCGAGGTCGAGACCTCGATCAACTCCACTTCGTCGGCATCCTCAGTGGAGACGAGATCGCGCAGGTACAGCGTGACCGACGGCACCTTCTCCGCCAGCAGCCCAACCCGAATCGCCGAAGTGCCGCGGCCCTTGCGCGCGAGGATCGAGCCGGTCAACAGGTCGAAAATGAAGGCCTGGATCAGGGCGGGGACCTGCGCGGACAGCTCATCGAGGATCTGCGTGCGCAGAACCGATTCCTCGGCCGCAATCTGATCCGTGGGCGGCGGCGTGATGTCGTCGCGCCGTTCCAGCCGGCTGCGGACCGAGGTCTGCACCTCGTGCCGCGTCTTCCAGACGTCGCGCGAGAACTCGGAAAGGAACAGCTGGCCGACTTCCGTGTCGATCGCGGACTCGAGCTTTTGTCGGGCCTCACCCTTCTCGAATGTAAGACCACCCGAGGTCTCCCAGTAGGTGTTCGACACGCGACCGCGGACGAGCAGGATCATGGCCGAGCCCAGCTCGGTCTGGACCTCGAGCGTGCCGGTGTGCTCGGACTTCTCCATGCGCCGGAGCAGCTCGAGCAGGTCGGACTTGCCGCCGAGCGTCTCCTTGAGCTTCTGCCGGTTCGTGATGCCGCGCAGCAAGTGCGCCATGTCGAGGGGCAGCTCGTAAACCGAGATCACGCCCTCGTCTCCGGTAACCTGCGCGCGCAGCCGGTCGAGCGCCGCTTGACCGTGGTAAGCCACGGCGCCGTCGCGGTGGAGGGCATTCACCTCGCCGCCAAGGTAGTAGAAGATCATCCCGACCGAGTTCGGGAACTTGACCTCGGCGAAACCCGTGAGGCCCACCTGCTGACAGGAGCGGAACAGATCGTCGAGGGAAATGCGCTGGGTCGAGAGGTCCCATTGGTGCAGAAGCTTGCTGCCGGGGAATTTCATTCTTGTAGGGGATCCTGTGCGATCGAACGATTCTAAGGCCCCGGCACCCGCGCCACAAGCGGCGCCCCGCCGGGTGCTGGTCACGGGGGCCTCGGGCCTGCTCGGGGGGCGGATCGCCGAGCGCCTGCGCCAGAGCTTCGAGGTGATTGCGGCCTACCACCAGGCTCCGGGCGACAACGGCGTCGAGAGCGTCCGCCTCGACCTCGGCGCGCCCTTCTCCGTCACAGCGGCCTTCGACCGGGCGCGGCCGGATGCCGTCGTTCACTCGGCCGCGGTGTCCGACGTCGATCGCTGCCAGCGCGAACCAGAGCTCGCACGGAGCGTCAATGTCTCTGGCTCGGAGCGGATCGCCCAGGCCTGCGCGGCGCGCGGACTGGCGCTCGTGGCGCTCTCCACCGACCTCGTCTTTCCGGGCGAGTTCGCCTTCTCGCAAGAAGGCGCGGCTCCGGGGCCGATCTCGGTCTACGGCCGCACGAAGCTCGAGGGCGAGGCAGCGGTGCTGGCGCTGTGCCCGTGGGCAGCAGTGGTGCGCGTGGCGCTCGTCATCGGGCGCGGCCACGGCCCGCGCGGCACCGGCACCGAGGCGATCGCCTGGGCCTTGCGCGCTGGCCGCTCGCTGCGCCTCTTCAGCGACCAGTACCGGACTCCGGTCGATGCCGACTCCGTGGCGGAGGCCATCATTCTCGTGTTGCAGCGACACGGGCGAGGCAGGTACCACCTCGGCGGACCCGAGCGACTCTCCCGCTACGAGCTGGGGCTTCGCGTGGCGGAGGTGCTCGGCCTTCCGGACGCGGGCCTCGAGCTCGCGGCCTATCGCGATCAACCGAGCCAGGGCCCAAGGCCTGCCGACGTCTCGCTCGACTCGAGGCGGGCGCGGGAGGAGCTCGACTGGACACCGCGCACGCTCGAGGCCGCGATCCTGTTGGGCCGGGCTGCGCCGGATATAATCGCCCCGCGCTGAGGGCGCCCATGCCTCCGACACTCGAGGACCATCTCCGGCGCATCACGCGCAACTTCACAGCGCCGCTTCCGGAGGCCGAGGTGCTGGCGCTCGGGCGCGATCTGGCCCGCGAGCTGGCGCGGGCCCATGCGGAATCTCCGTCCCGGCATCCCGACGTCGAGCTGGCGGCAATCGCGTTCGAGGGCGGCAAGCCCCGACTCGAAGGGGGCACGGCGAGCGGCAGCGTTGCCGAGGACCTGCTCGAACTGGGCGCGCTCGTCCACTCGCTCGCTGCCGGCACATCGCCTGACGTCTCCTGGCGCCTCGACGGGCCACCGCCCACGGCCGGTTCGGTGCTGCGCCGTAGCCTGGTCGAGGGTCTCGCCTCGCCCCGGCGCGAACGCCGCTTCCGAAGCGCCGAGGACGCGGCGCGGGCCTTCGAAGGCGCTCTGCAGGCCGAGACCGCCGCCGCGCATCCGTGGCCCCTGTTCCGCGGCGACACGGCCCGCCGCGGCGTGGCGGCGGGCGGGGCGAAGGGCGGCCTCGCGGGGCTGTGGGAAGCCGCGACCGGTGCGGTCGTCTCTTCGCCAGTGCTCACGGCCTCGCTCGCGATCGTCGCCACGGCCGATGGCCGGCTCGTCTTTGTCGAGCGCACTTCGGGCCGCATCATCCACGAGTTGCGACTCGGGTCTGCGATCGAATCCTCGCCGGCCCTGCTCGGGCACGAGCTGCACATCGGCACCGACGACGGCGAGTACATCGCCGTGGACGTCGCGCGGGGGGAGGTCGCGCGACGCGTGCGGCTGGGCCAGGTGGTGCGTTCCTCACCGCTGCTGGCCGGCGAGTTCGCCGTAGTCGGCGCCATCGAGGCGAGGGGCGCCGGCGCGCTGGTCGCTCTCCAAGCGGGTTCTGGCAAGCAGGCGTGGCGGCTCAAGCTCAAGGCGGTGTTCTCGTCCGCGGCACTCGCGGGCGATCTCGTCCTCGCCGGCAGCGACGACGGCGCGTTGCACGCGGCGGATCTGGCAAAGGGCACGCTCGTCTGGTCCCACGCGCTGGGCGGAAAGGTGCGCGCCACACCGGCCGTGTCCGGCGAGCTCGCCGTGGTCGGCGATTTTGCCGGGCGGCTCATCGCAGTGGCTCTCGAGGACGGCGCGCGGCGGTGGGCGGTCGAACTCGGGGCCGCCCTCTACTCGAGCCCCTGCGTGGCCGACGGCCTGGCGGTCGTGGGCGCCAACGACGGGCGGCTTCACGGCGTCGACCTCCAGAGCGGTGCGGTGCGCTTCGTGGTCGAGACGCGCGGACCGGTCGTGGCGTCGCCGGTGGCGGTGGGCGGCCGCTTCGTGGTCGGCTCGACCGATGGCGACCTGTACCTGATCGACCCGCAGGGTGGTGTCGTCCAGAAGACGACGCTGGCGCCCACCGGCATCGCCTCCTCGCCGGCGCTCGATGGGGACCTGCTGGTCGTGGGCAGCTCGCGCGGCCTGCATGCCTTGAGGCTCGCGTGAACTCGGTCCGCATCCCGGCCTGGCTCGATCACGTCCTCGAGCGCTACCACTCGGCGGCAAGCCATCTGTTCCTGCTCCACGGCAACGTCCGGGACGTGTACCCCTTCGGGGCCGAGCACGTGACCCTCGCCGACGGCTTGAGACGGCTCTTCGCGCAGCGGGCGATCACGCTCTCCTACGACGTGTCGGCGGGCTTCACGTTCCCCGATGCCGGGCGCGAGAAGGCGTTCCGCAAGGCGCTCGGCATGAAGTCGGGGGCGTTGCCGTTCGACCCGCCGCGGGCGCTGGCGCTGATCGACGCCCTGCTCACGAGCGGTCGCGCAGCAGCCTCGTCGGTGGCCGTCGTCCTCGACTACGCGCACTCGCTGGTGCCTGCCGGTGGAGGCTCGTCGCTGGACCGGCAGTCGATCACGACGCTCGCCCGCTGGGCGAGCGACCCGGGCGTCGCGAAGCGCCGCCCGCTCATCGTCCTGGTGGCTCCCAGCGCAGGCGAGGTTTCGGATGAGATCTTCTCGGGCGCCTCGGGAGCCGAGGCCGTCGCGATCCCGCGCCCGGACCTGGCGGCGCGCGCGGCGTTCCTCGAGGAAGCGCGCCTGAAGCGCCCGGCGCTCAAGTGGGAGATCGGCCAGGAGCAGCTCGCCGCCGAAACCGGCGGCCTCTCGCTGGTGCAGATCGAAGACATCCTGCAGCGCGCCGAGGGCGGCGGCGGCGCCCTGGCACGGCCCGCGATCGTTTCGCGCAAGGTCGAGTTGCTGCGCCAGGAATACGGCGAGGTGCTCGAGATCCTGGAGCCGAAGCACGGCCTTTCCGCCGTCGGCGGCCTCGAGCATGCGGTTCGCGAGCTTGCGGAGATCGCCGACATCATGCGGCGCGGGCTCACGGCGGCGGCGCCGATGGGGATCGTCCTGATGGGCCCGCCCGGGACGGGCAAGAGCTACTTGTCCGAGTGCTTCGCCAAGGAATGCGGGATGCTCTGCGTCCGCTTCCGCCCGCTGCGCCAGATGTACGTCGGCCAATCGGAGCGCAACCAGGAGAAGGCATTCGCCGCGATCCGCGCGCTCGCGCCCGTCGTGGTGATCGTCGACGAATCGGACCAGGCGGAGGGCGGCAGCCGCGACCAGGGCGGCGGCGATTCCGGCGTCACCGAGCGCATGCGCGCCGGCGCCTTCAACTTCTGGGGCGACAACACCTTGCGCGGCAAGGTGTTGCGTATCGACATCACCAACCGCATCGACCTGATCGACGCGGCGATGCGCCGCTCGGGCCGCACCGATGTGAAGATCCCGATCCTGATGCCCGACGAACAGGCCCGTGCGCAGATCTTCGCGGTCACGCTCAAGAAGCACAAGATCCCCTCGGCGCTCTTGGACTTCGCGCCGTTCGCGAAGCGCACCGCGGGCTTCACCGGCAGCGACATCGAGCTGGCGGTGACCACGGCCTGGCGCTTCGGCCTGCGGGACGGCGTCGCCGCCCTCGAGGCCAAGCACATCGCGGCCGCCCTCGACGACCTGCTCCCGACCGTACGCGACCAGGCCAGCATCGACCGCATGACGCTGCTCGCCCTCGACGAGTGCCGCAACAAGCGGCTGCTGCCCCGCAACTCCGAGGCGATTCGCACCGAAATCGAAGGCCGCCTACCCCGCTAATCGCTGCGGGAACCCCTCGTGCGCGCCTCCTCGGAACTTGACTCCGTCAGCAGCGATGGTGCGCCCGGAGGGAATCGAACCCTCGCCCAGAGGTTAAAAGCCTCTCGCTCGACCTTCGAGCTACGGGCGCCTTTGAGAAGCTGCTGGAAATGGTAGCACGCGCCCGCAGCTGGCTATTCGAACCAGCTGGCGACTGCACTCGAGCCACGCAGGATCGTGTCGAGACGATCGGGACCGGTGGAAACGATGCCGATCTCGCAGCCGACGAGCTCGGACAGCCGCGCCACGTAGCGCTGCGCCCCGGCCGGCAGCATCGCGAAGTCGCGCACGCCGCTCGTGGACCCCACCCAGCCGGGCAGCGTCTCGTAGACGGGCTCGCAAGTTTCGGCCACCGCCAGATCCGCCGGAAAATCCTCGAGCACCTCGCCCTCGTAGCGGTAGCCGGTGCAGACCTGGATCTCGGCCAGTGGGTCGAGCACGTCCAGCTTGGTGAGCGCTAGCGAGTCGAAGCCGTTCACGCGCGCCGAGTAGCGCGTCGCCACGGCATCGAACCAGCCGCAGCGCCGCGGGCGCCCGGTCGAGGCGCCATACTCGACCCCGCGCTTGCGGATCTCTTCCTCGAGCCTGCCGCCGATCTCCGAGGGCAGCGGCCCTGCGCCGACGCGCGTGGTGTACGCCTTGGCGATGCCGAGAACGCCATCGATGCTCGTGGGCGGGACGCCGAGGCCGGTCGAGGCGCCGCCCGCTGCCGTCGAAGACGACGTCACGAAGGGATACGTGCCCAGGTCGATATCGAGCAGCGTGGCCTGCGCGCCTTCGAACAGCACCGAATAGCCACGCGCCATCGAGCGCCAGAGCACCAGGGCCGTGTCGGCGATCTTCGGCCCCAGCCGCTGGCCGAAACCCGTCAGATCCACGACGAGCGCGTCCCAGTCCACGTCCGGGTCGCGGCCCGCGCCGCGACAGAGCGTTTCGAAATGGCGGCGGGCTGCTTCGAGCTTGCCCGCGAGCGCCTCGGGTCTCACCAGGTCGCCCAGGCGGACCCCGCGCCGGCCCGCCTTGTCCTCATAGGCTGGCCCGATACCTCGCTGGGTCGTGCCGATCTTGCGCTGGCCGCGCGCCTCCTCGGCCATCGCCTCGAGGATGCGGTGGTGCGGCAGGATCAGGTGCGCGCGGTCGGAGATCACGAGGTTGTCTTCCACCTCGACGCCCTCTTCCACGAGGCTCGCGATCTCCTTCTCGAGGGCCCAGGGATCGATCACCATCCCCTGTCCCATGACGCACAGGATGCCCGTATGCAGGATCCCCGAAGGGATCAGGTGCAGAACGAACTTGTCCCCGCCGAGGATCACCGTGTGGCCGGCGTTGTGGCCGCCGTTGAAACGCGCCACGACCTGGAAACGCTCGGCGAGCACGTCGACGATCTTGCCCTTGCCCTCGTCGCCCCATTGCGCCCCGGCGATGACGATGTTCGGCATCTGCTCCTTCGCGTGCTGGTGCAAACGGCGCATTCTAGCCGCCGGTCCCGAGACCCCGCAAGGTGATATATTTGCCGCCCCCGCTGATGACGATCTCCGCCGACCCGCTCGCGCTGAACGGCCGCAGCCTCAGCCTCGAGGACCTGGAGCAAGTCGCGCTGCGGCGCCGGTTGGTGAGCCTGGGGCCGGACGCCCGGGCCGCCGTCGTGAGGGCGCGACGCGTGGTCGACGATGCGGTGAGCGCCGGCCGCGTCGTCTACGGCGTGACGACCGGCTTCGGCAACTTCGCGGACGTCGTGATCCCGGCTCATCGCTTGAAGGAGCTGCAGCTCAACCTGCTGCGCAGCCACTCGGCCGGGGTGGGCCCGCCGCTCGGCGAAGGCGAAACTCGGGCGCTCATGCTGCTGCGCGCCAATGTGCTCGCGAAGGGTTTCAGCGGCATCCGAGCGGAGACGCTCGAGCTGCTGATCGCGATGCTCAACCGCGGCATCCACCCCGTCGTTCCCTCGCAAGGTTCGGTCGGCGCCAGCGGCGATCTGGCGCCACTCGCGCATCTGGCCGTGGCCCTCGTGGGCGAGGGCCGGAGCCGTTTCGAGGGACGCGAGCTGGCTTCGGCGGAAGCGCTGCGCAGCGCCGGGCTGGCGCCTGTCGAGCTGCAGGCCAAGGAAGGCCTGGCGCTGATCAACGGCACGCAGCTCATGACGGCGGTCGCCGCTCTGGCGCTCGCCGAAGCTCACCGCCTCGCGCGCACCGCCGACGTCGTGGGCGCGCTCACGCTCGACACGCTGCAAGGCACTGACGTGGGCTTCGACGCGCGGATTCAGGCGGCGCGGCCGCATCCCGGCCAGGCGGATTCGGCGGCCAACCTGCGTGCGCTGCTCGCGCACAGCCCGCTCCGCGAGTCCCACCGCGGCTGCGGCAAGGTGCAGGATGCCTACAGCCTGCGCTGCATGCCGCAGGTCCACGGCGCTGCGCGCGACGCGCTCGGCTTCATCGCGCGCACCGTCGAGATCGAGATGAACAGCGCCACCGACAACCCGATGGTTTTCGCCGAGACCGGCGAGCTGCTCTCGGGCGGCAACTTCCACGGCGAGCCGGTGGCGATCGCCGCCGACCTGCTCTCGATCGCCGTGGCCGAGCTCGGAGCGATCAGCGAGCGACGCATCGAGCGGCTCGTCAACCCAGACCTCTCGGGCCTGCCCGCGTTCCTGACGCCCGAGGCTGGGATCCAATCCGGATTCATGCTGGCCCACGTGACGGCCGCGGCACTCGCCTCGGAAAACAAGTCGCTGGCGCATCCCGCGAGTGTCGACTCGATTCCCACCTCGGCGAACAAAGAGGATCACGTTTCGATGGGCGCCACTGCGGCGCGCCAGGCGGCGCAGGTGGTGGCCAACGTCCGGCGCATCCTCGCGATCGAGGCGCTCGCGGCCTGCCAGGCGCTCGAGTTCCATCGCCCGCTCCAGACCTCGCCGGCCCTGGAGGCCGTGTTCCGCCGGGTTCGCTCACGCGTTGCCGCCTACGACCAGGACCGGCTGCTCGCGCCGGAACTCGAGGCCGCCGCGGAGCTGGTCGAGTCCGGCCAACTGGCGAGCGACGCAGCCGCGATCTGCGGTACGCTCTGGTGAGCTAGGGCAAGGAGCGTGATGGGCCGCTTCCTGACGACACGCCGCGCCGAATGGGCGCCGGGACTCGCGATCCTGGGGACCTCGGTCGGGATCTCCGCCCTGATCGGCGTCTCGCTAGCCTTGCGTTCCTGGCCGATCTACGTCGGCCTGGTCGCCACGATCCTGCTCGGCGTCGGTGCGCTCGAGCGGTTTCTCGCGAGGCGCCGCGCCCTCTCGCCCCCGCGCGGGCGCGCCAGGCTGCGCATGATCCGCGGCGGCAAGCCCTCGCCCCTGGATCTCGAGAACGACGATACGACCAAAAACCAGCGGTACCTGATGTGACGACGTCCGCTCTCGCGGGGCGTCAGGTCCGCGCGCCACGGGGCCGCGCGATCTCCTGCAAGTCGTGGCTGCAGGAAGCGGCGCTGCGGATGCTCATGAACAACCTGGACCCGGAGGTGGCCGAACGACCCGCGGAGCTGGTGGTCTACGGCGGGATCGGCAAGGCCGCGCGCAACTGGGAGTGCTACGACGCGATCGTGGCGAGCCTGCGCGCGCTGGGCAACGACGAGACGCTGCTGGTGCAATCGGGCAAGCCGGTGGCCGTGTTCCGCACTCACGCAGACGCTCCGCGTGTGCTGCTCTCGAACTCGATGCTGGTGCCGGCGTGGGCGACCTGGGACCACTTCTACGAGCTCGATCGCAAGGGTCTGATGATGTACGGCCAGATGACGGCGGGCTCGTGGATCTACATCGGCACGCAAGGCATCCTGCAGGGCACCTACGAGACCTTCGCCGAGGCGGCCCGCCAGCATTTCGGCGGCAGCCTGCGGGGCCGGCTCGTGGTCACGGCCGGCCTGGGCGGCATGGGCGGCGCGCAGCCGCTGGCTGCGACCATGAACGACGGCGTGATGATCGCGATCGAGGTGGACCGGCATCGCATCGAGCGCCGGCTCGAGACGCGCTACCTGGACACCAGCGTCGATACCCTGGACGCGGCGTTCGCCCTCGCCCGCGAGGCGCAACACTCCGGCCGGCCGCTCTCGATCGGCCTGCTCGGCAACGCCGCCGACGTGCTGCCGGAACTGGCGCGGCGCGGAGTCGTGCCCGACCTCGTGACCGACCAGACGAGCGCCCACGATCCGCTGAACGGCTACGTGCCGAACGGCATGAGCTACGACGCCGCACTGGCGCTGCGCAAGAGCGATCCAGAGCGATACATGGCCGAGGCGCGACGCAGCATGGGCGAGCACGTGCGCGGGATGCTCGAACTCAAGAAGCGCGGCGCGGTCGTCTTCGACTACGGCAACAACATCCGGGCCGAGGCGCAGAAGGCCGGCGTCAGCGATGCCTTCGACTTCCCTGGCTTCGTACCGGCCTACATCCGGCCGCTGTTCTGCGAAGGCAAGGGGCCGTTTCGCTGGGTGCTGCTCTCGGGTGATCCCGCTGATCTCGCGGTGACCGACGACGCGGTCCTCGCCACGTTCCCGAACGACGAGCCGCTGCAGCGCTGGATCACGATGGCTCGCGAGCGGGTCAAGCCGCAGGGGCTGCCGGCGCGGATCTGCTGGCTCGGCTACGGCGAGCGCGCGAAGCTGGGCCTAGTCTTCAACGAGCTCGTGCGCACGGGCCGCGTCCAGGCGCCGATCGTGATCGGGCGTGACCATCTCGACGCCGGCTCGGTGGCTTCGCCCAATCGCGAGACCGAGGCGATGAAGGATGGCTCCGACGCCGTGGCCGACTGGCCGATCCTGAACGCGCTCATCAACGCGGTCGGCGGAGCCACCTGGGTCTCCGTGCATCACGGCGGCGGCGTCGGTATCGGCTATTCGATTCACGCCGGCATGGTGATCGTGGCCGACGGCACCGAGCAGGCCGCGGCCCGGCTGCAGCGCGTGCTCACGAGCGACCCCGGCATGGGTGTCGTCCGGCATGCGGACGCCGGCTACGAGCGCGCGATCGACGTGGCCCACGAGCGTGGCGTGTACGTGCCCATGCTGCCGCGCCGGTAGCGGGCGGCATGGCCCATCTCTCGCGGCCCGAGCTCGAGTCGGCACTTCTCCAGAGCGCCCGCCAGGGCCCGCCGCTCGTGCTGACGGGGCCGCCCGGCGCCGGCAAGACGACGCTGCTGCGGCAACTGGCCACCCGGCTCGCCGCCGAAGGCGCTGTGCCGATCTACCTCGACCTGATGGGCGCTTGCTCGACGCCCGAACGCTTCGTGATCGCCGCGCTGCGCGCGATCCCCGCCGAGGGCCTGGGTCGGCGCTTGCCCCAGGCGACCCAGATCCGCCGCATCGCGGACTCGGGCCGGCTGCATGGCGTCGACGCCGCGAACGCCCTGTTCCGGCTCTGGGCGACGCTGGACGATGCCGACGGTCGGCCCGTGGTGCTGCTGCTCGACGAGGCCACCGAGATCCGTTCGCTCTCCTACTTTCCAGGCCTTCGCCACGTGCAGGATCCCTTCGCCGCGGCGCTCAAGGGCCGCAAGCGCGGTACGATCCTGGCGACCTCGTTTCCGACCGCCGCCCGCAAGCTCTGGTCGTTCGAGACGCTCGCCGCGAGGCCGCTCACGCCCGAGGAGATGGCGCCGGCGCTGCGCCCCCGCACCGACGCCGAAGCTCTCGCGCGCCTCAGCTTCGGCTGGCCACGTTACGTGTCGATACTGCTCGAAGCGATGGCGGAGCGGCACGCCGACGTGGCGTCCGCATGGGCGGACGAGATGGCCCCGGGCAGACGGCTCGAGAGCGCCTGCCGACACACCTACGAGACGCTGCTCCTGCGCAGCCGGGGCTACGGGATCTGCAAGGCGGCCCTCGGCATCATCGCGGAGGAAGAGGGCCTGAACCTGACGGCGATCGTCCCGCGCCTGGGCCGCACCCCCGGCGCCGTGCGCGACTACCTCCAGTGGCTCGTCGGCGTCGATGCGATCCGCATGCTCAAGAAGCGCTACGTCTACGTGGACGGCGTCCTGCGGCAGTGGGTGCGGCTCCACGCGCGCGGCAGCGTGCCGACGCACACCGA
>CAYTWT010000320.1:0-2529 GCA_964442185.1 uncultured Acidobacteriota bacterium
AAGCCACGCTCGGCGGCCAGCCTTGCCGACAGGCTCCGCGCGCTGCGTCCCGAGAACGTCGCGATCGGGGGCGTGCTCGCTGCCCGGCACTATCATCCGGAACTGGATCTGATGGGGCTGCCGAGACTCGACGTGTCCGTCTACAGCCCCGGCCGGTGGCCCGATCTATCGTTCGTCCGACGGCTCGATCCCGCTCTGGAAGTGACTTCCGATCCCACCGAACCGGCGCGACTGACCGTCCACTTCGTGCGTCACGCCAAGTCGCTGTTCCTGGAAAACCCCGACGGGTTTGCCTGGGCCGACCCGGTCGAGTGCCTGCTCGACCTGCACGAGGCCCGGCTCGAACCGCAGGCGGCCGAGCTCGTGAACGCGCTTCGCGAGCGCAGCCAGGAGCAGCCCTGAGCACGGTTTCGCCGCGCGAGGTCCTCGCCCGCGTCGCGGCCGCCATCCCGCCGTCCGTGCGGGACAACATCGTCATCGTGGGCAGCCTCGCGGCGGGCTATCACCTGCTCGGCGACGGGAAGGAGGCGCAGGTCCAGACGAAAGACATCGACTGCCTGCTCTTTCCGCGGGTCGAAGCCGTCAGGGCCGGTGGGCAGGTTGCAGGCGACTTGCTGGCCGCACGCTGGCGCCTGAGAACCGACGGCAAGCACGCACAGCCGGGGGACGCGAACACGCCCGACGGGGCGCTCCCCGCCGTCCGGCTCTGGCCCCCGGACTCGAACGAATGGTTCATCGAGTTGCTGGCCGCGCACGAAGCTGCTGACAGCGCCGACAGACGTTGGCTGCGGCTGCCGCTGCCCGGCGGCCACTTCGGCCTGCCGAGCTACCGTTACCTCGACGTTGCGACTCACGCTGCTCCGATGACCGAGTTCGGCCTCCGCTGCGCACGCCCCTCCCTGCTGGCGCTCTCGAACCTGCTGAGGAACCCGGAGATCAGGCCCGAGACCATGGACGCACTGGTGGAAGGGCGGAAGATCAGGCGCAGCAACAAGGACCTCGGCCGTGTGGTCGCCATCGCCAGGCTGTCGGGCGCCGACAGCGCGCGCGAATGGCCCGAGGTCTGGAGCGAAGCCCTCCGCGCGTGCCACGCCGACGTCTGGCGCCCTCTCGCCGGGCGCACCGGGAGCGGCCTGCGAGCCCTCCTGGCGAGCGGGAGCGACCTCGAAGAGGCCCGAGCCACCTGCAACGCCGGGCTGCTGGCGCGGGAGCCAGTGACGCTCGAGCAGTATCGTCGCGAGGCGGAACGCGTCCTCGTGGATGCGCTCGAGCCGATGGAAGAACTGGCCCACGGCGGCGGCGGTTGAACGAGTGACTTGGGATTGTGAGTCATCATAGGTCGCCAGGCGCGGTGCGAACAAAGCAGACAGGGAGGATGCCTGAGCAAGCGCGCCGGCGGGCTCTAACGCGCGGGGCGGTAGGGTTCCAGGAGCTCGGTCGAGACGCCGTCCAGCAGCTCCTGGGCGATCAGTCGGCCTAGCAGCGGCCCGAGCGTCACGCCGCTGTGCGTCACGGCGGCGTAGACGTCCGGACAGGCGGGTGCCGGGCCTACGGCGGGGAAGCCGTCCACCGGCACCGGCCGCAGGCACAGCTGCAGCAGCTCGATGCGAGCGGTTGTGAGCCCCGGCAGGAAGCTCGCGGCCGCGGCGAGCAGGCGCCGAGCGTGGCGCTCTGCGATCTCGGGATCGGGGAACTCCGTGCGCCCGGCCAGGAACTCGTTGTGGTCGGGCTGGAGCGGCGGACCCGGGTCCTCGCCCACCAGGATCCTCCCGTCGTCGGCCTGGCGCGCGTGAACGCCGGGGCCGACGACGACCTGCTCGATCTGGCGCGGCAGCGGCTCGGTGCGCAGCACCAATCCCGGCGCGGACTTGAGCCGCAGAGCGAGACCCGCCTGGACGGCGAGGGCCGGCGTGCCCACGCCGCAGGCGATCACCAGCCGGTCGAGAGCGAAGCGGCCGGCCGTCGTCTCGACGGCGCGCAATCGGCCGCCCTGGATCTCGAGCGCCCGCACTTCACAGCCGGTGTGGAGGCGGGCCCCGTCGGACTCGGCGCGGCGCAACAGGGCGCGCGTGGCGAGGGCCGCGTCCACGGCTCCTTCGGTCTCGGCGAAGGAAGCGGCAGCGACGGGCCCGGGCACCACGCGCGGCGCGAGAGCCGTCAGCTCGTGAGCGGCAATCGCCCGCACGGCGTAACCCCAGCCGAGCAGGTCCCGCGTGCCGGCTCGCAGCTCCGCTGCCGCCGGCTCGGCGGCGGCCCACTCGAGCGTGCCGCCCCAGCGCAAGCCGAGCTCGCCGGCGAACTCGGCCTCGAGCTCGCGCCAGGCCGCGATCCCGAGACGATTGAGCAGGTGGTAGTGGTGGGGCTTCTTGGAGAAGTGGGCGTTGAGCCAGGCGAAGGAGCGGCCGGTGGCGCCCGCGGCAGGCGCGTCCTTCTCGAACAGCGTGACTTCGGCGCCGCGTCGGGCGAGACGCTGGGCCACGGAGGCGCCGACGATCCCGGCGCCCACGACGCCGATGCGCGGCGTGCCCG
>CAYTWT010000321.1:0-2755 GCA_964442185.1 uncultured Acidobacteriota bacterium
GTTCGTGACGGCGAGGACCTGGCGCCGTCCAGCGAGGTCGGCGGCAATGGTCGACGAGTACGCGGCCTTGTCCCGCTGGAGGAGCGTCCAGCACCCAGAGCAGTCCCGCCGCCATGTAGAATTTGGGAAGATGCGGAATCAGCCACTCGGCCAGCGAACCGGAATTCGGCATCAGGATCAACGCCAGCGAACTCAGAATCGCGCCGATCAGGAAGTACGGCCGCCGCCGGCCGAGCCAGCCCCACGTCCGGTCGCTCATCGCGCCAATGATGGGCTGAACGATTAGCCCCGTGAGCGGCGCGGCCAACCACAGCTTGGCGATCTGGTCATCCGCCGCGCCGAGATATTTGTAAATGGGCGACATGTTCGCCATCTGCAAGCCCCAGCCGAACTGAATCCCGAGGAACCCGAAGCTCATGTTCCAGATCTGCGGGTAGCTCAGGCGAGGCTTGGTCATCCTAGGGCTCCCCTTCCGCCGCGAGGGGCGCGCGTTCGTAGACCTCGGTCAGCCGCCGAAGACGCGCGGCCAGCTGGCTCGTGAGCTGGCCGGGTCGCAGCCGCCACTTCCAGTTGTCCGCCGCGCGGCCGGGCAGATTCATACGGGCCTCGGAGCCCAGGCCCAGCAGGTCCTGGGCCGGCACGATGGCGGTATCGGCCACCGAGGCGAGCACGGCGCGCACGAAGCTCCAGTGGATCTCGCTACCATCGGTCCCGAGGTAGAGCCGCGTCAGCGCCTGTTCGGCGTCCACGTCGGCCTGGGTCCGTGTCGAATCGCCGATGCCCGCGTTCCACCAGCCCACGATCGTGTCGTTGTCGTGGGTTCCTGTGTAGACGACCTGGTTGCGCGTGAAATTGTGGGGCTGGAAGTTCTTGGCCGAGCCGTCGTTGCCGAAGGCGAACTCGAGGATGGCCATGCCCGGGAAAGCGTAGCGACGGCGCAGCGCCTCGACCTCGTCGGTGATGACACCCAGGTTCTCGGCCACGATCGGGAGCGAGCCGAGCTCGGCGAGCAGCGCATCGAAGAGCGCCGCACCCGGACCCTTCACCCAGCGGCCGTTGATCGCCGTCGGCTCGCCGGCCGGCACTTCCCAGTAGGCCTCGAAGCCACGGAAGTGGTCGAGGCGCACCAGGTCCACGAGCCCAAGCCCGGCACGGAAGCGGTCGATCCAGAAGCGATAGCCGGTGCGCGCGATCACGTCCCAGCGATACAGCGGATTGCCCCAGAGCTGGCCGGTGGCGCTGAAGTAGTCGGGCGGAACGCCCGCGACGAGCGCCGGAGAACCGTCGGCCCCGAGGTGGAACAGCTCGGGGTGGGCCCAGACGTCGGCGCTGTCGTGCGCGACGAAGATCGGGATGTCGCCCAGGATGCGGATGCCGTGCACGCGGCAGGCCGCGCGCAAGGCGCCCCACTGCTCGAAGAAGGCGTACTGCCAGAACTGCCGGGCGCGTACGGCCTTGGCCAGGCGAACGCGCGCCCCGGCCAGCGCCTCCGCCTCGCGCACCACCAGCTCCTGCGGCCAGTGATGCCAAGCAGCGCCGCCGTTCTCGTTCTTGAGCGCGGCGAAGAGCGCGTAATCGTCGAGCCACGCGGATTCGCGCTGGCAAAACTCGTCGAAAGCCTGGCGCTGGGCGCTGGTGGCATCGGCATCGAAGCGGTCGAATGCCTTTCCGAGCAGCGGAAGCCGAAAGGCCTTGGCCTTGCCGAAGTCAACCTCGGCGTCGGGGAACGCAGGCGGCTTCCTCAGATCGGCCTTCGAGAGCAGGCCTTGCTCCGCGAGCAGGTCGAGGGCGACTAGCAGCGGGTTGCCCGCGAAAGCGGAAAAGCACTGGTACGGCGAATCGCCATAGCCCGTCGGGCCCAGGGGCAGGACCTGCCAGAGTCCCTGCTTCGCCTCGGCCAGGAAGTCCACGAACTCGCGCGCGCCGCGGCCCAGGTCCCCAATGCCAAACGGTCCCGGCAACGACGTCGGGTGGAGGAGCACTCCGCTGCTTCGCGGATTCGCCAACGCGATCCCGACTTTAGGTGACCTTGACCAGGAGCTGCTGCTCGAGGGTATTGCCGCGGTCGTCCTTGACCCGGACCCGCACGATCAAGAAGGCGGGGCGCCTGATGGTCGCGGTGTAGCTCAGCTCCTGGGGGATGTCGAGCTTGGAGTTGGCCTCGACGCGCTTGCTGCCGACGAACACGATCAGGTCCTTGTCGTCAAAGGCGTTTGCCGCGATCACCACGCCGGTCGCCTCATCGAAGAGCGCAGCCGCGACCAGCTCGACCGTGGCGCCCTGGCCGGCGATCTCCTTGATCGTCGAGGTCCAGCGCACGACGAAGGTGCTGCCACTCGTCGTAACGGTGGGGATCGGGTTCGGCGCGACCGTGAGTGTGATCGCGGCAGAGGGGACGCCGGTCGGCGTCGGCGTGCTGTTGCCGCAGCCCGCCAGCGCGACCGCCAGCACCAGGGCCACGGCCAGACGCAGGAACGGAGCCTGTTGCTTCGAGAGCATCGTCAGGAGGCCTTGGGAGCCGGCGGCGGCAGATCGCGGGCTGGGCAAACCGACTCGAAGCCGGCCTTCCCGTGGCTCCCGTCGCAGAAGGGCTTGTTCGCGGACTGGCCGCAGCGGCACAGGCTCACCACATTCCGGCCGGCGAGGCCGAAGGGCTTGCCATCCTGGTCCACGATCGTGATGTCGCCTTCGAGGCGCAAGGGGCCGTTGTTGCGTACGCTGACTTTGAAATCGGACATGGCCGAGCATTCTACAT
>CAYTWT010000322.1:0-1731 GCA_964442185.1 uncultured Acidobacteriota bacterium
AGCGCCCTCGCCTACGCGGAGCGCCACGACAACATCGAGGCCATCTACAAGAAGCTCCAGGAGAAGCGCGACACGGCGGACGTGACGGAGGTGCTCAAGGAGCTGCACAGAATCGTGAACGAGGCGATCCGCGCGGCGGCGCCCGGGGACGACCACGCGGAGGGGCTCACGGTGGACCTGAGCCGGATCGACTTCGCGAAGCTGCGAGACGAGTTCGCCAGCAAGGTCAGGCGGAAGCACGCCGCCTTGCAGGACATCCGCGAGGTCGTCGAGAAGAAGCTGGCGCAGATGCTCGCCCGGAACCCGATGCGGATGGACTACTACAAGAAGTACCAGGAGATCATCGCGGACTACAATCGCGAGAAGGACCGGGTGACGGTCGAGGCAACCTTCGCCCAGCTGGTCGAGCTCGCATCCAGCCTCGATGCCGAGCAGCGGCGTGCTGCCGACGAAGGCCTCAGCGATGCCGAGCTTGCGCTGTTCGATCTTCTGTTCAAGGACGCCATCAACAAGGCCGACCGGGAACGGCTGAAGCAGGCGAGCAAGGGCCTGCTTGCCTCGCTACGAGAGTTGCTGCGGCCCATGCACGACTGGACGCAGAACACGGCCACCCAAGCCGAGGTGAAGGTGTTCATTCTCGACAGCCTCTGGCGGGCGCTGCCAAGGCCGCCCTTCACGGACGAGGAGACCGAGGCAGTCGCCAATTCCGTGTACGACTTCGTCTGGCAGCAGAGCGCGAGCGGGCATGACCTGGCAGCGGCGTAACTTTCGCCGTTCATCAAGGTCCGTGAGAAGAAGGAGGGGCACATGGGCAGAATCGTGATCGCTTGCTATCGGCCCAAGGCAGGCCAGGCCGAGGCGCTGCGAAAGCTGGTGGTGGAGCACGTCGCGACGCTTCGCTCCCTCGGCCTGGTCACAAACCGGGCTTCGATCGCCATGGAAGCGAAGGACGGAACCGTCGTCGAAGTTTTCGAGTGGGCTTCGGCTGAGGTGATCCAGGCGGCGCACGGCCATCCTGCGGTGCAGAGGATGTGGGGAGAGTACGGCCAGGTGTGCGACTACATCCCCGTTTCGCAGGTGCCGGAAGCCGCGCAGCTGTTCTCGGACTACACGCCCGTCGAGGTCAAGGCGTAGCGAAAGGCCCGCTACCCCTTGGTTGCGCGGTAGGTGATCGAGCGGACCTTGCCTACGACTTCCTCGCGCTTCGTGCCATTGCGGTCGAGGAAGGCCTGGGCTTGCTCCGGGGCGGCGGCGGAGAAGGCGGCCAGGTAGTCGAGGTCCTTCAGGATCTCGATCTTGCCCAGGCCTGCCGCGCGGGCCATCGCGAAGTAGTCGTCGCGCAGGATCGCGCCCGAGACGCAGCCGACCCAGGCGAGCAGGTCCTTCTCCAGGGCCTCGGGCAGACGACCGTCGAGAAGGACGTCCGAGATGACGAGGCGGCCGCCGGGCTTGAGAATGCGGGCCACCTCGCGGAAGACCGCCGCTTTGTCCGGAACCAGGTTGATCACGCAGTTGCTGGTGACGGCGTCGACGCTCGCGTCGTCTACCGGCAGCGACTCCAGTCGCCCCTCGCGGAACTCGACGTCGGAGAGACCAGCGCGGCGGGCGTTCGCGCGGGCCCGCTCGATCATCTCGGGCGTCATGTCCACGCCGATGACACGTCCGGTGGGTCCGACCTGGCGGGCGGCGAGGAAGACGTCGAATCTGGCGCCAGTTCCGAGATCGAGGACG
>CAYTWT010000323.1:0-11709 GCA_964442185.1 uncultured Acidobacteriota bacterium
CCAGGGGCTCTTCTCGCGGAACCTCTTCCTTGGGCAGCGGATCCCGCTCGCCGGAGTGGCCCACCAGAACGGCACCATCCGCTTTGGCCACGACCCGAAGACCTCGGCACTCGACGTCAACTGCCGAGCTCATGAGGTGGACAACCTTTACGTGGTGGACGCGAGCTTCTTCCCTTCGAGCGGCGCCGTGAACCCGGCCCTCACGATCATGGCCAATGCATTGCGCGTCGGTGACCACCTCAAAGCTCGGCTGTGACCCGATCTTCCCTGGCTCTTGCAGTTTCGCTGGCCGCCGCCTTCCCGGCGCACGCGGAGTCCCCTCGCGTCACCGCGCTCGAGGCCGTGGCCGTCACGGTTTCCGACATGGGCCGCTCCGTGGACTTCTTCACCCGCGTCCTCTCGTTCGAGAAGCTGTCCGACGTCGAGGTCACGGGCGCCGACTACGAGCGGCTCCAAGGCGTGTTCGGCCTTCGCCTGCGGGTGGTGCGGCTCAGGCTGGGCGACGAGCAGCTCGAGCTGCACGAGTACCTGGCGTCGCGCGGCCGGCCCATCCCGGTGGATGCTCGCAGCAACGACAAGAGCTTCCAGCACGTCGCGATCATCGTGAGCGACATGGCCAAAGCCTACGCGCGCCTGCGTGAGTTCAAGGTCACCCATGCCTCGACCGGGCCGCAGAAGCTGCCGGCCTACATCACCGCGGCAGCAGGCATCGAGGCCTTCTACTTCAAGGACCCGGACAACCACGCGCTCGAGATCCTGGCCTTCCCACCCGACAAGGGGCCGGAGAAGTGGCATCGCAAGGACAAGCTGTTCCTCGGCATCGACCACACGGCCATCGTCGTGAGCGATACCGACGCAAGCCTGCGCTTCTACCGCGACCTGCTGGGGCTGCAGGTGAAGGGGGAAAGCGAGAACTACGGGCCGGAGCAGGAGCACCTGAACAACGTCTTCGGCGCTCGGCTCCACATCACCGGCCTGCGTGCGGCCGCGGGCCCGGGCATCGAGTTCCTCGAGTACCTGGCGCCGCGCGATGGTCGGCCGGCGCCGCTCGACCTGAAGGCGAACGACCTCGCCCACTGGCAGACGGTGCTGGATGCGACCGATGCCGCGATCGGCGCCGCGGCGTTACGGCTGGCGGGGGCGTTCTTCGTGTCGCCCGGAGCCGTGGCCCTGCCCGGCCGCGAACTCGGCTTCGGCCGCGGCCTCCTGCTCCGCGACCCCGATGGTCATGGGGTCGAGCTGGTCGAGCGTTGAGGCCGGTGTCCCACGCGCCGGAGCAGGTCGATGAAACGCGGATCCTCGCGCAGCGCGTCGAAGGCGGGCTCCACGTTCAGGAATAGCATCCAGCCCGAGCGCTGCCGGAAGGCTTCCTCGAGGGAGGCGAGCGCGCGGTCCCGGTCGCCCAGGCCGGTCTCGACCATGGCGGGATAGACGGGGGACACGTAGCGGCTCTTCGCCACGTCCGCGAGCTTCGCGAGGATTTCCTGGCCCTTCGCCGGCTGGCCTGAGGCGGCCGAGGCGTAACCGAGCCAGGCCAGCACCCAGGGGCTCTGGGCCGAGTCCGCGTAGGCCTGTTCCGCCTCGGGCACGGCGCGCTTGCGGTCTCCGTTGCCCCAGTGAGCCTCCGCGAGACCGATCCGCGCGACGAAGGACTTAGGGTCGAGCTCCAGCGTCTGGCGAAACTGGAACAGCGCCCGTTGGTACTGCCGGGCGTAAAGGAGACGCCATCCGAGCGTCTGGCCCGCGACGATCGAGAGCGGGTCGAGCGCGAGCCCCAGCCGCGCTTCGGTGATCGCCTCGTCGGCGCGGCCCACCGCGCTCAGGTAGGCGGAGAAGGAAACGTGGGCGTCCGAGAGGCTGGGGCTCCGGACGATCGCCTCGCGCATGCGGGCCTCGCCCTGCGCGAAATTCCAGTCGTAGTCGATCTCCAGCATCGCGAGCGTCGCTTGGGCCGAGGACAGGCTCGGGTCGAGTTCGAGCGCTCGCAGCGCCGCGGCCTTCGCCTTGGGCGCTGTTTCCGTTTGCGCCGCGACCTCGAAGCCGGCGCCGCCCAGCACCCACCAGCAGTAAGCGAGGCCCGAGTAGGCGGGCGCGTAGCTCGGATCGGCCGCGATTGCTCGATCCATGTACTCGACACCCTTCAGCAGGCCTGCGTCCGTCATCGTCTGCCAGAGCAGCCGCCCGCGCAGGAACGCCTCGTAGGCCCGCGGGTCCACCCGGGCTGGCTGCTCGAGGCGGGCCTGCTCCTGAGGCGTCGTCGTCACCCGCACGCCCAGCGTGATGGCGCGCGTGACCTCGCGTTGGAGTGCCAAGATGTCGCCTATGTCGCGCTCGTAGGTCTCAGACCACAGGTTTCGATCGGTCGCGGCGTCGACGAGGCGCGCCGTGATCCGGACCCGGTTGCCCGAGCGCAGCACCGAACCCTCGACAACGGTATCCGCGTCCAGTTCCTTCGCGATCTCGGGCAGGCGCTTGGTCGTGGCCTTGTACGGCATGACGGACGTGCGCGAGATCACGCGTAGCGCGCCGATCTGCGCGAGCTCGGCGATGAGCACGTCGGTGAGCCCATCGGCGAAGTACTCCTGGCCGGGGTCGGCGCTCACGTTGCGAAAGGGCAGCACCGCGAGTCGCGGGGGCTTCGCCTCGGCGGCAGGGGCCACGTCCCGCCACAGCCAGGCAAGACCGCCGCCGGTCGCCAGAACCAGCGCCGCCACAACTGGAAGCCACGGGCGATGCTGGCCGAGCGGGGTTGCCGGGGGCGCGGCTGCGAGCTCGACAGCGGGGGGCACAGCCAGCACCGCGGGCAGCTCCGGGCTCGGCAGCGCCCCTGGCGTGGCGCCCTGGAGCTCAGTCACCGGCGCGATGAAGCGATAGCCCTTGCGCGGCACGGTCTCGACGAAGCGGGGATTGTCGGCAGCGTCGCCCAGCGCTTCGCGAAGCCGATTCATCGAGGTGTTGAGACCGTGATCGAAGTCCACGAACGTGTCGGCCGGCCAGAGCCGCGACTGCAGTTCCTCCCGCGTCACCAGGTCGCCCGAGCAAGAGGGCGAGCACGTCGAAGGGCCGACCGCGAAGCCGCACGGGCAGCCCCTGCTTTCGAAGATCGCCCGTACGCAGGTCGGCTTCGAACACACCGAATCGAACGTGTCGCGGCGCCGCAGGCGCTCCGGAAGCCATTGGAATCCTCAAGGAAGTCTACACCTTAGATTCCAGAACACGTGTGATAAGTCTCTTCAACTCTATATGTAACAATGTCTTGTCGTGAGAGGTGAACCTGAGCCCCGTTTGAGTTGCGGTGCATTGAGTTGTGCCTTGGGCACGTGTAGCTTGTCAGCATGAGCCTCGGGCCAAGCATCGCTGACGGCTACCGAGCGGCCCCACCCTTTGCCGCCCCGGCTCCCCTGGACTTCGAAGACCTGGTTCGCCGCTTTGGCCCACGACTGCTCGCCGTCGCCCGCCGGTTGCTGCGCAACGAGGAAGACGCGCGCGATGCGGTCCAGGACGGCTTGTTGGCTGCGTTCCGGTGCATGGACAGCTTCCAGCGGCAATCCGCGCCCGAGACCTGGCTCCACCGGATCGTGGTCAACGCCGCGCTGATGAAGCTGCGCACGAGGCGTCGCAAGCCCGAGACCTCGATCGAGGAACTCCTGCCGCAATTCCTGGAAGACGGCCATCACCAGGAGCACGTGCACGAGTGGCCCGCGTGCCCGGAACAGCAGCTCGGCCAGCGTGAGACGCAGGCGATCGTCCGCGCCTGCATCGACCGGCTTCCCGAGAGCCACCGCACGGTCCTGCTGTTGCGCGACATCGAGGAGCTCACGACCGAAGAGGCGGCTGAGGCGTTGGGCATCACGGAAGGCGCGGTCAAGGTCCGGCTGCATCGAGCCCGCCAGGCCTTGCGCGGGCTGCTCGCGGCTGTCTTCGAGAACGAGCGAGCGTAACCTCTCGGCGCCCGGCACATCCAAAGGATCATGAGCGCGACTGAACCGCTGTCACTCTGCCCGGCGTGCGGCCGCTCCGCGCCGGCCGCGCTTCTGGCCGAGGCTTCGTGGCTGACCGAGGAAGCCGAAGCGCGCCTGGCGTCGAAGAAGGCCGGCTGGCGGCGTGCGGACGGCGCTTGTCCGGCCTGCGTGCAACAGACGCTGCTCGAGCTGCTGCTGGAGAAAGGCGAGGCAGCGCTCCACGAGGGCGTCCAGAAGGCCTGGCCGCTCGACGCCGAAGCGGCCTTCGGCGCCTTGCCCACACCGCTGCGGCTGCATTCCGATCCCCGCTTCAGCGGCGTCGGCGTCACGCTAGCACTCGTGGACGCGGCCTTCTATCCCCATCCGGATCTGATCCAGCCCAGGAACCGCATCCGTGCCTGGGTGGACGCCAGCCGCGAGCCCGTCCTCGTGCGCCGCTTCGGGGCCGACCAGACGCCGGCCTGGCCCGGCTGGGACGCCCTCGACGCGGGGCAATGGCATGGCCTCATGACCAGCGCCGTTTCCGCTGGCAACGGCCAGAGAAGCCATGGTCTCTACCGCGGCCTGGCACCCGAAGCCGAGCTGGTGCTGCTGCAAGTCCGCGACGCGTCGGGGCGCATCGGCAACGCCGCCATTGCTCGCGCCCTCGACTGGCTGCGCTGGGAAGGTCCCGGGCTCGGCGTCCGCGTCGTCAATCTGTCCCTGGGCGGCGATCCGGTGTCGAAGCTTGCGAGTAATCCCGTCGATCACGCGGTTGCGGCGCTGGTCGCGAAAGGCATCAGTGTCGTGGTCGCCGCTGGCAACGACGGCGAGCGCCGCCTGGTTCCGCCGGGCACGGCCCCCCTGGCGATCACCGTCGGCGGCCTCGATGATCGCAACACCTTCGATCACGCCGATCGCCAGCTCTGGCACAGCAACTACGGCGAGAGCGTGGGCGGCCTGCCGAAGCCTGAACTCGTCGCGCCCAGCCTGTGGGTGGTCGCGCCGGTGCTGCCGGGCACGCCGCTCGCGACCGAGGCCGCCAGCCTCTTCGAGCGCCGCGCCGCACTCGACTCGGGAGCCGAGTCGCGGCTCGCCGAACTCAAGCTCGTGACACCGCACTATCAGCACGTCGAAGGCACCAGCTTCGCCGCCCCAACGGTCGCGGGCGTCGTGGCCTGCATGCTCGAGGCGAACCCGAAACTCACGCCCGGGCGGGTCAAGGAGCTACTGATGGCCTCGGCCCACGTGGTCGCCGGGGCGCCGCCCGAACGTCAGGGCAAAGGTGCGCTCGACGCCGGCAAGGCCGTAAAGCTCGCCCTGGCTCACGTGCACGGCGCCTGAGCGGCGTCCCGCACGTTCACGAGCCCACAAGGCGCACCCCGCGCGACACCGTCACCGCGGAGCCATCCGCGAGAAACGCCGACGTCGGGCTTGGCGTCAGGAGCGAAGCGAACCGATCGCCGTAGACACCTGCGACGTCGCAGTCGAGCTCGGCGCGGCTCGCGGCAGCGACGCGCCAGGGAGGATGCTCCCAGTGGTGCTCGGCGATGAACTCCTGCTGGCTCCCCGCAGCGAGTGGCTGAGGCTGACGCCCATGCGGCACGAGCCCCGCCAGCGTGGAGCGCTCCACCGCGTAGTTGAGCATCGCGAGGTGCCGCCACTCGGCTCGAAGAAAGGCACTTCAGTTGCCGGCGGGCAGCGGCTCGTGAAGCGCCCAGGCCGTGAGCGCGTCCAGCCATTCGGGCCCCGGTGCGAAGAACAGGCCGTGACCCTGCCGCTTGTGGAACGTGATCTCGCGCTTCTCCAGCAGCGTCGCCTTCGCGAAGAGCGGCTGGCACGAGGGCTGATAGCGGTCGCCAGCATCGAAGAGCGACAGCACGCGGCCCTTGAGCCTCGGCCCCCAGGTCTCGGCCCACGCGCCGGCGGAGCAGCCCGCCATCGTGACGAAGCTGACCCCTGGCTCCTGCAAGGTGGCGGCGACGGCGATCGCCAGGTGGCCGCCCTTCGAGAAGCCGGTGACGGTGATGTTCTGCGCCGGGACCTGCGCCGCGAGCAGCGCGCGCACCTGCGCGACCACACGGGCGATCGAGGCGTCCTCGTCGCCGCCCTTGCGCACCGCACTGATGACGATGAAGCCACGGCTCGCGAGCGCTTCGAGGATCTGCCGGTACTCGTAGCGGCCGAAGTCCGGGCTGACGGCTTCGGGTCCCTGCAGTTCCACGATTCGCCCGTGCAGGTAGAACAAGTAGTGGGCGGCGGGCTCGATCGGGCTCGGCAGATCCGTTCGGACTGCCCCCGCCTGCGCGATCCTCGCGCTGGCAAGCATCAACAAACCCAGCGCCAGGACCCGTTCAACTCTCACGCGCTCGCGGGCACCTCGGACATGAGCGCCAACACGTTCTCGTCGGGATCGCGAAAGAAGGCCATCCACACCTCGACAGCGTCCAGCTTGGCAATCACGTGTGGTTCGCGGAGGAAACAAGCGCCGCGTGCCAGCAGGGCCTGATGCGCTGTTTGGATGTCAGGCACCGAGTAATAGATCACCGAAGCCGGATGATCGAAGCCAGCGTCTTGCGGCTTGTCGAGCAGCAGGCGGATGCCATTGCAATCGAAAAACGCCAGGCCAGGCGGCGCCTGGAACAAGAAGCCCATGCCCAGGACGTCGCGATAGAAGGCGATGGCGCGCTCCAGATCGTGCACGCGGACCGCGATCTGGCCGATCTGCGACAGGCCGAAGTCGGAGGCAGGCGTCATGTGTGGCTCACCAGTGGAGAAGTGTCGCACACGTCTGCCGCGACGTTCGACTCAGTGCCCCGCGAATCCCCGCCGGCCATGCAGGAACTCCCGCACCCGCTGCTCCAGTCCAGCGGGTAACTCGGGCTCCGGCAGCGCCTTGAGACGCCGCGTCACGTCGATCTCCTCGGCCATGCTTCGCCGCTCCAGTTCCAGCCTCTCATCCAGCCACAGCGTCACGTTTTCGGGCGCACAAGCCATGAAAACACCGCCTCAGAGGCCAGATCGCCCACGCTGGCAAGGCTATTCCGCCCGCTCCACCTTCCACTCGACGAACGAGTAGGGCAGCCCGGACCGCAGCAGCGTCGCTCGGTCGCCCGCCGACAGCTCGAAGCCCTGCGCCTGCCCGCCGTCCACGGTCTCATAGTCGTAGACCTTCTCGCCGCCTCGGGCCAGCACGGTCTGGCCGTCGTTCGGGACGATCACGGCGACACTCCAGAGCGACCCCGGTCGCACCACCCGCAAGCCCGCGTCTGGGTACGCGCCGGGAGCGTGTGGTGTCAGCAGGTTGCGCCCGCCGACGAAAAGCTCCGCCTTCACGCGTCGGCCACCCCGGACAGCGCCTTGCGCAGCAGTGAGCGGCCACGGTGGATACGGGACATCACGGTTCCGATCGGGATGGCGAGGATCGTGGCGATCTCGTCGTAGCTGAACTCCTGGATGTCGCGGAGCACCACGGCCGCACGGAAGCATTCGGGCAGGGCCGCCAGCGCCCGGGCCACTTCCTCCTGGCCCTGCGCGAGCCTCTCCTGCGGCGCGGGCCCCGCCGGCCCTTCCTCGATCAGTTCCACGGTCTGGGGCGAGCGGCCGATATGGCGATAGTGATCGGCGCGCACCCGATACAGGATCGTGTAGAGCCAGGCACGGATGTTGGTGTCGGGCGTGTAGCCCGCAAAGGCCCGGTACGCCCGCAGGAAGGTTTCCTGAACCAGGTCCTCGGCATCGGCGGCGTTGCGCACCAGGCGGTAGGCTGTGCCATACAGCGACCGCATGTGCGGGATCGCCTCCAACTCGAAGCGCTGCTCCAGGCTCAGGCGCGCCGCGGGGCTTTCGACCGTGGTCTCGACCGTCGGACTTCCGAACGTCGTGGCTTCGAGCATCGTCGGCATCCCTCCTGTTTGCGCGTTCAGAGCTTGGATGCCGCGCTCCACGGTGGGTTACGCGCGACCGGGGATGGCGGACGCAAGAATCGCGCGGATCAGCTCGTCGGGCACCCCGACCACGGGCGCCTCGTCGCACGCAAAAGCCCGGCGCGAGAGCGCCAACGTCTCGCGATACGTCTTGGTGTAGGCCGAGCAGGAGGGGCAGCGGGCAAGGTGGTCGTTGAAACGAGCCACGGTCTCGGCTGGGAGCTCCCCGGAGAGATACCGGTCCAAGAAGTCCACGAAGTCGCGGCACGTCAGACCCGGTTCCACACTCGTCCTCCAGCCCTTGAGATGCCGGAGCGCGAGCCCTGGTTACAGCTAGCGGAGCGCCCGATTCACTCGGGCGCGGAGCGGCTGGGGGGGAGTGTTTCGCGCGCGGGGGGGTGCATGGCTCCGTACCCCCCGGGCTTCCCTTACGCCCGGAGCCGGGCCAGCAGGATGGCTCGGATCAGGTCCTCTGGCACCTCGGCGGGTACTGGCTCCGAGGAGGGCGCGAGGGCGGCTCTGCCCATTCGAACGGCGTCTCGATACGTCTTCATGTAGGCGACACAGGACGGGCAGGCTGCCAGATGGTCATTGAAAGAGGCGAGGCGATCGCCGGTGAGGGTCCCCGCAACATAATCGTCGAGGAACTCCACGAACTCGCGGCAGGTCACGTCGAGGTGGGTCATCAGTAATTCCCTCGCCGAAAGCTCGGTTCCAGCAGTGTCCGCAAGGCCTGGCGGGCCCGGTGCAGCCGCACCTTCACCAGATTTTCAGTGATTTCGAGGAGCTCCGCCACCTCCGTCGTGTCCAGGCCTTCGATGTCACGGAGCAGCAGCACCGTCCGATAGCCCTCGGGCAAGCGGTCGATCGCCGTGCGCACGATCTCGCGCACCTCGCGGCGTTCCAACAGGACGTCAGCGGGCGCCAGCCACTCCGGAGGATGTCGGGCATGGTGCCCGTCTTCGAGGAAAGCGGGCAACAGCTCTTCGATCGATTCTTCCGCGAGCCGCTTGCGTGTCCGCAGCCGCTGCAGGGCCGCGTTCAGAGCGATCCTGTGAAGCCAGGTCGAGAGCTGCGAGTCGCCCTGGAAGCGGGCGATGGCCCTAAAGGCCGAGAGGAACGCCTCCTGGAGCGCCTCGTGAGCGTCAGCCTCGTTGCGCAACAGGCGCCGGGTCAGGGAGAGCATGCGCGGGCCGTGCGAGCGTACGAGCGTCTCGTAGGCTGTGGCGTCGCCCTGGCGGAGGCGAGCAAGGAACGGGATCTCGTTCGTCATTTGGGCTTCGGCCTGTGACAAAGCTATGCTCTCGCGTCGTTAAACGCTCGAGGTCCCCATGAATATTCCCAGGCTCCGTGGTTTTGCGCTTCCGCTCCTGCTGCTGGCCTGCGCTGCCCGTCCCGTGGCGGCCGCAGAGGACAAGCCCAAGGACAAGGGCCCGCTCGGCGGCCTCGAGTTCCGGCTGGTGGGTCCGTTCATCGGCGGGCGCGTCTCGCGGGTGGCGGGTGTCGCCGGCGACCCGTTGGTCTATTACGCCGCCACGGCCTCGGGCGGCGTCTGGAAATCGGCGGATGGCGGCCACCAGTGGAAGCCGATCTTCGACGATCAGCCCACGGCCTCGATCGGCTCGATCGCCGTGGCCGCGTCGGACCCGAACGTCGTCTACGTCGGCTCCGGCGAGGCCAACATCCGTGGCAACGTAGCCGCCGGAAACGGCATCTACAAGTCGTCCGACGCGGGCAAGACCTGGGCCCAGGTCTGGAAGCAGGAAGGCCAGATCGGGACGCTCGCGGTTCACCCAAAGAACCCGGAGATCGCCTTCGCCGCGGTCCTGGGCCACGCCTTCGGCCCCAACCCCGAGCGCGGGGTGTACCGCACGAAAGACGGCGGCAAGACCTGGCAGCAGGTCCTCAAGAAGGACGCCGACACGGGCGCTTCCGACGTTTCGATCGACACGCTCAATCCCAACGTGGTGTTCGCGGGCCTCTGGCAGGCGCGGCGCCGGCCCTGGGAGCTGACGAGTGGCGGACCCGGCAGCGGCCTCTACGTCTCGCGCGACGGCGGCGACACCTGGAAGGCGCTGGGTGTCGATGCCGGCCTGCCCAAGGGGCCGTGGGGCAAGATCGGCGTGGCGGTCGCGCCCTCCGACGGGGGCCGCGTGTACGCCTCAATCGAGGCTGAGAACGGCGGCATCTATCGCTCCGACGATGGCGGCGAGAGCTGGGAGCTCGCGAGCGGCAACCGCGCCCTGCGCCAGCGCGCCTGGTACTACTCCACTCTCACCGTGGACCCCACGAACCCGAACGTGATCTGGGCGCCGCAGGTGCCGATGCTGCGCAGCCTCGATGCCGGCAAGACCTGGAAGCGCGTGGAGGGTATTCATCATGGCGACCACCACGACGTCTGGATCGATCCGAGGAACCCGGAGCGGATCATCGCCGCGAACGACGGCGGCGTCGACCTCACCTTGAATGCGGGCGAGACCTGGTACTTCCCGCGCCTGCCGATCGGCCAGTGCTATCACGTCGCGGTCGACAACCAGGCGCCGTACCGGGTCTCCTGTGCGCTGCAGGACCTGGGCACGGCCTCGGGGCCCAGCAACAGCCTCTCGTCCGACGGCATCAATTTCGGCGACTGGTACGAAATCGGCGGGGGCGAGGCCGGCCACACGGCCCATGACGCCTCGGACCCGAACCTCGTCTACGCGGGCGAGTATCTCGGCTACATCTCTCGCTACGATCACCGCACCCGCCAGGCCCGGCACGTGGGCGCCTGGCCGGACGACCAGTCCGGCCATGGCGCCGAGGACTCGAAGTACCGCTTCCAGTGGACGGCGCCGATCCACGTCTCGCCACACGACTCCAAGGTCGTCTACCACGGTGCGAACGTGCTGCTGCGCAGCGACGACGGCGGCCAGAGCTGGAAGGCGATCAGCGGCGACCTGACCACGAACGACAAGTCGAAGCAGCAGTGGTCCGGCGGCCCGATCACCGGCGACAACACCGGCGTCGAGCACTACTGCACGATCTTCGCGGTCGCCGAGTCGCCGCTCGCGAAGGGCCTGATCTGGGTGGGCAGCGACGACGGCCTGGTCCACGTGACCCGCGACGGGGGTGCGACGTGGACGAACCTCACGGCCAACGTGCGCGGGCTCCCCGCCTTCGGCACGGTTTCGCTGATCGAGCCGTCCCCTTTCGACGCAGGCACGGCGTATCTCGTCGTGGACGCTCACCGCCTCGACGACATGAAGCCGTACCTGTGGAAGACGACGGACTACGGCAAGACCTGGAACAGCCTGAGCGCCGGCCTCGCCGGCGACACCTACCTGCATGCGGTGCGCGAGGACCCCAGGCAGAAAGGCATGCTCTATCTCGGCACGGAGCGCGGCTTGATGCTCTCGCGCGACGACGGGGCGAACTGGGAGGCCTTGAAGCTCAACCTGCCGACCGTCGCGGTCTCCGATCTCGTCGTGAAGGGAGACGACCTGGTGCTGGGGACCCACGGCCGCTCGATCTGGATCCTCGACGACCTGACGCCGGTGCGCGCGCTCACGAAGCAGATCCAGGCCAGCGCGGTTCATGTGTTCCCGGTCCCGCCGGCGACGGCGTGGCGCTACCGCGGCTCGTTCCACGAGGAAGGGCCGGGGCAAAACCCGCCGCAGGCCCTGACCCTCCACTACTGGCTCAAGACCAAGCCCACGGACCCAATCACGCTCGAGGTCTACGACGCCCAGGGTGCTCTGGTCCGCTCGCTGAGCAGCAAGGCCGAGGAGCAGGACTGGGGTGAGGACGATCCCGACTCCTGGGGCAAGAAGAAGAAGGCTCCGCTCAAAGCCGAGGCGGGCGTC
>CAYTWT010000324.1:0-12034 GCA_964442185.1 uncultured Acidobacteriota bacterium
GCAGAAGCTCGGGCTATTGCAGCGCCAGCCGGAGCGCAGCCTCCAGTGAGGCCTTGTCCTGCTGGTTCACGAAGTGCTTGACGATGATGCCCTTCGCGTCGACGAAGAACATCGTCGGAAAGACGCTCACTGAGCCGTAGGCCTCCTGGGTCTCGGACGTCATGTGGGCGAGCGTGAAGGCGATCCCCTGCTTGTTCGCGTGGGCGATGCGCTCCTCGTCGCTATACGGAAGCTCGAGCACGCGGTCCGCGTTGAGGCCCACGATGCGGAAGCCCTTGGTGGCGTACGTCCGGTCGAGCCCCGCGAGCAGCGGTGAGGTCCGCACGCAGGGCGGGCAGTTCGTGAACCAGAAGTAGAGAAGATAGGGCTTGCCCGCGAGCTCGGCGGAGCCCAGCGGCTTGTCGTCGTACTCCGTGGCCGTGAAGGCGGGCGCCGGCCGGCCCTCCCAGCCCGCGATCGTGCGCTCGAGCGCCTTGCCGAAGCGCGGGTGCGCCAGGATCGCCGCGACGTCGACGCTCGTGACCTCGCCGCTGGCCGGGTCGCGCGTGATGAACTTCGGCATGCGCGGGTCGGACTCCATGATGCGCAGCATCACGTCCGCCTGACCCGGCACCTGAAAACGGAACTGCTCGGAGATCTCGGCGAGCGTGGGCGGCTTGCCGGCAGCCTTCCGCTGCTGGGCCAGGTAGAGCGGCAGCTTGAAGAACGTGTTGAACAGCCGATTGAGCGCCGCGCGCTCCGCGTCGGTCGCGAAGACCTCGTTGTAGAGCTGCGACACCACGATCCGCTCGCCGGGCTTGACGTTGGCCTTCAGGTATTCGACGACCTTGACCTCGGCCTCGGCGCCCTGCGCTGCGGCGAGCGACTGGGCCTCGCTCGCACCAGCGAGCAGCGCGAACAGACACGTCGCACGGGCAAGATTCGAGCGGACCATTGACGGATTCTACATTGAGGTCCTGGCCCCTCAAGTTCCTGCAAAGCCTCGGCGTCGCCAGTAGCTCATAGCCTTCGGGTCGGGATCCGGAGCGTTCGAGCCGCCGCCAGCAGGCGCGCGTCATAGCTGGCCAGCTCGATCGCCTGACCGTGGCCCCGTAAGAAATCCATGGTGGCCAGGTGCAACCCGTCCAGCGTTCGGACGGCCACGGGGAAGGGCTCCAGGGCCCGCGCCAAGACCAGGGGTGTGAGCTCGATGTACGCGACGCCGTCCAGAAGAGCGCGCACCTTTTCACCGTGCGGAGCCTCGAGCCGGCGCGCGTGCACGCGAGCCCAGACCTCGTACTGGAGGAGCCGACTCGCGGTGAGCGGCTCCCGCCACAGATCTTCCGGTGGCTGGCGATCCTCGGCGAAGAGCTGAGCCAGTGCGACTGACGTATCGAGGTAGATCACCGGTCGGCGCGGGCTTCATCCAGTTCGCGCATCAGCTCCTCGAAGGCGATAACCGGGGCCCGCGGAGGGGGGCCGGTCAGCGGGCAGGCCGCCGGGGTGACCCACCCATTGCGCACGAGCTCCGCGAGGACGGCATCAGCCACCGCCGGGCTGCGCCCCGCCTGCGGGGGGACGAGCTCGGCGACGACCCGGTCCCGATCCGTCACGAGAACCGTCTCGCCCCCCTGGACGAGGCGGACGTACTCCGACAGCCTGTTCTTGAGCACCTTCAAACCGACCGCGCGCATAAGTCATGGTAGCTTCCAGAAGCCACCTTGGTCAAGGGGTGGAACTCGCCGACCGAATACCGCCGCGCAGCAGCGTCAGCGCTTCAACTCCGTCCCAGGCCCCCACTTCTCAAGTCGCGCTCGATCCCTCGCTGGGCGCCACGGTCATCGCGGAGCGCCCTTCGGCCAGACCGGCACGAAGCAGCGATACAGCCGTGTAGACCACGATCAGCACGACCAGACCACGCACCACGTCCAAGGGCAACTCGTGAACGATGAAAGCGGCGATCAGCACGCCGGGCACACCGCCCAGCGTGAGTCCGACCGAAGCCGGTTCGTTGTAGCTGCCCTTCCGCACGAAGCGCGCGCCGCCGGCAGACATGAGGAACGCGCCGGATCCCATCATGATCGGGTAGGCGGCGCGAGGGTTCATCCCGAGCAGGCTGACCAGGATCATGCAGGGAGCATACAGACCGATCCCGAGTGTCATCAGCGCCCCGAGCACGAAGTTGCCCAGGACGGCAAGAAGCAGCGGCGCACCGAGAAGCTCGAGCGCGTCCCCACCCGCCGGCATCAGCCCGAGGAGGCGCATCAGCATGAGGGCGGCGGCCAGCAGAAGCAGGCCCCCCATGCCCAGCCGGATCGATCGGCGCGAGAGACCGGCCACCAGACCCGCGCCGAGCCAGGCGCCCACGACCGAGGCTGCGATCATCGACGCGAGCGTCCGGATGTCGACCGCGATCACCGTGATGTAGATGAGGGCCTGCGTCACGGTGGGCAGCGTGTGGCCGACGTTCAAGGTGCCGGGGATCTGGCGATCGTCGACGGCGCGGCGCCACCGGTAGAGGGCCGTGGTGGTGGCGAACGAGCCGATCCCGAGGGTATCGAGGAAGTTCGTGAGGAAGCCGACGCCGAGGAGAAAGGGCGTGGTGGTCGGGCCGGGGCCCGAACGGCCGTGCCTCCGCAGATGTCTCCACCAGACCGCGGTGAACAGGATCCCGAAGCACGCCATCAGGAACAGCAGCAGCGCCTTGCCGTGGCTCATGGGGGCCGACTATACGCCACAGCGGACGCCGGCGGGCATGGCGAGGGACGCCTCAGCCGCATGGCCCGGTTCAGGAAAGCTTCTTCCGCGTGGCGGCCTCGAGAGCGGCTTCGATCTCGAGCAGCGCCTGCTGCTCGGCCCGAGCGTCGGCCGCGGCCGCGCGTGCGCGCTTCTCGCGCGCCCCAGCCTCGCGGTCGGCTTCGAGATACGCCGCCACCACCTGCCCCATGTCGGCCTTCGTCGCCGCCATCGTCCGCGACAGGAACGCGATCCCCGCGGTATTGATCAGCGAGTTGATGGCGCCGGTCGCGATGATCTCGCGGCGCAGCGTGTGTTCCGGGAAATGTTGGGCGCAGGAGTCGCGAAGGCGTTTCGGGAAGTACGCGTCGAGGAACGGCCGACCGATCGGACCGTCCGGGAAGTCGGTCTCCATCAACATCTGTGAGGCCCAGTTCTTGGAATGGCCGAGCAGCACGCACAGCAGCGGCCGCGGCAGGCCGCGCTTGCGCTCTGGGCTCCCGAGCAGCTCGTCCCTGCTCGGAATGGCGTCGTCGGCCCGGTTCAAGATGCCCGCGCCCAGCATGTCCTCGATCAGCCGGACGAACTCCTCGTAGCGTTCGGCGCTGCGCAGACCGTCGAGGCTGAGGCAGAGCGACTGACTCGTGTTGTCGGCCAGCACCAGCTCCGCGACCTGGTTCGTCATCTCAGCCAGCATCCGGTTGCGTTCCTCGCGGTCCTTCACGACCCCCTTCTTCACGAGCCGGTCCATCAGGATCTTGATGTTCACCTCGTGGTCCGAGGTATCGACGCCGCCGGAGTTGTCCACCGCGTCGGTGTTGATGAGACCTCCGCCGGCCCAGTACTCGAGCCGGCCGCGCTGCGTGAAGCCCAGGTTGCCACCTTCACCCACGACGCGGCAGCGCAACTCGCTGCCGCCAACCCGCACCCGGTCGTTGGCGCGGTCGCCGACATCGGCATCGTGCTCGCTCGCCCCCTTCACGTAGCTGCCGATGCCGCCGTTGTAGAGCAGCTCCACCCTGGCCGTGAGGATCCGCTTCACGACCTCCTCGCCCGAGGCGCTGTCGCTTTCGATGTCCAGCAGCTCCCGCATCTCCGCCGATATCGGGACGGCTTTCGCCGAACGGTCGAAGATGCCCCCGCCCCGGCTGATCAGCGACGCGTTGTAGTCGCGCCAGCTGGAGCGCGGCAGCTCGAACAGGCGCTGCCGCTCCTTGAAGCTGCGTTCGATGTCGGGGCTTGGGTCGATGAAGATGTGGACGTGATTGAAGGCCGCCTGCAGCTTCATCACCGGCGAGAGCAGGGCGCCGTTGCCAAACACGTCGCCCGACATGTCGCCGACGCCCATGGCCGTGAACGGCTCCTTCTGGATGTCCGTGCCGAGGTTCTTGAAGTGGTGCTTGACGCACTCCCAGGCGCCCCGGGCGGTGATGCCCATCTTCTTGTGGTCGTAGCCGACGCTGCCACCCGATGCGAAGGCGTCGCCGAGCCAGAAGCCGTACTGGGCCGAGACGCTGTTCGCTGTGTCGGACAGGTGGGCGGTGCCCTTGTCGGCGGCCACCACGAGATACGGGTCCTCGCTGTCCTGGCGCACCACCTCGGGCGGATGGATCGCCTTGCCGTCGACGATGTTGTCGGTCACGTCGAGCAGGCCGGAGACGTATTCGCGATAACGATCGATCAGGTAGGCGTCGAGCGCGGGGCGCGCGGGCACGTGGCCCTTGAGAACGAAGCCGCCCTTGGAGCCGACCGGGACGATGACCGCGTTCTTGACCATCTGCGTCTTCATCAAGCCCAGGACCTCGGTGCGGAAATCGTCGTGACGGTCGCTCCAGCGGATCCCGCCGCGCGCCACCTTGCCGCCGCGCAGGTGGATGCCCTCCAGCAGTCGCGAGTGCACGTAGATCTCGACCATGGGACGCGGCGAGGGCATGCCTTCGACCTTGCGGCTGTCGATCTTGATCGAGACGACGGGACGCTCGGGGCGCTGGAAGAAGTTGGTGCGGAGTCCGGCGCGGATCAGGTTGTCGAGGGCGCGCAGCACCTCGTCCTCGGCCAGGCTGCGCACGGACTCGAGCGCCTTCGTAACACCGGCCTCGGCTTCCCGCACGGCCGCGGCGCGATCGCCTGGCTCCCCGGGATCGAAGCGCGCGGCGAACGCCCGATGCAAAACACCGGCGGCCGTGCTGTTGCGGAGCAGGACGCCGTTCACCGTCTCGGCGTTGTAGTGCGTGCGGATCTGCAGCAGGTGGTTTCTCAGCGTTCGCAGCACCTCGACTTCGCGCCAGCTGAGGCCCGCCATCAGCACCAGGGCATTGAGCGGGTCGTCGGTGGCCCGCTCTTCGTCGAGCGCACGCAGCGCTTTCGCGAAGCGCTCCTCCCCCGACGCCAGCGCGGCGAGGCGCTCGGGCGGCGCTTCGATCTCGAACCGATACAAGAACGCCTTGCGCGACTCCGGCAGGACCAGCGGAAGACGCAGCTCCTCGGAGACCTTGAGCCCGAGATTCTGCAACGTGTGCAGCGTCTCGGTGAGGCCGAGGGCCCGCACCGAGTAGAGGTTGAGTGTCGCCGTCTCGGCGCTGCGGGGCTGCACGCGCACCTCGAGCCGGCCCTCGATCGCCTCGAAGCAGCGGATGTCCGCAGGGACCTGGTCGGGCGGCGTGGCTTCGCGATACAGGCCGCTGCGACTCTCGGTCCGGACGTACTTCCGGAACAGCCGCCGGCCCTCGCTCTCTCCGAAGCCCTCCTCGAGCTCGAGCGAGACAAGGTCCTCCCAGGTGATCAGCAGCGGCGCGGCGAGAGCCCGGGCTTCGCTCACGTCCAGCGTGTGCTGGAGGCGCGCGGCGTCGAAGTAGAAGAGCAGCAGCATCACCGCGCCGCAGTCTTCCGAGGCGCTGAACGAGATCGGGCCGAAGGCCCCGGCGAACACGCCGCGCAGGTCTTGCTCGATCTTGTACGAATAGCGCAGCCGCGAGAACGCCACCGACAGGGCCATGTAGCCGGGCCCGCTGCGCGAGTGGATCGCGATCTCGTCGTCGGAGGTCATGTAGACGACGCGATCGATGATCTCCTTGAGGCTGGCGGCATCGGCGTAGAACAGCTCACGCGGCGGGAAGCGGTTGAACAGGCCGCGGATCTCGCGGTAGGCGTGGCTGTTGGGCACGGCCCCGCTCTGGCCCAGGATCCACTCCTGCTTCTGCTTCAAGAGCGGGATGTCTGCCGCTTTTTGCGTGAAGGCGCCCTTGGCGAAGCGGCCCTGCAGCAGCGTCGCCATCTGGAGCCGGCCGTCCTCGCCCCACTCCCGCACTACGATGTCGTCGATGGGCTCGAGGTGGTGAATCGCCGAGGCGTTGTTGCAGTAATCCACCTCGATGATGCGCGTGTCGTCCCCGACGGGGATCAGGTTCTTCTCGACCTCCTCCATCAGGCCCGGCAGCACGACCGGCGGCAGGTCGGGGTCCTTGAAGATGCCGGTGGCCGTCTCGGGGATGCGGTCCGGCGTGCCGTCGGGGCCGATTCGGTACTGGAGCGTGCCCTGGAACACGTAGTTGTCGGCGAGCAGCCAGTCGAGGAAGGCTCGGGCCGACTCAGCGTCGCCGGGAACACCGGTTCTGCTGCGGAGCCGGGCGCCCGTGTCGCGGACCGTCCGCAGCATGTCCTTAAAGTCCTCGACCGACAGAAACACAGACTTCAACACCGAGTAGATCTCGTGCTCGATCCGGCGCAGGCGCTCCTTCGACTCCGCCGCCTCGATCTGGAAGTGGCAGTAGGACTCCTTCGAGCCCTCCTCGCGCGCGCCGCCGACCCAGACGACACGCTCCCATTGCCGCCTCACGGTGAAGATCGGGTGGATTGCCGAAAACACTCGCAAGCCTTGCTTGCGGAAGTAGTTCTTCAGGCTCTCGAAGATGAAGGGCGCATCGATCGTGTGTGTCTCGACGATCGTGCTCTCGAGGGGCAGGCCCTGCCCACCGCCGATCGCGCGCGCGTCGTTCTGGCTCGGATTGCGCGCCCGGATGTGGATCCCCGGCAGGCCCTTGTAAAGCTGGTAGGCCGGCGGGATCTCCCGTGCGATGAAGCGGAAGTGGCTGAAAAGGCGCGCGGCCAGGGCCGAGGTCGGCAGCTCCAGGGCCACCCGATCCGGGGTCTGGGCGAAGAAGACCGGCGCCAGCTCCAGCAGCAGCCCGCGGTCTTCCGCGGGGGCCTCGCGCTTCAGGATCTCCAGGAGCTCGTGTAGTCGCGCGGCGCGGCGCTTCGGGTCAGCTGTGAGCATGCAGGCTCTCCTGATTCGGGCGGGATGCTACACCACGGCGCGCTGCCAAGCCAGCCGCGAAAGACCCCTGCTTGAATCGCGGAAACTCGAAGGTACACTACGGGATACCGTGAGACTAGAGATCCGCTACCCGAACGGTTCGCAGCATGAGATCGAGCTTTCGGGGACCGTGGCCGTGCTCGGCCGCGACCCCTCGTGCGACCTCGTCCTGAATGACGCCAAGTGCTCGCGCCGCCACGCTGTCTTGGAGGCCGGGCCGCAGGGCCTCGCCATCCGCGACGCCGGCAGTGCCAACGGGATCTTCGTGAACGGCGACAAGGTGGAGCGGGCGAGTCTCAAGGACGGCGACGTGGTGCGCCTGGGCGAAGTCATCCTCAAGGTCCTGCCCGAGGAGATTCCTGGCACGCTCGTCATGGGTCCCGACGAGTTGGCGCAGCACGCCAAGGGCGCCGAGCCGGGACCGGCGCCTCCCCCCCTGCCGGCCTTCGAGAGAACCCCCGCGCCGGCCGCAAAGCCCTTGCCCGTGGCGGCTCCGCAAGCCCCTCGAGTCCCGACGCCACCACCCGCGGCCAGACTTCCAGTGGTGCCAACGCCAGTCCCAGCGCGTCCGCGGCCAGCACCGGCACCCCGAGTGAGCGCCCCCAGCCAGGTCTCGTATCGTGAAGCGGCCCCCACCCCGATGCTCACGGCGCTCGTGGGAGTGTGGGCGCTTGGAATCCTGGCCTATCCCGTCCTGGCACTGACGCAGGCATTTTCCGGAGGCTGGCACGGACTCGGGAGCGGTGTGTGGGTCGCCTTCGGTCTGGTGATGATGGGCGTCAGCGGCCTCATGGCCTGGGGCCTTTGGAACCTCGCCGGCTGGGCGCGGGTGCTGCAGATAGTGTTCGCTGGGGTCGGCCTGCTGAGCTGCGTGTTCACCCCTGCCTCCGTGCTGATCCTCGTCTACATGCTCAAGCAGAACACCGCCTCGCTCTTCGCGGGCGAGGCGACGGACGAGGGCGGCTCTTCGGAGGCGCTCTTCACGCTGGCGACGGCGGCCAGCGTGGCGCTGGGGCTGCTGCTGGCGGGGCTTGCTGTCGCTCTGGGAACGACGGCCCTTGGGCCTTTCGGCGCAGAGAAGCAAGCGCAGGCGAAGGGCTCTGTGAACCTGCCGCGCCTGCGCACGGTCCATGCCGCCCAACAGGCCTTCAGCGCGGGCACCTGCGGTGCTTACGCCGATATCGATGGCCTGTTGAGGCCGGCCTCGATCATCCCGAACTATCCGCCCACCGGCCCTGCCTTCCTGGTCCCGGAGTTGGCGGCCAGCGAGGTGAACGGCTATCGCTACGAAATGGTCGTCGATGAGCCGGTCGCGGCGGCCGACGGCTGCCCGGCCCGGAGCTTCCGGCGCTTCCTCTACACGGCGACACCGGTCGAAGGCGGCGGCAAGCATTTCGCCATCGGGTCCGATGGCGTGATCCACGCTGCGCAGGGTCGGCCCGCCTCGACTTCCGACCCGAGCGCGGAGTAAAAGGATCGTTTCGGAAGGCCCTGACAGGAACTATGGATAGGCAAGAGTCGCTTCGTCTCTACCGGCAGATGCTTCTGATCCGTCGCTTCGAGGAACGCTGCGCACAGCTCTACGTCGAGGGCAAGATCGGCGGCTTCCTGCACCTCTACATCGGCCAGGAGGCGGTGGGCGTCGCCGCCATGAGCCTGTTGCGTCCAGACGACTACTTCATCACGTCGTATCGCGACCATGGCTACGCGCTCGCCAGCGGCACCGACCCCCGGCCGCTGCTCGCCGAACTGTGCGGCAAGGCCACCGGCATCAGCAAGGGCAAGGGCGGCTCGATGCATTTCTACGACGTCCCGCGCGGCAACTTCGGTGGCGATGGGATCGTCGGCGGCCACCTGCCGATCGCCGCCGGCATGGGCTACGGCATCCGCCTGCGCGACTCGGAGCAGGTCGTGCTCTGTTTCTTCGGCGACGGCGCCGTCAACGAGGGCGCCTTCCACGAGGCGCTCAACGTGAGCGCGCTGTGGGACCTGCCCGTCGTCTACATCATCGAGAACAATCGCTACGGCATGGGCACGCCGCTGGACCGCGCCTCCTCGGTGAAAGACCTCTACCAGCGCGGCTCGGCCTACGGCATGCCGCGCCACGACGTGAACGGCATGGACCTGCTGGCCGTGCGCCAGGTACTGGGCACCGCCATCGAACTCGCGCGCAAGCAGAAGCGGCCCTCGCTGATCGAGGCGGAGACGTATCGCTACCGCGGCCATTCGATGTCGGACCCCGGCAAGTACCGCACCAAGGAAGAAGTCGAACAGATGATGAAGTACGACCCGATCTACCAGTTCGGCAAGCGGCTCATGGATCAGGAGCGCTTCGCGCAGGCCGAGCTCGACGCGGTGGACGAGGAAGTGCTGGCCGAGATCGACGCGGCGGCGAAGTTCGCGGATGAGAGTCCGCTGCCGGCGCCGCAGACGCTCTACGAGCACGTCTACGTGCGCTCGCCCTACATGTACATGCGCGCCGCCGAGAAGGATCCTGCCTGGGCCGCCGCCGTGAAGGACGACCACGTGCCCGAGACCTTCCAGGTTGCGGCGGCCGTCAAGGTGGGGCGCTAGCGGTGGCCATCCTGACCATGCGCGAGGCGCTCAACCAGGCCATGGACGAGGAGATGGCGCGCGACCCGAAGGTCTTCCTCCTGGGCGAAGAGGTCGGCCACTATCAAGGCCCGTACAAGATCACGCAGGGCCTGCTCCAGAAGTTCGGCGAGTGGCGCGTGCGCGACACGCCGATCGCCGAGGAGGCGATCGCCGGCCTCGCGGTCGGGGCGGCCTTCACCGGTTTCCGCCCGATCGCCGAGATGATGACGTTCAACTTCTCGCTGCTGGCACTGGACCAGATCGTGAACCATGCCGCCAAGTACCGCTACATGTCAGGCGGTCAGATCCGTTGCCCCATGGTGATGCGCGGGCCCTCGGGCGCGGCGGCGCAGGTCGCGGCCCAGCACTCCCAAGCTTTCGAGAGCTGGTACGTGAACATCCCCGGCCTCGTGGTAGTGATGCCCTCGACACCGAAGGACGCGAAGGGGCTGCTCAAGAGTGCGATCCGGGACGACAACCCGGTGATCTTCATGGAGCACGAGGTTCTTTACAACTACAAGGGCGAAGTCCCCGACGAGGAGTACCACATCCCGCTCGGCATGGGCGACGTGAAGCGCATCGGCAAGGACGTGACGATCGTCGCCTGGAGCCGCTCGGTGTGGACCGCCCAGGCCGCTGCGGCCGAGCTCGCGGAGAACGGCATCGAGGCCGAGATCGTCGATCCGCGCACGCTGCGGCCGCTCGACGATGACCTGATCTTCGAATCGGTGCGCAAGACCAACCGCTGCGTCGTGGTCGAGGAAGGCTGGCGCTACGCCGGCTTCGGCGCCGAGATCGCCGATCGCGTGCAGCGCGAGTGCTTCGACGCCCTCGACGCGCCGGTCGTCCGCGTGACCTCTGCCGACGTTCCGATGCCCTACGCCAAGACCCTCGAGAAGGCGTTCTTACCCCAGCCGGAGAAGGTGATCGACGCCGTTCACCAGGTTCTCTACCGATGAAGGTAGCCCGCGCATGAGCGTCACGAAGGTGGTGCTGGCCAAGCTGTCGCCGACGATGGAGGAAGGCACCATCGTCAAGTGGACCAAGCAGGAAGGCGACGCGGTCAAGGTCGGCGACGTGCTGGCCGAGATCGAGACCGACAAGGCCAACATGGAGATGGAGGCCATGGGTAGCGGGATCCTGCGCAAGGTGCTGATTCCGGCCGGTGGCAAGGCCCCGGTGGGAACGCTGATTGGCGTCATCGCCGACGCGAGCGACGACATCGCGCCGATGCTGGCTTCGGCGGTCGCGGCAGCGCCAGTGACGCCAGCCCCGGCCGGAGCACCGGCCGCTCCCCCGCCGCTGACTGCCGCAGCCGTGGCCGCACCGGCTCCGGCGCCCCGTCCTGTGGCCGTTGCCCCGGCTCCTGCGCTGGAGCCAGGCGAGCGCGTGAAGGCGAGTCCGCTGGCCCGCAGCATCGCCGCGCATCAGAACATCCCTCTCGGCCAGCTCTCCGGCAGCGGCCCGGGCGGCCGCATCATCAAGCGCGACGTCGAGGCTTACGCTGCCGCGCCTCGCTCCGCCACGCCGGCTTCGTCGGCCAAGGGACCGGCAGGACCGCCTGTGCCCGGCCTGACGCCGGGCGAAGAGGTCCCGCTCTCGAACATGCGCAAGACGATCGCCAAGCGCCTTTCCGAGAGCAAGTTCACGGCGCCGCACTTCTACGTGACGGTCGAGATCGACATGAATGCCGCGGTGGCGCTGCGCGAGCAGCTCTTGGCCGGCGAAAACGTCAAGGTCTCGTACAACGACCTGGTACTGAAGGCGTGTGCGCGCGCGCTCACGCGCTTCCCCACCGTGAACGCGTCGTGGGGGGGCGACAAGATCGTGACGCACGCCGAGGTGCACCTGGGGGTGGCCGTCGCGATCCCGGACGGCCTCATCGTGCCCGTCGTACGCAACGCCGATCGCAAGTCGGTGCCCGAGATTTCGGCCGAGGTGAAGGCACTCGCGGGCCGTGCTCGCGACAAGAAGCTCAAGCCCGAAGAGTTCATGGGCTCGACCTTCAGCGTCTCGAACCTCGGCATGTTCGGCGTCAGCGAATTCACGGCCATCATCAACCCGCCCGAGAGCGCGATCCTCGCCGTCGGCAGCGTGCGTGAGGTGCCGGTCGTGCGCAATGGCCGCGTCGAGCCCGGCCACACCATGAAGGTGACGCTGTCGAGCGATCACCGCGTCATCGACGGCGCGCTGGCAGCTCAGTTCCTGGCCGAGGTCCGCCGGCTGCTGGAGAATCCGGTCAGCCTCTTCATCTAGGCCGGCCCTACGTTCACGTTCACGTCCTCGCCGCGCAATGCCAACTACACGATCGAGGAGGTTCAAATGCGATACGTCGATGGATATGTCTTGGCCGTGCCCAAGAAGTCACGGGCGCATCGCGATCGCGTCAACGCAAAGGTAATGAAGGACATG
>CAYTWT010000325.1:0-11231 GCA_964442185.1 uncultured Acidobacteriota bacterium
ACCGGGACGATTTTGTAGAGCTCGCCATCGCTGTAGTCGAGGATGTAAGCCTCGCCGTCGCCGTCGATACCGAACGAGCTGATGTTGTCGATGCCGCGGCCCAGCGCCGAGGTCCAATCACGCGACTCGATGGCCTGGCCGTTCTGTACGCGGATCGAGCGAATCATCCCGGTGCAGAAGTCGCCGTAGAAATACGTCCCGGCGTAGCCCGGCAGGCGGCAGCCGCGGTACACGACCCCGCCCGTGATCGAACAGCCGAGGCTGTGGTCGTACTCGACGAGCGGGAAGGTGATGCCCGCCGTGCCGCAGTTGGCGGACGGGTTGAAGCAGCGCGTGCCCTCGGTGATGCGCCAGCCGTAGTTCTCGCCGCCGCGCCGCGTTTCGAAGCCGACGTTCACTTCCTCGCGCTCGTTCTGGCCGACGTCGCCGATGAACAGGTCTCCGGTCAGCCGGTCGAAGGCGATGCGCCAGGGGTTGCGCAGGCCGTAGGCCCAGATCTCGCGGGCGACCCCCGGGCTCGCCACGAACGGGTTGTCTCCGGGAACGCCGTAAGGCGTCGCGGCGTCCACGTTGATCCGCAGGATCTTCCCGAGCAGCGTCGTGAGGCTCTGGCCGTTGTTGAGCGGGTCCCCGGCAGAGCCGCCGTCACCCAGGCCGATGTAGAGCAGGCCGTCGTTGCCGAAGGCGAGGCCACCGCCGTTGTGGTTCGCGAATGGCTGATCGACCGTGAACAGGGTTCGCTCTGACGACGGATCGGCGACATCCCCGCTGGCGCGGAACTCGGCGATGTGCGTGTCGCCGGCGCGATCGGTGAAGTTCACGTAGAAGCGCCCGTTCTCGGCGAAGCGCGGATGGAACGCCAGGCCAAGCAGGCCCCGCTCGCCGCCGGCGCTGATGCGGCCCGAGATGTCGAGAAACGGCGTCGTGACGATCGCCCCGCCGCGCAGGATCAGGATCCGGCCACCTTGCTCTACGATGAAGACGCGGGCCTTGTCGCTTGGCGGCGTCTGGATGTCGAGCGGGCTCGAGAGGCCCGCGACCACCCGCTGCGTCGTGAGCGGCGGCGTGCCGGTGAGGGGGTCGCCCGCGGTGCAGGTCGTGCCGGGCGTCGGCGTCGGTGTTGGATTGGGGTCCGTGGTGCTCTTGCCGCAACCCGAGAGCAGCGCGAGGCCGAGCAGCCCGGCGAGAAGCCTCAAGCGCGCCTCGTCGCCTTGGCGAGCACCCACAGCGGACCCACCAGCAGGTGGACGAGGTTGCGATAGAAGGCCGGCGACTTCTTCTCGTACACGTAGTGGCCGAGGAACTGGATCGCCCAGCCGAAGAAGAAGAGCGCCACGGCGGCGAGAAGCGGGAGCTCCCGGCCCGCGGCGACGAGCAGCGCGGACAGCACGAACATCCAGGCGCCCAGCGCGGCATCGAGCGTCAGGTAGTAGAGAGTCGCCGCGACCAGCGTGAGTTCCGCAGCCGTGATCGTGAAGCCCGCGACGCTAGCGAGGGGTAGCTGCGCGAGCATCGCGAAGACGCTGAGGACGATCAGCGGCACCGCCAAGTAGTGGCAAGCCTGGTTCCCGGGTGTCGCGTGGAATGCGGCGTAGTCGGCGAAGTAGGACCTGAGTGCCGGAGACATGAGACGCCCTCCTCGGTCGATTATACCGGCCGGGGGAAACCAGGGACTTCGCCGGCGAGCAGCTTCGGCAATTCGTTCGCCGCGAACTGGAGGCCGGTGTAGAACGGGCCGAACTCCGCGTACCAGGCCGAAGCCTCGTCGAAGCGCATCTCGTAGATCAGCTTCTTGAAGACCGCCGGATCGTCGGCGAACAAGTCCACGCCCCATTCCCAATCGTCGAAGCCGATCGAGCCCGAGATGATCTGCGTCACGGCGCCCGCGTAGTGGCGGCCGATCATGCCATGGTCGCGCATCATCCGCGCGCGCTCCTCCACGGGCACCGCGTACCAGTTCTTGTCCTCGCCGCGGCGTTTGTTCATCGGATAGAAGCAGACGTAGCGACGCTTCGGGACGTCCTGGAAGAGACGTCCGATCACGCGCCGCCGCTGCTCCTCCATCTCCGCGTCGAAGGCCTTCTCGAACTCGGGCGAGCCCTTGGCAAGCCCCTTCTCGGCGAGCCGGCCGTGGATCTGCGCGGTCATCTCGTACATGCCCAGCTCCACGATCGAAACGTACGAGGTGGTGGGCTCGAGATAGCGCTCCAGGGCGAGACCCGCCACCTGGAGCTGCGCCGCCTGCAGAGCGTCGAAGCTGCGCCGGAAATGGATGAGCAGCAGGTCGCCCTTGTGGCCGAGCAGCGTCGCGAGCGCCGTCGTGCCGGCCTCGCCCTGGTCCATGGCCCCAAACGCCGCGGCCGCCTCGCTCGCGATCCGGCTGCGCGCGTCGGCGCCGAGCTCCCGCCAGGCGCTCCAGCGGATGCGGAACATCTGGTGGAGGGCGCTCCAACCATCTAGCGTCTCGGGGACCCGCGGATCATGCATGGACGCTCTCACGCCTCCTGGTACATGATTGTATCCTCGTCACGCCGAGGAGCCCCGAGATAAAGCGCGCACGCGTCCTCCCCCTGATCGGCCTGATGCTTGCCGCGTGCGGCGCTCCCTCCGGTGCGCCGGCGGGCGCGGGCAAGCTGCGACTGGTGGTCGCCACCGGCGGGACCGGCGGCGTCTTCTATCCTTACGGTGGCGGACTGGCTCGGGTGCTGTCGGCGAAGCTCGAGGACGCCGAGGCCACGGCCGAGGTCACCGGCGGCTCGGTCGACAACATGAAGCTGATCAAGGCGGGCGAGGCCGACCTCGGCTTCTCGACGATGGACTCGGCCTGGGACGCGAGCCGCGGCACAGGCTCTTACACCGACACGGGACCCGTGCCGGCCCGGGCGATCGCCGTCTTGTATCGCAGCTTCGTCCACGTGGTGGCCTTGGACGGCAGCGGCATCGCGCGCGTCCCCGAGATGCGCGGCAAGCGCGTCTCCGTCGGCTCCGCCGGGAGCAGCACCGAAGCGGCGGCCGATCGCATCCTCGAAGCCGCCGGACTCGATCCGCGCCAGGACATCCGCCGCGACAACCTGAGCGTCGCCGAGTCGGCGGGTGCTGCGAAGGACGAGAAGCTCGATGCCTTCTTCTGGAGCGGCGGGCTGCCCACGGCCGCCGTCACCGACCTGGCCACGACCCCCGGTCGCAAGATCCGCTTCATCCCCGCCGCCGAGTACGTGGCCGCGATGTGCGCCAAGGCGGGGCCGGTCTACGAGACGGCGCTCTTGCCGAAGGGGACGTATCCAGGCCTCACCGAGGACGTGGCCGGCGTCGGCGTCGGCAACATCCTGTTCGTGAATGCCGCAATGCCCGACACCCGGGTGAAGGCGATCCTCGGCGCCATCTTCGACAACCTGGACGAGGTCCACCGCATCCATCCCGAAGCCAGGAGCCTCTCCCTCGACTCCGCAGCGAAGGGCTCGCCCCTCCCGTTCCACCCGGGCGCGATCCGCTACTACGAGGAGCAGGGCGTCTGGCCGAAGTAGACGAGCTGGTCCCGGAAGCACGGGCGCACCAGATCCTGGAGGAGTTCGAAGCCGAAGCCGCGACGCGGTCGCTCTCCGGCGCCGGGGCGAAACTCGCCGGCGTACTCGCGGCGGGCCTCGCTGTGTTCGCGCTGTGGTGGACGCAGTACTCGCTGCCCACCCAGGCCTACCGCGCGAGCTTCCTGCTCCTGGTACTTGTTCTCACGTTTCTGCTGTACCCCGCCCGCCCCGGGGAGCGGGAGCGCGTGCCGCTCTGGGACGCGGTCCTCGCGAGCCTCGCCGTCCTGAGCCTGGGCTACCTGCTCCTCGACTACGAGCAGGCTCTGCAGCGGATCACGAACCCGACCCGCGCCGAGGTGATCTGGGGAGGGATCCTGATCGTACTGGTGCTCGAGGCCACCCGCCGCACCACCGGCTGGGCGCTGCCCGCGACCGCGCTGCTCTTCCTGATCTATGCGTATCTCGGGCCGCACATGCCCGAGCCGTTCGATCACCGAGGCTATCGCGTGCCGCGCATCGTGGGCCAGAACTACCTGACGCTCGAGGGCGTGTTCGGCACGCCTCTGGATGTGGCGGCGACGTTCATCATCCTGTTCACGATCTACGGCGCCGTGCTCGAGGCGAGTGGCGCAGGCCGCTTCTTTCTCGAATGGTCCTTCGCGGCACTGGGCCGGTCGCGCAGCGGCGCCGGGCCCGGGCGCACGGTCGCTGCCGCCGGCTTCCTGCTCGGCACCGTCTCCGGCAGTGGCGTCGCGACCACGGTGACGCTGGGCTCGCTCGCCTGGCCGATGCTGCGGCGCGCGGGTTTCGACAGGGAAACGGGCGGCGCGATCCTGGCGGCCGCCGGAATCGGCGCCCTGCTCTCGCCGCCGACGCTCGGAGCCGCGGCCTTCCTGATCGCCGAGTACCTGAAGATCTCGTACCTGAAGGTCCTGCTGATGGCCACGATTCCGACCATCCTCTACTACCTCTCCTGCGTGCTGATGATCGAGGCCGACTCACGGCGGATGAAGACGCAGCCAGCCCCGGCCGCCACGCAGTCGCTTCGCGAGCTGACGCGTCGCCAGGGGTATCACTTCACCTCGCTCGTGGCCGTGGCCCTGCTGATGGCCCTCGGCCTCACGCCGTTTCTCGCGGTCTTCTGGTCGCTGCTGATCGCCTTTGCACTCAGCTTTCTACAGCCGGAGACGCGCCTGGCATCGCCGCTGGCGGCGCTCGCGGGCGCCGGGCTCGCGGCCGTGCTCATCGCCGCGGGCCAGCGGCCTTCGGTCGCGTGTTTCTGGGGCGTGATGGCGGCCGCTACGCTCTCGGCCGTGATGAGCAACCGACGCTTCTTCGCCGCCCTCGGCGCGGGCGGCCGCGGTGTCCTCTCCGTGGCGGCGACTACGGCCACGGCCGGGCTGATCGTTTCGGTCGTGACCCTCACCGGCCTGGGCCTGAAGATCTCCGGCATCATCGTTTCGTTCGCCGGCGGGAAGTTGTTCCTGACCGTTGCCTACGCGGCCGTGGCCGTGTGGGTCCTCGGCCTCGCGGTGCCGGTGACGGCCTCGTACATCATCGCGGCGGTGATGATCATCCCGGCGCTCACGGCGGTCGGCGTGTCCGAGGCCGCCGCACACATGTTCGTCTTCTACTACGCCGTGCTCTCCGACGTTTCGCCGCCCACGGCGCTCTCGCCGTTCGCGGCGGCCGCGCTCACGGGCGGCAAGCCGTTCCGCACCATGCTGCTGACCTGGAAGTACTGCCTGCCCGCGTTTCTGGTGCCCTTCATGTTCACGCTCACCCCCGAGGGCCTGGGCTTGCTGCTGATCGGCGAGCCGCTGGCGATCGCCTGGACGTTCCTCACGGCCTGCCTGGCCGTGGGCGCCTTCGCAGCGGCATTCGGGGGCTGGCTGTTTGGCCCCGCGAGCACGCTCGAGCGGCTGCTCTTCGGTCTCGGCGGCCTCGGCCTGCTCTACGCCGATCCCCGTGGCGATGCGATCGGCGCCGCGTTTCTCGCCCTGGGCGCGGGACTTCACGTCCTGCGAGGCCGACGCGCTGCCCGAAACAACGTTTGACACACGAGGGCTTTGAAAGTGCTCAGCGTGTGGCGGAGAATAGGCATTCGCCGCTGTTGCGGCAGAGGTCCATGCGCTCGAGAACGCCGCTCCTCGTCCCGCTCTTCGCCTTGGCTGCCGGCGCGTGCGGCAAGACCCAGGGCGCGCCCGCCGCGCGGCCGAGCCAGGCGGCGATCCACGTGCGTGTCGCGCCGGTAAGAGTCGAGGAACTCGTCTATCGTGTCCAGGCCCTGGGCTCTCTCGAGGCCCAGGAGCTGGTGCAGATCACCGCGCAGGTCGAGGGCGCCGTGTCCCAGGTGCTCTTCCATGAAGGCGATCGCGCGACGCCCGAAACCGTGCTGCTGCGCATCGACCCCGAGCGCTATCGTCTGGAAGCCGAACGGGCCGAGGGCGCTTACAAGAAGGCGCTCGCCGACCAGCATCGCTCCGAGGCCGACCTCGAGCGTCGCGAGGCGCTGGCGCGTGAACTGCTCGTCGCCGCCGAGGAGCTCAGCCGTGCCCGCCAGGAGGCGGAGCGCCTCAGCGCGGAGGCCGCGGCCGCCAAGGCGACGTGGGATTGGGCGAAGCAGAATCAGTCTCGCGCCGACGTGAAGGCGCCGATTCGCGGCATCGTCAACACGCGAACCGTCGAGACCGGGCGCTTCGTGAAGGAGGGCGACGTTCTCGCGACGCTCGTCGATACCTCTCGCCTGCGCCTTCGCTTCAAGGTTTCGGATGCGGAGTCGCTCCGCGCTCGCAACGGCCAGACCGTCAGCTTTCGCGTCGCGGCGCTGGGCCAACAGGACTTTCCAGCGGCTATCTATCACGTGGGGGAGGTGGCCGACCCGACCACGCGGCAGGTCGAGGTGCTCGCCTGGGTGAGGAACCCGGGCGTGCTGAAACCGGGTTTCTTCGCGGAGGTGACGCTCGCCACCGAGTCGAAGCAGGGTGCCCTGGTCGTGCCCGAGGGCGCGATCCAGGCCAGCGAGCGTGGTTTCGTGGCCTACGTCGTCGAATCCGGTCACGCGAAGCTGCGTCCGGTCCAGATCGGCCTGCGCACCGGCACCGGTGCCGTCGAGATCCTCTCGGGTGTCATGGAAGGCGACACGGTGGTGATCGAAGGCTCCGATCGCATCGCCGACGGCATCAGCGTGCAAGCCAGCTTCTAGAGCGAGCATGAGCGAGCACGGCCCAGCGCCCGCGGAACCGGAGGATCCCAGGAAGATCGCCACGGGCATGACCCTGGCCGACATCTCGATTCGCAACCACGTGTTCGCGTGGATGCTGATGGCCGGCCTGATCGGCTTCGGCCTGATCTGCTTCACGGGTGTCGGTGGCGTGGTGCGGGGTTTGGGGATCAGCCAGAACCCCGACGTGGACTTCCCGATCATCAACGTCGCCGTGACCTATGAGGGCGCGTCTCCCGAGGTGATGGAGACCGACGTCGTGGACTTCATCGAGGACGCGATCACGTCCGTGGAGGGCGTCAAGCAGATCTCTTCGACCTCGCGCCAGGGCGCCGCCTCGATCACCGTCGAGTTCGAGCTCTCGCGCAACATCGACGCGGCGCTCCAGGACGTGCAGACCCGCGTGGCCCAGGCCGCGCGCCGGCTGCCGCGCGAGATGGACCCGCCGATCATCACCAAGAACAACCCCGAGGACCAGCCGATCCTATGGATCACGCTCGCGGGCAACCGCCCGCCCACCTTCCTCGCCGACTACATCCGCAACGTGCTGCGGCCGCAGTTCCAGACCGTGCGCGGCGTCGGCGAGGTGATGCTGGGCGGCTACCGCGAGCGCTCGGTGCGCGTCTGGTACGACGCACCGCGGCTCGAGTCGGCGGGGCTCACGGTGCTGGACGTGAACGCGGCCATCGAGCGCGAGCACCTCGAGATGCCGGCGGGACGCATCGAGACCCCCGAGCGCGAGATGAACGTGCGTGCCGAGGGCGAGGCAATCGACATCGAGGCGTTCCGGCGGATCGTGGTCGCCTATCGCAGCGGCGCGCCGATCCGGCTGCAGGACGTGGCGGTGGTCGAGGACGGGCTGGAGGACCGGCGCCGCGTGGCGCGGGCCTCGGGGGTGCCGATGATCGGCATGGGCATCAAGAAGCTGCGCGGCGCCAACGCGGTGCAGGTGGGCCGCGACATCAAGGCCAAGATGGCCGAGCTGCGGACGCAGCTTCCCGAGGGCCTGTTCCTCAACGTCAACTTCGACAACACCACCTTCATCGAGGCGGCCATCGGGGAGATCCTGTTCACGCTCCTGCTGGCGGCGATCCTCACCGGCTTCGTGTGCTGGCTGTTCCTCGGCTCCTGGTCGACCACACTCAACGTGCTGCTCGCGATCCCGACCTCGATCCTGGGCACCTTCATCGTCATGCACATCCTGGGCTTCACGCTCAACACCTTCACGGTGCTCGGTCTGACGCTGGTAGTGGGGATCGTGGTCGACGACGCGATCATGGTGCTGGAGAACATCTACCGGCATCGCGAGATGGGCGAGGGCAAGGTGAAGGCGGCCTCGATCGGCGCGCGGGAGATCACCTTCGCAGCCGCGGCCACGACCGGGGCGATCGTGGCCATCTTCCTGCCGGTCGCGTTCATGAAGGGGATCATCGGCAAGTTCTTCTTCCAGTTTGGCGTGACGATTTCGGTCGCGGTGCTGATCTCGCTACTCGAGGCCTTGACGCTGGCGCCGATGCGCTGCTCGCGCTTCCTGGAGGTCCAAGAGCGCCGCGGCGGGATCGGGGCCCGCATCGACCTCGGCTTCGCGCGGCTCGCGGGCGCCTACCAGCGTGTCCTCGTGCCAGCGCTGCATCACCGCGCCATGGTGCTGGCGGGTGCGCTGGTGTTTTTCGTGATCTCCATCTTCGGCTTGCTCCCGCTGCTCAAGACCGAGTTCGTGCCGTCTCAGGACACGAGCCTGTTCCAGTTGCGCTTCCAGACCCCCGTCGGCACCAGCCTCGACGCCACCGACCGCGTGTTCACCCAGATCGAGCGGATCCTGGCTGCGCGGCCCGAGATCACGCGCTACTTCGGGATCATCGGCGGATTCGGCGGTGGCGAGGTCAATACCGGGTTCATGTTCGTCACGCTCAAAGAGCCTCGCGAGCGTCCCGTCGACCCGAAGCTCGGACACCGGCTCGGGCAACTGGAGCTGATGGACTTCGTGCGCACGGCCGTGAACGCCATCCCCGGGGCGCGGGCAGTACTCCAGGACCCCTCCCAGCAGGGCTTCTCGGCCACCCGTGGCGGCGGCTTTCCAGTCGAGGTGACCGTGCGCGGTCGCGACTGGGCGGTGTTGGCGGCGAAGAGCAAGGAGCTGATCGAGAAGATGCGCCAGTCGGGGGTGGCCACCGACGTGGACTCCGACTACCAGGTCGGGATGCCGGAGGTCCAGGTGCTGCCCGACCGCAACAAGGCGGCAGACCTCGGCATCAGCATGGCGCGCATCGGCGAGACCGTGAACGCCGCGATCGGCGGGATCCGCATCGGCAAATACAAGGACAAGGGCCGCCGCTTCGACATCCGCGGCCGGCTACTGGCGCCGCAACGCTCGCGCCCCGAGGACATCGACCGGTTGCTGGTGCGCACCGAAGCCGGCGGCCTGGTGCATCTCGGCGACCTGGTGCGGCTGGAGCAACAGCCGACACTGCAGGCGATCACGCGCCGCGACCGCGAGCGCGCCGTCACGATCACCGCCAACGTGACGGCTGGCGCCTCGCAGTCGGACGCGATCGCTCGCACCCTCGAGCTCGCCCGCGAGACGCTCCCCGACGGTTACCGGGCGCTGCCCGGCGGCAGCAGCCAGGCCTTCCAAGAGTCGTTCGATTCGCTGCGCTTCGCCTTCGTCATGGGCCTGATCGTGGCCTACATGGTGCTGGCCGCGCAGTTCAACGCCTTCACGCACCCGTTAACGGTGCTCTTGGCGCTGCCCTTCTCGATCAGCGGCGCGTTGATGATGCTGTGGGTCTCGGGCCAGACGATGAACGTCTACAGCATGCTCGGCCTGATCCTGTTGATGGGCATCGCCAAGAAGAACTCGATCATGCTGGTGGACTTCACCAACCAGATCCGCGAGCGCGGCGTCGAACGTCACGCGGCGCTGCTCGAAGCCTGCCCGGTCCGGCTGCGGCCGATCCTGATGACGTCGATCGCCACGATCGCGGGTGCGATGCCCGCGGCGTTCGCGATCGGCCCCGGCGCCGAGACGCAACGGCCGATGGCGTTGGCGCTGGTCGGAGGAATGATGGTGTCGACGTTCCTCACGCTGTTCGTGGTGCCCGCGGCTTACAGCATCCTCGACGACATCGTGAGCTGGAACGACGCGCGTCACCGCAAGGGCGCCGCGCTGCTGCCCGAGCTGGCGGCCGCGCTGACACGCCGGGAGCGACACTCGACCTAGCGCGGCGCTATCCTCGGCTGCGTGGGAAGCAGCTTTCCGCCGACACGCTACTCGGTGATCGCCGGCGTGGCCTCCAGCGATGCGACGCTGCGCCAGGTCGCCTGGAACGCGCTGGTGCAAGCGTATTGGCGCCCGCTCTACAAGTACGCTCGCCTCAAGTGGCGTCACGCGCGCGAGGAGGCCGAGGACCTGACCCAGTCATTCTTCATGCGTGCCCTGGAGAAGGGCTTCTTCGACGGCTACGACCCCGGAAAGGCCCGCTTCCGCACGTTTCTGCGAGTCTGCTTCGACGGCTTCGCGGCCAATGAATGGAAGGCCGCGCATCGCCTGAAACGCGGCGGCGGGGAGCCTCCGCTGTCGCTCGATTTCGTGTCGGCCGAGGGCGAGCTGCGCGGCATCGAGATCCAAGACCCCCAGGATATCGAGGCCTACTTCCAGAGCGAATGGGTGAAAGGACTGTTTGCCTCGGCCGTGGGCGCGCTGCGCGAGGAATGCGAAACCGCCGGCAAGCTCCACCACTTCGAGGTGTTCGCCCGCTACGACATCGATCCGCCGCTCGAGGGACGCGTGAGCTACGAGGAGCTCGGGAAGGATCTCGGGCTGCCCGCGAGCCAGGTGACCAACTATCTCGCCTGGTCTCGCCGGCGGTTCCGCGCCATCGTGCTGGAGCAACTGCGCGCTTTGACGGCGACCGACGAGGAGTTCCGCGCCGAGGCGCGCACCATCCTCGGCGTAGACCCGGCGTGAGCCCGCTCTCGGACCGGAGCGTCGCTCGGTTGCGCGAAGCGCTCGAGGAGCCCGACCTCTCAGGAACGCGCTACACGCTGCTGGCTCATCTCGGCCGGGGTGGAATGGGGTCGGTGTATCGGGTGCTCGACCAGGCGCTCGATCGCGAGGTCGCGCTCAAGGTGCTCACCGTCCCGGGCGATGCCCGGAGCGTCGAGCGATTGCGCGCCGAGGCGCGGATCCTGGCGGGCCTCGAGCATCCTGGAATCGTGCCGGTCCACGATGCCGGAATGCTCGCCGACGGGCGGCCCTACTACGCGATGAAGCTCGTCCGCGGCGCGCGGCTCGACGCCTTCGCCAGGGCGAATCCCGGAAGCGGCGACCTGCTGCGTGCTTTCGAGAGCCTGTGCGAGGCCATCGCCTTCGCCCACGAGCGCGGTGTCTGGCACCGGGATCTGAAGCCCGAGAACGTGATGGTGGGGGACTTCGGCGAGGTGCTGGTCCTCGACTGGGGCGTCGGCGAGGTCGGAACTCCAGG
>CAYTWT010000326.1:0-1573 GCA_964442185.1 uncultured Acidobacteriota bacterium
CCGGCCAGTATGGCGCCGCAAGCCCTTGGCGGAATCGAGGTCGGCCCAGGCGCCGGCCAGGTCCTTCACGCCCTGTGGCCACTGCGTCGCCGTCCTTTCCTGGACGAGCCGGGCTAGCCAGCGGCTCCGCGAGAGCCCGGCGTGCTTGGCAGCCCTTGTCAATAGTTGCGCCGTGTCGTCGTCGAGATACAGCGTGACTTGCGCCATCGGAGCCTCCAGTATACGTGCCAGTATACTCGTCTTGTGCCGGCCCCAACGCGGCGAGGGTACGGCAAGCTACGCGACCGCGCCGCCCGGCCTGGGTGGCTTGGGCGGTACTTTGGACGGAGTGGAAGCTAGCGGTGATCCGGCTGATGACGGCTATCTCAGCGGGCCTTGGCGGCGAGTGGAGGCTTGCCGAGCGCGCTCCCTGCACGGGCTCGCGCAGAGGACCTCTGGGCTTTCCGTTCGCTTCTCGGCGTCTGCCTCGCTGCAGCGTAAGCCTCGCAGTCCTCGCGATCGACGATCACCAAATTTCCGATCTTGCGTGCCTTCAGTCGGCGCTGCTGGATGGCCTTGTGCACTGCCGCCCTGGAAATCCCGAGGAAGTTCGCCGCCTGAGTCACGCTGATCATCGAGCGATCCGTCGGCAGCTCGCGGCGCAGCTTCTCGTGCTCGGGGGCGAGGATCAGGTTCTGGTGAATGCCTGCTTCCGTAGCGATGTCACGGGCCACCCGGTAGAGTGGCGAACTCACGATCCGGTGATCGACCCGATTACGCCCATTGAGCGCCGGCGAGCCCGGGCCGATAGCGGCGCGTTCGATGTCGAAATAGCTCACGCCGTCCTTCACCAGCTTCTTTAGGCTTCGGAGGAAGCTGAGCTCATGTGGAGTCAGGTCCGCAAGCTCTATGGCCTCGCCGCTCAGCAATCTATGCGTAGTCACTGACCACCCTCCGAAACCCTGAACCGAAGATACGCCTTGGGTTGACGTTTGTCAACCGCCCCTGGGTGAGTCGGGTGAGTCAGTGAGATCAGCTCGGCGGAAGAACCAAGTCAGCCTCACCGCACCGCTCGAGGTAGAGACACTCCTGGCCGAACTCCTGCGCCGTGCGCTGAGCATGCTCGCGCAACGCGTCCACATCAGAGGGCTTGACCCCGATCTTGTACCAGTTCGAATGGTCCTCGATCGGCGTCTTTTCCTTGAACCAAAGGCCGAGGATGTTGATTCCCAGGACGGTGATGCCGCCGAAGCGCTATCTACGACGTAGGGCGACGGAGGTCCCAGGCGACACCCGCATCGTGAAAGCCGTGATTCTCTAGTAGACGAGCAAGATCCATGGCCGCGGTGACGCCCCCTAGCCGCGCCGACTACGAACCGAGCTCCGGGATACCCACCTCCGGGACTGCCTTCACGCCCTGTTGCGGCGCCGCAAGCTGATCCTCGCCGTCTTCCTGGCGCTGAGCGCGTACGCCACCTTCAAGACCTACATGACCCGGCCGGTCTACGAAGCCACTGCCCAGCTTCTGATCGAGCGCACGGCCCCGAGCGTCGTCAGCTTCAAGGAAGTGGCCGGGTCAACGCCGGCTTCTGGG
>CAYTWT010000327.1:0-1611 GCA_964442185.1 uncultured Acidobacteriota bacterium
GCTTCACGAGATCGACAACGCCATCGAACAGCTGGGCTCGGACCGGTTAGCGGAGGCGACCCGGCTGTTACGCCGAGTCGTGGAAGTGCAGAGGGTGCTCGTCTCGCAGGTGAGGGTTCTCGAGACGATGCGGCCTCAAGATTTTTTGGGCTTCCGCTACCATCTCAACCCCGCCTCGGGCTTCCAGTCGGTGCAGTTTCGGGAGGTCGAGTTCGTGCTGGGCCTGAAAGACGCGCGGGTCCTGGAACAGCTGCACTCGGAGCCCGAGGAGGCGGCCCGTCTCGCGGAGCGTCTCGCTGCGCCTTCCGTCGCCGACGCCTTCGACGCGCTGCTGGGCCGGCGAGGGCTTCAAGGCCCCGCCGAGGAATGGCGGCTCGACGCGCTGGTCCGCATTTACGAGGCGCCCGAGGCGCATCCCGACCTGCTCGCCCTGGCCGAGGTGCTGGTGGACATCGACGAGAGCCTGTCGCTGTGGCGGGCGCACCACGTGCAGATGGTGGAGCGCATGATCGGATCGAAGCGGGGGACCGGGGGCAGCGACGGGGTCGCCTACTTGCAGTCCACGCTGCCCAAGCGAGCCTTCCCGGACCTGTGGCGGGTCCGTACCCGCATCGGCCAGGAGCCAGGCTAGCGATAGCGGGATGCAAGGCAGCGGGCGCTGGGGGGCTGCATGGTTCCGTACCCCCCCCGAACTGCCCAGGTTTGAAGGCCGGCCCTCCGGCCGGTAGAATTGCCTTCTTTCTTCAGCAAAGAGGCGTTTACGTCAAGGAGAGCTGCCATGCGACACTGGGTTGTCGTCCCGGTCCTGCTCAGCTTGCTCGCCGCTCCCCCGGGAGCCGAAGCTAAACAACGGATCGCCTCGTCCCGCGAGCTTCTCCGCGCCGGCTTCTTCCAGGACTTCGAGGAACTCGATCTCGAGGCGCTCCTGGGTGCCAACGACGTGCGGCTGCGTGTCGCGGCCCGCCATGAGGACACCCTGGACGAGGCCCCCGGCGTGGTTGCGGTCGTCACCGCCGAGGACCTGCGCGCGATGGGCGCCCACACGCTGGTCGAGGCCCTGCAGACGCTGCCCGGTGTCGAAGTGGTCAGCGACGGGCTGGGTCGGCCCCGGGTGCTGATCCGCGGTGTCGCTTCGGGGGCGACCGGGGGCGGCTCGGAGAACGTGCTGATCCTGATGGACGGGCGCGCCATCGACGACCCGCTGTTCGGGGGCGCCACGATCGTGAACCTGGCGCTGCCGGTGGGCAACATCAGCCGCATCGAGGTGCTCCGGGGCGCCGCTTCGAGCCTCTACGGCTCGGGAGCGGTCGGTGGCGTGATCGACATCCTCACCTTCACCCCCGAGGAATACCAGGGTATCGAAGCCACGATCGAAGCCGGGTCCTTCGGCACGCAGCGCTATGCGCTGCGGCTGGGTAGCGACGCCGGCGCGCTCAAGACCTTCGGCTTCCTGCAGTTCGAGGACACGAACGGCGCCCGGCGCGGAGTCCCGAGCGATTCGATGACGGCCTTCGGCGTGTCGCTGGCTCCGGCGCGCGCGCCGGAAGGCTTCCGCTCGGTCGAGACGCACTACCGGGCCAGCTGGAAGCAGTGGGAGGCAGCGCTGCGGAT
>CAYTWT010000328.1:0-1775 GCA_964442185.1 uncultured Acidobacteriota bacterium
TCAACCCTCGAGCGTGAACGGCGCGCCTCGCGGTCCGGTGCGCGCCCGCAGTTCTTCGTAGCTTGGGGCCGGCTGGCGGGCCAGGAAGGCGAGGAAATCGCGGGTCTCGACGTGGCGCCCCCTCGAGCGCCACAAGACGGCGACGTCCTCCGGCGACGTCGGCAAGCCCCGCTCGAGATCGAGCGGCTCAGAGGGATCGCTGGATCGCATCGTATCTGTCCAGGAGACCGGCGCGCTCGAAGTAACTCCGTATTTCGGCGGCATCCACGCCCGGCAGGCGCAGCAGGGCCTGGATGTCGGCCAGGTCCTGAAGCTCGCGCCGCGGGTCGTTCTTCATTGCCCGCACCTTCATGGCCGCGAGATGCTCGGCTCGGGGCACGAGAGCCCAGCGAGTGCCCAGCTCCAGGCGAGGCTGGCAAGTCGCGAACAACTGCCGCGCCGTGGCGGCGTCCACGTAGACGATGTCGAGACGTCCCCGATCGGCCTGCGGGTGGAGGTGGTTCGAGAATCCAGGCGACTGATGCAGCGTTTCGTAGCCCTGCGACTCCAGGAAGGCGACCAGCGGACCTTGAACCTCCGCCTCGCAGACGAGATCGAGGTCGAGCGTCGTGCGGGTCACTCCATGCCCGTGGAGTGCGAGCCCGCCGATCACGGCCAGCCGCCCGGCGCGGGCCTCGAGAAACTCGGCCACGAGCTGGTACGCGGCTGCAAAGTCCATCTCCGCAGGTAAGGATAGCACCGGCTCCGAAGTGCAGGCCGGCGGGTGACCAAGCCATGGGCGGGTCTAGAGTTGACCGGGCCGTTGCCGCGGGCGTAGCCTGTCTCGTTTCAAGAACCCCAGGAGGCGTCCCTCCTCAATGATTGGGAAGCGCTTCGCTCACTATGAAATCCTTGGTCCGCTCGGATCGGGGGGCATGGGCGATGTGTACCGCGGCCGCGACCTGACGCTCGGCCGCGAGGTGGCGATCAAGTTCCTGCCCGCCAAGTACACGCAGGACGCCGTGCGCCTCACGCGCTTCGAGCAGGAGGCGCGTGCCGCCTCGTCGCTGAACCACCCGAACATCGTGACCATCCACGAGATCGGCCAGAGCGATGGCGCGCCGTACATCGTGATGGAACTGGTCAGCGGGCGCACGCTACGCGACTTGCTCGAGGGCCGCCCGCTGCTGACGCGACGCTCAATCGACCTCGCGGCGCAGGCGGCCAGCGGCCTGGCCAAGGCCCACGCGGCGGGCATCGTCCATCGCGACCTGAAGCCCGAGAACATCATGGTGACGCAGGACGGCTTCGTGAAGATCCTGGACTTCGGTCTCGCGAAGCTCACTGCACCGCAATCCGATCCGGAGCACCTCGCCGACAGCAACAGCCAGGCCTCGACCCAGAGCCACCCGATCCCGATCGCGACGCCGGCGACGAACCCCGGCTCCTTGCTCGGCACCGTCGGCTACATGTCGCCCGAGCAGGCGAAGGCCCAGTTCCTGGACTTTCGCTCCGACCAGTTCGCGTGCGGCGCGATCCTGTACGAGATGGCCACGGGCCGCCGCGCCTTCCAACGCGCCTCGCCCGTGCAGACGCTGGCGGCGATCATCGACGACGACCCCGAGCCGATCGAGAGCCTCAACCCCTCGGCGCCGCCGCCCTTCCGCTGGATCGTCGAACGCTGCCTCGCTAAGAACCCTGCCGATCGCTATGCCTCGACGCTGGACCTCGCGCGCGACCTCGAGAACGTTCGCGATCGACTGAGCGAGGGGAGCGGCAGCGGGGCGAAGGGCGTC
>CAYTWT010000329.1:0-6904 GCA_964442185.1 uncultured Acidobacteriota bacterium
AGAGGTCTCCCCCCGCGCCTGGGGCCTGCTACCCGGCGCTCCGGTGCTTACCGGGACGGGACTTCCACCCGCTGGATCGGTGCAGCCTGAAAACGTCCGGCCCGTCAAGGGACGGCCGCTCTCGTGAGGACGCACCATGGCAACGATTCTACCAAAACAAATGGTAATAGATCAGCGAAAGCGCCGGGCGACCAAGCTCATCGCGCGAGCCGCGCCGCCCAGTTCACGACACCCGTGATGGTGGCCAGGCTCGGACGCGGGCCTCGCGCTCGAAGCGGGCGCGGCGATCAGGGTCCTGCGCGACCTCGGCCGGCAGCACCTACTTCGTACGGACCCAGGCGGCTTCCCGGTGACAGGCTCAGGCGACCCTCCCCAGTCAGCCGTCAGCGATCGCACCCGACCGCAATGGCGAGGGCGTGGCACACGTCCCGCATCTTCTCGGAGCCCAGCCGCCCCACGTAGCCGACCAGGCGCGCGCGCTCCACGGTCTGGACATGGTCGAGATTGATCGCCGAGATGTTCTTGAGGCCGTGCTCGATCCCCACTGCGACCTCGCTCGGCGCGCCACGCAGCGTCGAGGTAATCGGGGCCACCATGACGGTGTGGAGAAGCGGGATCACTTCCTGTCGGCTCAGGATCAGGACCGGCCGAACCTTGTCGGGCGACTTGAAGCGGTAGCGCCAGATCTCCCCGCGGCTCAGTTCTCGGGCCAAGCGCCCTCGCTCTCCCAGCCGGAGAAATCAGTTCCAAGGCCGGCGCTCGCGCCATAGGCCCTGCGATAGGCCTCGGCGATACGCCTCGCACTGGAGCGGCGCAGGTATTCGGCGATGGCACGCCTCAGCACGGCCGAGCGACCCTCGAGGCGCACCTCGCGGTCGCGGTCCAGGCGGCGCAGCAGCGCTTCGTCCATCGCCGCTCGGGAACGCTCTCACATAAACCTCCGAGCGTCCGGAGGTGTCCGATGTGTAGGCCACCCAGCGCCCGTTGGGCGAAAAGCTGGCGTGGACTTCGCTGGCCTCCGTGAGCAGGAAGGGCCGTGGCTTGTGATCCCCCACGAGCAGAACGACCCAGAGGTCGTACTGCGTCTTGGGGCACCCCAGCCGCCGGCCGGCGCGAGGAAGATCTCGATCCTGCCGTTCCGATTGGAGGCGTAGGCGATGGAGCGGCCATCGGGGGACCACGAATGCGTGGTCAAGAACTCGTTCTTGAAGGTCAAGGGAACGAAGGCGCCACCCCCGAGGGTCAAGAGGGCAAGCTGCCTCCCCCCCGCCGCGTTCACAAGGATCCTCGTCCCGTCCGGCGACAGCGCGGGATCCCCGTATTCTCCGGGCGGCCCCATCAGGCCCAGCGCACGGCCCTCTCGATCGAGCCACGTGAGCTGCGTCGTGTTGATCTCACCGCTCCGGTAGGCCAGGACAGCACCTCCGGCCGAGACAGGCGCCCCTCCCCACATCTGAAGATCGAGCTGGACCGGTCCGGCCAGCGTCGCCACCTCGCCGATCAGGCGAGTGCGACCGGCATCGAAAGCCTGAGCGCGCAGCGCACTGTCACGGACGTACAAGCTGCACGATCGATTGCGGCTCGCCCGTCATGATCGCGCTGATCAGGCTCGCCTGGCTCTTGCCCTCGAACGCCCGTTTGCCCGTCGCCATCTCGTACAGCACGCAGCCCAGCGCCCAGATGTCCGCCCGCGCGTCCGCGTCCTTGCCCTCGAGCTGTTCCGGTGACATGTACTGGAACGTCCCGAGCAGCTAGAGCGTACAGATGTGGGGGTGGTTCAGGGAGGAGACAGCGCGGGCCTCGCGCTCGAAGCGGGCGCGCAGGTCAGGGTTCGAAGACAGGTGCGACGGCAGCACCTTGATCGCCACGCTACGATCCAGCCGCGTGTCCCTCGCGCGGTACACCTCGCCCATGCCCCCGACCCCGAGCGGGCCGAGAACCTTGTAGGGCCCCAGGCGGGTTCCAGAGGAGAGGCTCATGCGTTCAGGAGAATGGGTTCAAGACCGTGACGCCGCAGTCGTGGAAATCGGCCTCGTTCCGGGTCACGAGCGTGAGCCGGTGCGTGATCGCTGTGGCGGCGATCAGCATGTCGGCCTGAGTGCGCGTGGCGCCCCTGGCGCGAAGCCGCCCGCGCAGCTCTCCGCTCCGCCGCGCGATCTCGTCCGTCACCGGGATCACCTGGCACTGTTCGCCGAGAAAGCGCTCGAACCAGGCCGCGATCTTGGCGTTCGGCCTCCAGGTCAGGCCGAACCGGATCTCCTCCACGCTGACCACGCTGAGGTGGACGGACGTGACCTGCCCCGCCCAGGTGACGACCCCGGCGTTCGGCCGCGGGCGCGCGAGCTCACCGATCACGTTGGTGTCCGCCAGATAGCTCACCGGCGCGCCCCGACAAAGGCGTTCCTGCGATTCCTTCGCTCAGGCAGCGGGAGCGCATAGTCGGAGGAAGCGGCGAGGGAGCGCAGCTCTTCGAACGCCTCGGCCAGCGTTCGCGCTCGACGCGCGGTCTGCCATGCCTTGAACTCCTCGAAGGTCTCCGGATCGACGACCACGGCAACCGCCCGGGAGCGGCTCAAGATCATCTGCGGCTCTTTGGCGGCGTTTCGCAGCAACTCGGACAGGCGCTGCTTGGCCTCGGCCACGTTCCACTTTCCCATGCGCGTCTCCTATATGTCCATCATGGAATCCATTATAGACATTAGAAGTAACTATCTCAAACTCATGGTCGTGCCTTTCGAGCCGCAAGCCGCGCCTTCATCTCCTCGACGAAGTCGGGGATCACGACGATCTCGAGCGGCGCCGCCTCGCGGGCCTCGGGCAGGATCACGACGAAGCGCTGCCCAAGGCGTCACGTCGTAGGCTGCGTAGAACTTGGTCGCTCGGACCTCGGCCTCGAACAGTGTCGCGGGGCTTCCGACCGTGAAGGCCGGGCTGGCCGAGATACGATTGGCCATCAACTGCCGGCCCTCCCGATAGAACAGCTCGCGCTCGTCGCGCCGCCAGACCGGAAAAGTCCCGCCCCGGGGCGACACGGTCCATTTGTGACCGGCCGATGGGGACGTACTCACGTAGACCTCGTATCGCCCCGACTGGTCCGATGCGTAGGCAACGAATCGGCCGCTCGGAGACACGACCGGGCTCGTTTCCGCCGCCCGTGTCGCGAGAAACGGCTCCAGGCTAGTAAAGCCGAGACGAGCGCCAGTTGCAGGCGCCATGTCAGTCAGGAATCAGTGTGAAGCGGTCGGTGCCGTGGGTTCGGTACACTTCGAAGTCCCTCCGGTCGAGAGTGAAGATGCGGCGGACGCGTTCGCGCTCGGCCACGCGAACCAGCGCGGCATCGGCCAGGTCCATCGGCAGGTCTCGATACTTCTTCATCAGGGCACGCATCCGGGCCAGGTCGGGGAGGGCGAGCGGGAGGACGGCCAGGGCGCCAGTCTCGAGCATCTTCCAGAGCACCTCCTGGGATCGCCAGGTGTGCAACAGGTACATGGCTTCGGCGATCGCCGGCCAGACTGTGGCCAGCGGCTCCCGGATCTTGGCCAGTGCCGCCTCGCAGCGAGCGTGGTTCCGGTCGTCGGCATGGATCAGGGCAATGAGCGGCCCGGCGTCGACCAGGATCATCGCCGCCGGCGCTCAGCCAGAAGGCTCCGGAAGCGGGCTCCCGTTCGCGTCGACAGATTCGGCCGCTTCCCCCGGACGCTGCCGATCAAGTGCGCCAGGGCGTCGTACGGGCGAGTCGGTTCGGGGGACAAGGCCTCCTTGCTGGCGAGTGCCAGCAAGGCGTCGCGGACGACGTCCGACTTCCGGCGACCCTTCTCCCGGGCGAGCCGCCCCAAAAGCCCTTCGGTCTTGCGGTCCAGTCGGACGCTCAGCATCGTGGACATCTCCGTCGCCTCCTGTATGACGCTAGTGTACTACCGCCGCTGGCCGGCGGCCCAGTGGGCGCCTGTTCAATTCGCAGCCGCCATCAGACGCCGCACGTCCTCGAACCAGTTCTGGACCACGACCAGCTCGGTCGCGCGCAGCGGGAACACGTTCGGCTTGCGCGTCATCAGGAAACGCCGCCCATCGGGTGAGACCGCGTAGCTCGGACCTGCGTCGATGCTGGTCAGGTAAGGCCCCTCGAACATCACACGGGGCTCTCCGAAGCTCAGGCCCTGGTCCCTGCGGACCGAGACTACGAAGAGCTTGCTGCCATCGGCAGACTGGTAGAAGAGCTCGCTGCCGTCGCGGGACCACTGGGCACCCAGTCCGCCGTCGGTCGAGACGCGCACCTTCTGGTCTCCCTCGGGGAACCGACGAACGTAGACCTCGAAGTTTCCGGACTCGTTAGTCGTGTAGGCGATGGACCTCCCGTCCGGGGCGAAGGCCGGACTGTGCTCGAAGTCCATGGTTGCCAGGAATGGACGCGCTCGCGGCTCGGCCTTGGCTTCGAGGTCGGCAACCCACAGGTCGTCGCCTGTCTTGATGTCGATGACCATGAAAGCCACATACCGCCCGTCCGTCGAGACCGATGAGGGCGTCAGATAAAGACCAGGAACACTCGCGATGCGCTCGGTGCCGCCGCTGCCATCCACGGGCTGCGAGAGAAGCTCGCTGCGCTCCGTGTTCCAGCGCCCGAAGAAGAGACGCCGCCCATCGGGTGACAGCGCGACCGCCTGCGGATAGTCGACGTCGTCGCGGTCCATGAACCGGCTCTCGGTCTTGTGGGATAGATCGAAGAAGTCGATGCGCGCCCTGCCGGCATCCCGTCCGGTGACCACGATCCTCGTGCCGTCGGAAGAAAGATGGAAACGTGGCGTCGCGAACGGGACCGTTCCGGCCTCCTCCACCGCGCCGCGCCGATCGACCCACACCAGCGTGCTCGAGCGCAGGCTCCCGGGCGCCACGGGCACGTACACGAGCGTCCCGTCGAGTGATACGGCCAGTTGCGGGACCGGAGCTGCGAGAGCGGGGTCGTCGAAGGCAACCTCCAAGGGGAGGGACTCGGCGGGTCCCGTGACCTCCACCCGGCGCTTGTCGAAGGGCCCGACCATGAGCCCGCCATCGCGTACGAAAAGGAGGTGGCCTGAAGCCAGATAGCGGGGCCGGCTGGCGTTCTCCAGCAGCGTCTTTCGGTTCCTCCCGTCGAGGGTAATGGCTTCGATCCGAAGCTTGTTGATCGCCTGCACGTTATACAGGACGACGTCCGAATCCGGAAGCATCTGAGGCCCCTGGTGCCACTCGCCGGATGGGCTGGTGAGCGTGACCACCGCCCCGCCGACGACTGGCACGACCCGGAGCCCGGCGTACTGAGTATCGAACACGATGCGGCCGTCGTCGCTCCAGCTCCCGGAGACGAAGGTGGGAGTGGGGATGTCACCGGCTAGGGTGACCGGGCGCCCCCCGGCGAGCGAGACTTTCTTCAGGCTGCCATCGCTGGTGAAGAAGGCGATCCAAGCGCCATCGGGAGAGAAGAACGGGTTGAACGCGCCTTCGGCTTCGGGGATGGCGCGCACGCTCAAATCGTCGATGCGACGAAGGTTGAGCCCCTGCTCCTTACCGGCCGATTGCCCCTTCACGTAGACGATCTGGCGGCCATCGCGCGAGATCGCGACGTTGCAGTTGGGGGACCAGAACAGCCAATACAGCGCATCGACGGGCAGAGTCAGTGAGAGTCGGGAGACGGTTCGTGGCTGCTCGCCGATGTGTCGTCGCGCATTGGACACCACGCTCCATGTGAGGACTGCCCCTGCGGCGACTCCGAGCGCCACCGCCGCGGACAGCGCCCACCCGCCCGGCCGGAAACGGGTTGGTGGAACCGAGCCCGTGGCGGGCTCAGCGGCGCTGGTCTCGAGCTCGATTCTTGCGTCGCCGATGTCGCGCAGCCGCTCGCGCGGGTCTTTCTTCAAGCATCGCCGCAGCAGCTCGACGATCCGCAGCGGCGTTTCCGCCGGCAGCAAGCTCCAGTCCGGGTCCGTCTTGAGCACCGCCGCGAGCGTGTCGGACGTGGTCTCGCCGTGGAAGAGACGCTTGCCGGTGAGCATCTCGAACAGCACCACCCCGAAGGCCCAGATGTCCGCACGCTTGTCCAAAGGCTTCCCGCGCGCCTGCTCCGGTGACATGTACGCCGCCGTCCCCAGGATCACTCCCGACTCCGAGCCCGCACGCGTCAAGGTCGGCGAATGCGACGCGTCGCTGGAGTTCGACGCCTGATCCCCTGCGTAGGCTTTCGCTAGGCCGAAGTCCAGTACCTTCGCCTTGCCCTCCGGCGTCAGCTTGATGTTCGCGGGCTTGAGGTCGCGGTGCACGATGCCCTTCTCGTGTGCCTCTTCCAGCGCTTCCGCGATCTGCTTCGCGATGCCCAGCGCCTCGTCGACAGGTATCGCGCCATGCTTCAGTCGCTCGGCGAGATCCTCGCCTTCGACCAGCTCGAGGACGAGCAGCAGCTTGCCGTCCAGCTCTTCGAGGCCGTGGACCGCGGCGATGTGGGGATGATTCAGCGACGCGAGCAGGTGTGCTTCGCGGCGGAAGCGGGCGAGTCGCTCGGCATCGGTCGCGACTTCGGCCGGCAACACCTTGATCGCGACCTCGCGCCCGAGCCGCGTGTCGCGTGCGCGGTACACCTCGCCCATGCCGCCCGCACCCAGGGGGGCGAGCACTTCGTAGGGACCGAGGAGCTGACCGGTAGCGAGCGTCATCAGCGTATCGACGGCGCGAGGCGCTTCAGCTCGTCGAACCAGTTCAACACGAGATGGAGCCGTGGTGGCTCCCGAGGCGCCAGCGTGACGAAGAAATCACCTTTGGGCGAGACATCCCACGACCCAGGCTCGAGTCCCTCGAATAATGCTTGCGGGTTGGCCGTGCAAAACTTTCGATCCGCCACGTCGACGGCCATCGCCGTGCTGCCCCGCCGGTAAAAGAG
>CAYTWT010000330.1:0-10312 GCA_964442185.1 uncultured Acidobacteriota bacterium
CGCCTTCGTTCGCGCCCGGATGCTGCCGGCCACGTTCGACGTCGTCTCGGCCACCATCCCCGGCACTGACCCCGCCGCGGGCGAGGTGCTGCTGAGCGCGCACCTGTGCCATCAGTCCGCGGGCGCCAACGACAATGCCTCGGGCAGCGCGGCCATCCTCGAAGTGGCGCGAACGCTGAGCCGTGCCATCCGCTCCGGCGCGCTGCCGACGCCGCGCTTCACGATTCGCTTCCTGTGGACGCCCGAGATCGCCGGTGCGCAGGCCTGGCTCGCCCGCCATCCCGAAAGCGCCGCGCAGCTCGTGGGCGGAATCCACATGGACATGGTCGGCGGCCTGCTCGCGACCACGCACGGCACGTTCCACCTGTCGCGGACAGCCGCATCGCTGCCGCACGCGCTCGACGACATCGGGCAGGCGTTCTTCGATGAAGTGGTCGCGGCCTCGGCCCGCCACGCCGAACATGGCGGCGACGGCTACGCGGGCTTCGTGACGCCGGGCGGTTCGCGCGACGCCTTCCTGGGCGACATCCGCGCGCTCGAGCTGGGAAGCGACCACGAAGTCTTCCAGGCGGCGGGTTGGGGCGTGCCGATGCTGTACTTTCACGACTGGCCCGACGTCACGATCCACACGAACAAGGACCAGCCCGAGAACCTGGACGCGAGCAAGCTCGGCCGCGTCACGTACCTGGGCGCCGGCATCGCGTACACGCTCGCCGCCCTGCCGGAAGCGGAGGCGCCGCGGCTTCTGGCGCTGTCGCGGGCGGCGCTGGAGAAGGACCTGGCGCAGGCGCGCTTGCGCGCGGCGCTCGCCGAGGACGTCCGTGACGGCGCCCTCGCGGTGCGCGAGGCGCTCGCCGAGGCCGCGGGCAAGTTGGCCTCGATCCAGGGCCGCTGGCCCTCAACCACGAGTTCGATCCGCGATCTCAACGCTCGGCTGAAAGGGGAGGCGACGACCGTCCCTGCCGCACCCGGTCGCGATGCCCGCGTCCCCGTTCGCAGCACAGAGGTGCGCGGACCGCTGAGTGTCTACTACTATGACCACGTCACCGAGGCGCTGGCGGCGCGAGGGGAGAGCGAGGCCGGGCTCGCTGACGTCACCGTATTCGATGGGGACACCGCGCTCATGGAGTACGAAGCGCTCAACCTGGCCGACGGCCGGCGCTCCGTGGCCGAGATCCGCGACATCCTGACCGGCCGCTACGCCCCGCTCCCGCTCACCTTCGTCACGGCCTATTTCGAACGTTTGGCCCGAGCGGGCGTCATCACCTGGAAAGGGTGAGCGGCTGGGAAAGCGGCCCATCAGTCTCAGCGCTGGCCTGGCTTCCAGCCCCCTGAAAATCCCTTGACTCGGCTGCGGGGCCGGTCGTAGACTTCCGGTCTATTCGCAAAACCTCTCCCTCCTGTTATGCGCACATTTCCAGCGGCGTTCGCGCCGCATGAGGAGCGTCAATGATTCGAACGACCCGGTTCGTGGCACTGGTCGTGCTTTCGATCGCTTTTTCGCATCCGGCGCAGGCCGCCAAGGGCAAGCGTGAGCCCATCGACCCCGCCGGCATTGCACGTCTCATCGCGGACAGTGGGGGCAACGCCAAGGTCAGCGTTCACGAGGCTACGGGCGCCGCTCGTTTTGTCCGCACCGCGCCGGGCCAGAAGCTCGGCCTTCAGAAGCAGGCCGCGCGCGCGGCGAGCGACGAAGCCAAGAAGGGCCGATCGGCCGAGTTCCTCGAGGCCTACGGCAGCATCTTCGGGATCACAAGCGTAGCCGCGGAGCTCAAGGAGGTCCGTGTCGCGAAGGACCGTCAGGGCGGGACACACATTACTTACCAGCAAGTCTATCGCGACCTGCCGGTCTTCGCCGGCGAGCTGCGGTCCCACTTCGACGCCTCGGATGAGCTCGTGGCCGTGACCGGCACGTTCGTGCCTGAGCTCCTCGTCGACTCCAACCCCAGGCGTACGGCCGAGGAGGCGGGCAAGACGGCGGTGGCGAAGGTCGAAGCCGATCTCGGGCAGGCAGGCAAGCTTTCGGTGGCTGGGACGACGCTGCTCGTCTTCCGTGAAGGCCTGGCCAAGGGCGTCGCCGGCCCGAACCGCCTGGCGTGGCAGGTCGAAGTCGGAGACGGCGCCACCGTGCGCGAGTTCGTCTACGTCGACGCGCACACCGGGAAGTTCATCGACCAGATCACGGGGATCTTCGATGCCCTAAACCGTCGCGCCTACGATGGCGCTGGCGCGAACCCTGGCCCCAACTATCCCGCCAATCCATTCTGGGTCGAAGGCCAACTCCCCTTCCCGACCGGCAACGCCGAGGCCGACAACATGATCCTGGCGTCGGGCGAGACCTACGGCCTCTTCTCGAATGCGTTCGGCCGCGATTCCTTCGACGGCGCCGGCGCGACCATGGACGCGATCTTCAACCGAGGTGGCCTGGGTCAATGTCCCAACGCCTCCTGGAACGGGACCTTCATCTCGTTCTGCCCAGGCATCACCACCGACGACGTGACGGGTCACGAGTGGGGCCACGCCTACACCCAGTACACGCACAACCTGATCTACGCGTGGCAGCCCGGCGCTCTTAACGAGTCCTACTCCGACATCTGGGGCGAGACGGTCGACCTCATCAACGGCCGTGGGGTCGACGCTCCGGACAATTTGCGCGCGGACGCCAACTGCTCGCTGTTCGACGGCGGCTCTCCGCCTCCGACGCTGACTATCACCGGCGGCAGCGCAGCCGGCAGCTACTTCGCCACGCGCTCCGTAAATGAGCCGCCGCTCCCCTTGACGGTGGGACCCACCGCCATGGCTATCGCCGCCACGGCGGCGCCCTTCCAACCGACCGGCGCCTGCGGCGGCGTCACCGGTGTCAGCGGCCAGATCGCGATCGTCGACTGGACGCTCCTTCCCAACGGCGCCAACGAGTGCGGCTCCGGAGTTCGCGCCAACAATGCTCGCCTCGCCGGCGCGACGGGCATCATCTTTGTGGCCCCCCCCGCCGGCCTCCTCAACCTGGGCGCGAGCACTCTCATTGCCAGCGTCCAAGTCAGGAACGCCGACGGTGCCACCATCAAGGCCGGCCTGCCGGCCAGCGCGACGATCACCATCGGCGTCGGGACCGACAATTCCTACAGGTGGCTGATGGGCGAGGAGTCCACGGCACCAGGCTTGATCGGCGCGCTTCGCGACATGTGGAACCCGACCTGCTTCGGCAACGCCGGCAAGGTCTCGGACGGGCAGTACACCTGCTCCACGGCTGACGGCGGCGGCGTGCACAGCAACTCGGGCGTTCCCAATCACGCCTACGCTCTGCTCGTGGACGGCGGAAGCTACAACGGCCAGACCATCGCAGCCCTTGGCCTGACCAAGGCGGCCCACATCTACTTCCGGGCCATGGACGTCTACCAGGGGCCGGCCAGCGACTTCGCCGACCACGCGGACGCCCTCGAACAGTCTTGCTCCGACTTGACCGGCACGAACCTTGCCGATCTCTCGACCGGCGCACCCTCGGGCCAGATCATCACCGCTTCCGACTGCGCCCAGGTGGCCAAAGCCGCCCTCGCGGTCGAGCTGCGCACACCCCCGACCCAGTGCAACTTCCAGCCGCTGCTAAAGCAGAATCCGCCTGCCTTGTGCACGAACCAGAAGAACCCACCCGTTATCTACCATGAGGACTTCGAGGACGGGCTGGCAGGTTGGACTCTGACCAATCAAGGCGTGTTCTCCGGCTGGCCCGGTTTGGATTGGACTCAGGCCACTACCCTGCCCGGTGGACGCTTGGGCTCGGCCGCCTTCGGGGTTGACCCCCCTGATGCGGGCAACTGTGATCTCGGAGCTGGCGACATCTCAGGCATGATGAGCCTTTCGAGCCCTGCCATTCACATTCCTGCCAGCAATACCCTTAGCCCGCGCCTGACCTTCGAACACTACGCGGCTACGGAAGCCGGATGGGATGGCGGCAATCTGAAGATCAGCATCAACGGCGGACCGTATGTGACCGTGCCCGCCACGGCCTATACCTTCAACGCCTACAATGCCACGCTCAACGCAGCTAGTGCAGGCAACACCAATCCGCTGGCGGGTCAACCCGGGTTCACCGGTACCGACGGTGGCAGCGTCTTGGGGAGTTGGGGACAATCCCAAATCAACCTGACTCTGGTGGGAGTTGCACCGGGCCATACCATCCGTCTGCGCTATGACTTCGGCATGGACGGTTGTGGCGGGAACGATGGTTGGTACGTGGACGACGTAAAGGTCAGGGCGTGCAATGTGAAGAAGTAACGGTCTTTCGTCATGCATTAGAGGATACACAGGGCGCCGGCGATGAGCCGGCGCCCTGCACTGTCGGCTGCGCCGGGACGTTCCGCTGGTACATGACGACTTGATGGCCTGGGGAGCCCGGCGTCGGACCCTGGGGGGCGCCGTCGCGGGCGCCCCCTTTTTCTTTGAGGCTCCGGCCTCAGCGCTCCGTGTCGGTGGCTGACCCGCGGGTCACCTCGAGCGTCGCCTGGTAGTCCCGCTGCTCGATGGTCTTGCCCGAGACCGGGTAGGGGTCCAGGCTCACGAGGCGCAGTCCATAGCCCAGGTAGCTCACCGAGCCATGCTCTTTCGGCGCGGTATGCAGTTCGTGCGTCTCCTTCGTTTCGGAAGCCTGCTGCAGCCAGACCCGAACCGTCGCATCGCCTTCCCAGATACAGCGCTCGCCCTTGGGGCAGCGCGAGTCGGCCGGGACGCCCTCGAACCCGATCTGTAACGCCTCGGCTTCGATCTGTGCGGACTCGCCGACCTTGAGCTCGAAGCTCTCCCCGAGTGCGACACTCTTGGGCTCGGAGGAGCCCGCAACGCTTGCGACCGACGCCAGCGTTGCCACGAACACCGATCCAAACCATCTCACCGGCCACCTCCCTTTCGCTTGGCGGTTTACGTCCTCGCGCGAGTCTCCCATCTTTACGCACAAACGCGCCCGTGTGGCGCTAGCGCAAGCGGGGCATCCCCTCGGGTCACTCGACTCGACAAGCCGGGCACGGTATAGTGGTCTCGAAACGGAGCGTTGTCATGATCCAGGTTGAATCCGTCGAGCGACCATTCACGGACCCAGAGCTCGCCATGCCGGCGTTCGAGGTGTGCAAGCGCGCGTACGCGATGGGCCTGCTGGATGACGACGCAAAGGTGGATCTGAACGTTGCTGGGTTACGGAAGATCCTCCGCCTGGTCTTCAAGGCCGGCATCGGACGCGATGCGGAGCTGCATACGAAGACGCTTGGCCCCGAGTTCGACGCCGCGGCCAAGAAGGCCCTGCTCGCGGTCTTGGCGTCCGTCATGGATGCAATGGAGGTTTCGCCGGCGCCGGACTCAGAATGGCGGCGCCTGACGAGGGTATTCGAGCCTGAGCAGCTCGCGAAGCTGCTCGGCATCTCCCCGGTGAGCCTTCGACGGTATCGGTCCCGCGCGAGACAGACGCCCGACGACGTGGCGGCTCGACTTCACTACCTCGCGCTCGTGACCGCCGACCTGGGCGGTGCCTACAACGAGATCGGCATCCGCCGGTGGTTCCAGAGAAAGCGGACGCTACTCGACGGCCACGCGCCCGGAGAGCTGCTGCGGGCCGGCTGGCTGCCCGAGGCCCCCGGCGCGACGCGCCTCCGCGCTCTGGCCCGTAGCCTCACGGCTTCGCCAGCGACATGATCTGGTTCCGACACGCGGATCCCGACTCCCCGTTCCTCTGGGAAGTCGGCGATCAGCCCGCGGCGCGCTGGCACGCGGACGGCGACGGGCCCGCGCACTACTTCGCGGACACGTCGGATGGCGCCTGGGCAGAGTTCATTCGCCATGAGGAGATCAAGGATCCCGCTGACCTGGCCGGCGTCCAGCGTGCCATCTGGGCGGTGGAAATCCCGGATGAGCCGGCGGAGAACGTCGGGTTGCCCGAATCGGCGCTGCTCGGAGACCACACGAGCTACGCCGCCTGCCAGAGCGAGGCCAGGAGACTACGGGACGAGGGTGTGAAGCGGATCGTCGTGCCCTCCGCTGCGCTTCTGCCCGGTGGCGCAGCCGGGCAGCTTGTGAATGGCGGTCTTCACCCTGCACCTCCCCGCGATGGCGCCGTGGCTGTGCTCTTCGGACCACGACCGGACCTGGTCGGCTGGGCCGCCGTACACGAAGGCCGGCCGCGAGTCGATCTTTTCACGAAAGTACGCCACTTCTGATCATGCCGGCTCCGGAGGCGAGGAGGGCTCGAAAGAGGCGATGTCGGTCTTCGAGAAGTCCTGCCCCTGGAAGAGCAGCGGCTCATCCAAGCGCATCGCAAGCGCGTAGGAGAAGCAGTCTCCAAAGTTGAGCCCGGCGGGATGGCGCCCCTTGCCGAACCTCCGAAACGCCTCCCGCGCGATCCTGCCCTGCTCGACATCGACCTCCACCAGCCGGATCTCCGCCCGCTCCAGGAAGAGGTCCAGGTCTCGCACCCCTTCGGCCCCGAATCGCGACTCCGCCAGGATGGACACCTCGACGTACGTGGCCACCGACAGAACCCGCGAAGCCGCAGCTTCGATGGCCTCGTTGAAGCGGCGTCGGTCTGGCTCGTTCTGGAGGATCGCCACCAGGGCGGAGGTGTCGATGACCATTAGCGCGGCAAGCCGTCGTCCCCGTAGCCGAGGATCTCGTCGGCGGGGCGCGCATCGCGGACGGGCCGGCTCGCGCAGCGAAGGGCGATCTCGTCGAGCTCGTCGGCCAAGCATCGACTCCGCCGTTCTCGACGCAATCGAGACAGACGATCGCGCAGGGCCCGCGTCACGGCTTCCGTCTTGGTAACCCCGGTCAGACGCGCCAACGTCTCAGCCAGTTTCTCCGCCTCTGGGTTTCGGATATTCAGGGCCATGTAGCTGTGTAGCTCCTCGTCTACACGATAGCATCAGGGATCCGGGAGAGCAAGCGCGTTGGATGTAGCATGCACGAGATCGCAAGGGCGGCCGGCGTCAGGCTCGAGGCTTGAGGATCACGCCCTCCGTCCGCAGACCGTTCATCAGGACCGAGACCGGCTGCGGCAGCTTCAGGTGCCGGACGCAGGCCGTCTCCCGGACGGCCGGCTGGGCGCCGAGCCAATCCCAGTCGATGAAGCCCTCTCCCGCGTCCGGGTTCACCGTGAAGTAGCCCACGTTGAACGTGGTCAGGTTCTGGAAGAAGTGCGTGCCCTGGGAAGGTGTGACCTTGAAGTCCCGAAAGCCCGCCTCGACGATCACGCGGGCGCCGGAGATCTGGTCCCAGGCCACCGGGATGCCGAGCCAGGGGTCCCGCGATCCCCAGCGCCCCACGCCGATCAGCAGGTACGGCACGCCGTCGCCGACGAGGTCGGCGTTGAACTGCGCGAGCTCGTGGGCCGTCTGGCGGCTGGACGCACGGTCGAAGCGGTGCTGGTCCACCACGACGAGATCGCGGATGACGTCGATGCGGCCGTGGCCGAGCACCTGGCCGCTGCGGCACAGAAGCTGCCCGGGCTCGACGGCTTCGATGCGCAGGTCCTCGCTCTCCTGCGACAGCGCCAGCGGGCGGAGCTGCAACACGCCGAACTCCCGGGGCGCGCCTTGGGGCGCGGACAGGCTCACCGCGAACTCGATCTCCACCGGCGCGCCCATCCCCCAGGCGCCCACTTCGAGCAGGCGCCCCAGCACCTCGGACAGCGGGAAGGCGCCGTGCTTGAGGATCGGCGCAAAGCTGACGAAGCGCAGGCCGACGCGCCCGACGCCGTCGTGGACGGCGTCGTCCGCGGCCGAGTAGGTCGAGGCCATGGGCGACAGCACTCCGTCTTCCTCCGCCGCGGCCACGTCGAACTCCGTCTCTCGCATCTCCAGTCCCTCGCCCCCGAGGTCCAGGGCCCAGAAGCGGCGCTGCGAGCCCTCGAGGCGTTCGCTCGCCGCCGAGAACCCGATCGGGATCTGTGGCTGGCGCGGGCAGAAGCGCACGCAGTTGCCGCCCTCGACCACGCTCCGGCCCAGGCCCAGCGCGACCGCCGCGATGCCCTCGGCGGCCTGGAGCGGCGGGCTCGGATAGTAGTTGTAGGAGCGCGCGACGCCCGCGAAGTCCGGGTAGAAGCGCTGGCCGTGAGTCGTGCCGACGATGCGCTGTAGCACCACCGCCATCTTCTCTTCCTCGAGCCGATACGGCGTCGGGCGGATGTAGTCCTTGGCGTGGGACGAGAAGGTGGAGGCGTAGACCCGCTTCACGGCGCGCAGTAGCTGCGCGAGCCGCACCTCGAGGGACGGGTGGTTGTTCGCCAGCATGAATGTCTCGTAGACGCCGGTGAAGGGCTGGTGCTGCGAGTCCTCGAGCAGGCTCGAGGAGCGCACCGCCAGGGGATAGCCGACACGCTCCACGAAGGCCTCGAGGTCCGCGCGCACGTCCTCGGGGAACGGCGCCGCCAGGAAGCGGCTCTCGATCTCGGCGTCGTCTGGGCAGTGAATCGCGAAGTCGCGGAGGCCGCCCTCGTCCAGAAAGCGGTCGAAGACGTCGGTGCCGAGGACGGCGGTGGGCGGCACCGAAACCCGGACGCCCGCAAGGCCGCGCTCCAGGCCGGATTCGGCGAGCAGCCGGCGCACGAAGGCGAGGCCGCGCGCCTTGCCCCCCAGGGATCCGCCGCCGATGCGATAGAAGTCCGACGCGAAGTCGAGGCTGTCGCGGTCGAAATCGGCCACGAGGAAGCTGCCCCGCTCCCGCCGGTAGTCGGCGATCGAGCGGACCAGGCTCTCGCGCAGGTCCTCGAGGGTCGGGAAGTCCGAGATCTTACGGGGCCGCAGGACCTGGGCCAGGGCGAACTCGGTCCGTGCCTTCAGCCAGTTGGAGAAGTGGTTGCGTGCCGCGTGGTGGGCAATGCTGTCGGCCGGGACACTGCGCAGGCGCTCCTCGAGGGTGCGCAGGTCGTGGGCCCGGGCCACCTCGCGACCGTCGGCAAGCCGGAACACGAAGTCCCCGAAGCCGAAGTTGTCCGTCATGAAGCGCCGCAGCTTCTGGAGCAGCAGCGGCGAGCCCTTCTGCAGGAAATCGAAGCCGGCCTCGCGGGCCGGCGCGGCGTTCTCGGGGCGCGAGGACTGCAGCAGGATCGGGACGTCGGGGCACAGCTCGCGTACGTTGCGGGCGAAGGCGAGGCCCGCCTCGAGGGAACGCTCCCCGTCCCGCGGGAACTCCACGTCCGAGAGCACACCCAGCAGGTCCTCGCGATAGGCCGTGAAGGCGGCCCAGGCCTCCTCGTAGGTCCCGCAGAGCAGGATCTTCGGCCGGGCCCGCATCCGCAGGATCTTCTCCGCGAGGTTCGCGCCCTCGGAGATGAGGCCCTGGGAGTGGTGCAGCAGCTCCGCGTAGATCGCTGGCAGGAACGAGGAGTAGTAGCGGACGTTGTCTTCGATCAGCAGGATCACCTGGACGCCCATGGCCCGGGTGTCGTGGGCGACGTTGCGGGTGTCCTCGATGGACTTCACGATGGCGAGCAGGATCCGCGCGTCGCCCTGCCACAGGAAGATGCGCTCCGCCGCGGAGAGGCCGTAACGGGAGACGAAGTCGCTGAGCTCGCGGTTATCGAAGGCGAGCAGGGCGACGGGGATGTCGAGGCCGGCCTCGCGAACCTTGGCCGCCAACTCGGCCCCGTTCATGTCGCCGAGGCGGAGCGTGGTGATGATCAGGCCGAAGCGATGCCCCTCGCGGACCAGGGCGAGCGCCTCGGCCCCGGTGGAGACCGCGGTGAGCCCGGGACCGTAGTGCAGGTCCAGGTTGCGGAACTCCCCGAGCACCCGCTCGGAGAGCTTCCCCGCTTCCTCGAGGAGAAAGGAATCGTACGGGCTCGCCACCAGCAGGATGTCCATGATCCGAAAACGCATCAGATCGTGGAAGTCCGGGCCGCCGCGGAGTCTCGGACGCGCGTTTTCGGGCGAGGACATGGTGCTCCTTGGCTGGCCTTTGCGGGATGATACTCCCCGCCTCAGGAGCGCGCGGCGCCGGTCCGCTGCGGCGGCTTGGGCGCTACACCAGCCCCTGGTCCAACATGGCGTCGGCCACCTTCAGGAAGCCCGCGATGTTCGCGCCGTTCACGTAGTTGCCCGGGCAGCCGAAGCGATCGCTGGTCTCGACACAGGCCTTGTGGATGCTCTTCATGATCAGGCGCAGCCGGTTGTCCACTTCCTCGCGGGTCCAGCCGTAGCGCATGCTGTTCTGCGCCATCTCGAGACCCGACACGGCGACCCCGCCGGCGTTGGCCGCCTTGCCCGGCCCGTACAGGATCTTCGCGTCCACGAAGCGCGTGACGCCATCCAGGTTGGTCGGCATGTTGGCGCCCTCGGCG
>CAYTWT010000331.1:0-64746 GCA_964442185.1 uncultured Acidobacteriota bacterium
CGAGGCCTCGACGAGACCGAGCCGGCGCTCTCCCCGGACGGCAGCTTCGTGGTCTTCGTGCGCGAGGACAACCTGTTCCGGCAGGAGCTCGAGACCGACCGCACGCGCCGGCTCACCGGCGGCTTCAGGAAGACGCGCGCGCCCCGCTTCCGCGCCGACGGCCGCCTGCTCTGTCTATGGGCGCAGGACAAGCAGTTCGGGATCGACGTTCTCGATGCCGACGGCAAGAACCGCGAGACACTCTCCGTGGGCACGACCTGCTACCGTAACCTGACGCCTTCACCCGACGGGCGCTACTTCGCCGCCACCTTCAGCTTCGATCTGGGCTTCCATCCAATCGACGCACTGCGCCCGCGTCACGTCGAGGCGATCCACCTGCTCGACGCGCGTGGCAACTTCCTGGCACCCCTGGTTCAGGCCTTTGGCGACTCGAATCACTCGCCCGCATGGGCGCGTTGACGGCGCTGACCTTGCGGGTATGATCCAGACGATTTCAGGAGGCCTTGCCAGCATGGCCGTGTGTCCCGAGTGCGACGCTGCCGTCGAGATCGACGAATACGATGTCGACAAGGGCGAGGTCATCTCGTGCCCGGAGTGCGGCGTCGACCTCGAGGTCATCGGGCTGGCGCCGCTGGAACTCGACCTGGCGCCCGAGGACGAGGATGATTGGGAGGCATGAGCGCGCACCAGCGTGAAGCGGCCCTGGACCGAAGCCTCGACACGATGGGATCGGTCGTGGTCGCTTACAGCGGCGGAGTTGACAGCGCCTACCTGGCCGCTCGCGCGTACCGCCGGCTCGGGGCACGGGCGCTGGCGGTGACGGCCGACTCGGAATCCCTGGCCGAGGCGCAGCGGGAGCGGGCGGCGCAGTTGGCGGCCCATGTCGGGTTCGCGCATCGGGTGATCCGCACCCGAGAGCTCGAGAACCCGCTCTACGTCCGCAACGACGCGGATCGCTGCTACCACTGCAAGTCAGAGTTGTTCCGCCAACTGCTGCCGCTGGCCGCGGCCGAAGGCTTTGCCTACGTCGCCTACGGCTTGATCGTCGACGACCTGGCCGATTTCCGCCCCGGGCATCGCGCTGCCGCGGGGGCGGGCGTGCGCAGCCCGCTGGCAGAGGCGGGCATGACCAAGGCCGACGTCCGCGCTCTCTCCCGCGAGATGGGACTCTCCAGCTGGGACCTGCCGGCGTCGCCCTGCCTGTCTTCGCGCCTGCCCTACGGCACGCCGGTGACCCCGGAGGCGCTGCGGCGCGTCGATCGCGCCGAAGCGGCCGTCGCGGCGCTCGGCTTCCGCGAGTTCCGTGTGCGTCATCTCGGCGACCGGGCGCGGGTGGAGATCGCACCGGCCGAGATGCCGCGGCTGGCGGAGCCCGGCCTTCGGGAAGCGCTGGCGACCGGGGTCCAGGCCGCTGGCTACCGCGAGGTCGTGCTCGACCCCGAGGGCTATCGCCGCGGTCGCCTGAACGAGACGCTCCCTGGCCCCCCCGGCACGAGTCTGGGGTATCATTCCTGAGGCGCGCGCAGCGCCGCCATGGAGGCGTCCATGTTTGGTCTCGGTTTTCCCGAGCTTCTCCTCATCCTCTTCATCGTTGTCGTGATCTTCGGAACGAGCCGAATCCCGGAGTTGGGCAAGGGTCTCGGCGAGGGCATCCGCAACTTCAAGAAGGCGATCAAGGACGAAGAGAAGCCGAAGCAGCCCTGAAACATCTTACGAGAGAGGTGATGGAATGAGACAACTGGTCCTCGTCGCTGTGGTCGGCCTCGCCGTCGGCCTGGCCGGCTGCGGCGGCAACCCGAAACCCGCCGCGCAGCCCAGCCGGCCGGTCGTCCCCGCGACGCCGCCGCCGGCTCCGCCGCCGACCGCCCCACGGGACCTGGCTTCTCAGCAGGACGACTACGCGATGCTGCGGCAGAAGTCGGCCGACGAGATCGATCGGATGAGCCTGCTCGCCGACGTGCGCTTCGATTTCGACAGCGCCGAGATCCGCCAGGCGGACCGCCCCGTGCTCGGAAAGAATGCCGAGGTGTTGAAGAAGTTCGACTTCCTCAAGGTCACGCTCGAGGGCCACTGCGACGAGCGCGGCACGGTCGAGTACAACCTGGCGCTGGGCGATCGCCGAGCCAAGGCGGCCTACGACTACCTGGCCTCGCTGGGCGTCCCGGCGGAACGGATGAAGAGCGTCTCCTATGGCAAGGAAGTTCCGGTCTGCCAGGAGAGCTCCGAGGAGTGCTGGGGGCGCAACCGTCGAGCCAAGTCCACTGTCACGGGGAAGACCAAGTAGTCGCAATTCTCAGCGTGGGCTTTTGCGGGTAGAATTCGCCCGCGACCACGCCCGATGAGCGATTCCGATCCCAAATCCGATCCTGCGGCTCCGGCTTCTCTGATCAAGGAGATCACCGGCCGGATCGGCAAGTACGAGATCCAGAGGCCCCTCGGAAAGGGCGCCATGGGCATGGTCTACCTCGCCCACGACACGGTCCTCGAACGCGACGTCGCGCTCAAGGTCATGGTCGCCTCGATCGCCGACGATCCCGAGTTGAAGCAGCGCTTCGAGCGCGAGGCCAAGGCCGTCGCGAAGATGACCCACCCCAACGTGGTGAACGTCTTCGATCTCGGCAACCACACCGACGGCTCGCCCTTCATCGCGATGGAGCTCCTGAAGGGTATGGATCTCCAGAAGGCGATCCGCACGCCGCCGCCGATGTCGCTCGACCGCAAGCTGGCGATCATCGTGCAGGTGCTCGCGGGCCTCGCCCACGCCCACCAGGCTGGGATCGTACACCGCGACATCAAGCCCGCGAACATCTTCATCAACCACGATGGCACGGTCAAGATCATGGATTTCGGCGTCGCGCGGCTGACCTCCGCGTCGATGACCGGCACGGGGAACATCGTCGGCACCGCCGACTACATGTCGCCCGAGCAGGTGAAGGGCGCCAAGGTCGACGGCCGCAGCGACCTGTTCAGCGTCGGCTGCATGCTCTACGAGCTGTTGGCCGGCCGGCGGCCCTTCCACTCCGAAAACCTGATGGCGATCTTCTACAAGATCACCCACGAGGAGCCGAACTTCGATCTCATCCCGCAGGGCCTCGATTACGACGCGCTGCTGCCGATCCTCAGGAAGTCGCTCGCGAAGAGCCTCGAAGAGCGCCATCAGACGGCCTACGAGTTCGCCGTCGACCTGCGCGAGTACCTGAAGAGCCACGCCAGCTCCGAGACCGGCGCGCACGCGCTCGAGGGCCTGATCGACATCGAGCCGCCGTCGTCGAGGCCGCCCCAGTCGCTCAGCGACGCCCTGGGTCCGACCCTGGTGGGAGCCGACGAGCTCGGCGGCGGCGGTGGCACCATGGGCCTGGGCGCCGCAGCCACCGCACGCGGCTCCGCGGTGACCACGCCCGGCAAGCAGGGCACGCAGCGCGGCAAGACGATGGCCGGCGCCGGCGCCCGACACAGCAGCGTGGCGGCGGCGCCGACCGTGGTGCGGCCGACACCCGTCGCCGCCCCGCGCCACGCCCCGCCCCCGCCCGCGAGCAACATGCCGCTCTACCTGATCCTGGGTGTGATGGGCATCGGGATCCTCGGCATCGGCGGTTATCTGGCCTTCAAGCCAGAGAAGCAGCAGACCGTCTACATGCCCGGGCCAGCGACCTCCGCGCCGGCGACCACCACGCCGCCGCCCAGCACCGTGCCGCCGACCACAGCACCTCCTCCGACGTTCGGCGAGGTCGTGGGCAAGGCGGCGGCTTCGCTCAAGGGCGCCCAGGCGGCGTTCTCTCAGAGCGACTACGACCGGGCCCTGAGCCTCGCCCAGTCGGCGCTGCGCGAGGATCTTGGCAACGAAACAGCGAAGCGCATCGTCGAGAACTCTATGAACGGGCAGCGCGCGGTGGGGCACTTCCGTGCCGCCGACTCGGCGATCGGGGCGGGGGACTTCGCCCGCGCCTCGGCCGAGGCCGAGCAAGGTCGCCTGGCGGCGCCTTGGGACTCGCGCGGACCGAGCTTCGCGACTCGCATCCAGGAAGCGAAACGACGGGCCGAGCAACAGACCGCGCAACTGGCCGAGCAACAGCAGGCGCAGCAGGCCTCGGCTGTGAAGGCGGCCCAGCTCGCCGAGCTTCTGAACAAGGCCGATGGCGCTCTCTCGGAGCAGAAGTACGACGCCTCCATCTCGCTGTTCGATTCGGTGCTGGGGCTCGATCCGGCGAACCAGCGCGCGATCCTCGGGAAGTCGAGCGCCGTGCAGGCACGGGCCGTGTCCCAGGCCGTTGCGGCCGGTGCAAGCGGGAGCCGGGGGGGCGGCGCCGGCAGGGCCTTCGTGATCGGCAAGACCGCCGCCAGCGCCGCCGATGCCGCCAGCGGCAACGTGCCGCCGGGCTTCGAGGAATCGGCCGGAGTGGGGGTGAAGAAGGGCTCCCAGGCTGCCGAGCTGCCGGGCAAGGTGAGCTTCGAGGTCGAGCCCGAGAGCGTCAAGCCGGGCGACAGCTATGCCGTCAAGATCTCGCTGCAGAACGAGGGCGGGGCGCCCATCTCGATCAAGGACATGACGCTCACCACGACCATCAACGGCCGGAAGATCACCGGTCCGGTTCAGCCCCAGACCAAGGACGTGGCGCCGCAGCAGAAGGCGCTCGTTTACAACCTGGCCGGAAACATCTGGAAAGAAGACACGTCTTCCTGGACAATGGAGGTGGTGATCCGCACGGCCCGCGGTGAGACCTACAAGAACCAGGTGACGTGGAGGTAGCCGCAGTGCGCGTCTTTGGCCTTGCCGTGCTGATCGCCCTGGCCCCGAGCTTGGCGCTTGGCGACGATCCGCCGGTCGTCGAGCATCAGCCCGCTCCCTGCACCGTCGCCGGCAAGGCGATCTCGCTGTGCGCGACGATCAGCGACGACAATCAGGTCGCCAAGGCCCGGCTCTACTTCCGACGGACTGGCGAGGATTTCTACAACTTCGTCGACATGCTCTTCATGGGACTCAGCTACTGTGGCACGATCCCTGGCGTGGTCGAGGGCAAGGCCAAGTCCATCGACTACTACCTGCAGGCCGTGGACGACCAGTACCAGCCCCAAAGGACCAGCACCTTCTTGATGAACGTGCAGCCCGAAGGCGTTTGCGAGTTTCCGCCGCTCGAGAAGGATGCCGCACGCGCCGCCTCGATCAAGATCTATGCGACCAGCAAGAAGCAGGGCAAGAAGCTCGACGCCGCCTTCAACCTGAGCGGCGTGAATTTTGTCCCGGTCGTCGCGAAGTAGCTCGCAGGCCTGCCTCGCCGCGCTGCTGAGTCTGTTCGCTGCGCAGGCACGGGCCGAAGTCCGTCTCGAGATCGCCGGCTCGGTGGGCGCGATCACGGCACACACGATCGAGGTTCGGGTCGACCTCACGAATCGTGGAACCGAGTCGGCGCAGCAAGTCTCGGTCGCCGGAGAGCTTCTCGAGCACGAGGCGCAGAGCCGCTTGCCCTTGGATATCGCGGCGGGAGAAAGCCGCGGGCTCACACTCGACTTTCCAGTGGACGGCATGGCGCCCGGCGTCCACGCCACGACGCTGATGATCGAGTATCGCACGGGTCCGGAGGCGACCGCGGCGCGTTACTCGCAGCCAGCCTGGGTGCTGATCGCGATCGGCGAGCAGGCCGGGCCTTCCGTGAAGCTTCGCTTGACGGACGCGAGCGTCGACGTCACTGGACGCCTCGACATCGTCCTCGAGAGCGCCGATGGCGCCGCCCATCGGGTGCTTCTCGCCGTGAAGACGCCGCACACGCTGCGGGCGCACCCGGTCGAGAGTGTGGTCGACGTGCCGGCTCGGGGGACTCTCACGACCCCAGTCCAGCTGTTCCGGGTGGACGCGCCCTGGAACTCGCGCCAGGGCCTGCTCGTGATCGCGCGCGACGACACGGGGCCGCTGGTCCGCAGCGCGGTCGCGGCGGGTGCGGCCCAGATCGGCGGCGATCCCGCGCGCCTGCCGCGGCTGCGGCGTCCGCTCATCGCCCTGGCGCTCCTGCTGCTGGCGCTCGCCGTCGGGGCTGAGATCTGGAGCCGCCGTCAGCTGCAAAGGGCGGCTTGAACGCCCCCGGCTGTGCTATGTTTCGCGCCAGCAGTCTCGCTGGCCAATTAGGGAGGATAAAGCCGTGGAACTCCTGAACGCACTCTTCCGCTGGTTGCACATCCTGGCGGGGGTGATCTGGATCGGAATGCTGTATTTCTTCAATTTCGTCAACGGCCCCTTCACTGGCACGCTGGACGCGGAGACCAAGAAGAAGGTCGTGCCGGAGTTGATGCCCCGGGCCCTGTTCTGGTTCCGTTGGGGCGCGGCTTGGACCTGGCTGACCGGCGTCCTGCTGCTGCTCCTCGTCTTCTACCACGGCGGCATCATGTTCGAGGCGGATGGCCGGTGGACCGCGGGCGCCGGCGTGATGCTGGCGCTCGTGTTCATCGCACCCTTCGTCTACGACGCGCTGCACAAGAGCGCCCTGGGCAAGGACCCGAGGACGTTCGGGGCTGTTTGCTTCACCCTGGCGGCGCTCGTGGCCGGACTGATGGCGCTGTGGGGCGGTTTCGGCTACCGCGCTTACAACGTCCACATGGCCTCGCTGTTCGGGACGATCATGGCCTTCAACGTGTGGTTCCGAATCTGGCCGGCACAGCAGCAGATCATCACGGCGGTCAAGGGCGGCACGGCTCCCGACGGCGCGCTCGTCGCGCTTGCCGGCGCTCGTTCGCGGCACAACGTCTACATGTCCGTGCCGCTGCTCTGGGGCATGATGAACCAGCACACCGTGACGGTGGGATCGAGCGTCGGGATCCCGTCGCGGTACGGGTTCGTGCTGTTCCTCGTCGTGACCCTGCTCGCCTGGCACATCGTCTGGCAGCTTTACAAGAAAGCGCCCAAGGTCAAGGGGTTCTAATCGGGAGATCGGGGGGGTACGGAGCCAGGCACCCCGCCAGCGCTTTCTTCCTTGACAAGCCGTGAAGCCACAACTTATGGTGTGGCGGGAATGGACAAGCCCAAGGACTTCTACCGCGTGCTCGGTGTGGCGCGGAACGCTTCGACGGCCGCGATCAAGCGCGCCTACCGCCGCCTCGCGAAGCAGCACCATCCCGATTCCGCCCCGAGTCCCTCGGTCGAGGCTTTTCGGCAACTGCAGGTCGCTTACGAGACGCTGACCGACGCCGAGCGTCGTCAACGCTACGACGAGACCCTGGTGAGCCAGCCGAACCACTTCGAGTCCCTGTCCTGGTCCTTCGTCCGCAGCCCCACCGCAGGGGATCTGCGCCGGCCGATCCGTCGCGGCAGCCTTTCAGCAGAGATCCTGTTGACCGCCACGGAGGCGGCGATGGGAGGTGTGCTTCCTCTCGATCTGCCCCTGCGCGGCCTTTGTCCCGCCTGCCAAGGGACGGGCGGGCCGATCTTCGACTGCTACCGTTGCGCTGGCGAGGGCAGCGTCGAGCGGCGGCTTCCAGTCCCGCTGAAGATCCCCGCAGGCGTGCGCGACGGGGCCGTTTTCCAGGTCACACTCGACGAGCCGGGCGTCGTCTCCGTGTTGCTCACCGTGCACCTTCGGCCCGTGTAGCAAGCGCCCCCCCATCGCCCGCCGCCAATCTTCCTCCCCTCCTCCCGCTTTGCGGCCTGCGCCTCGTGGAACGATAATCAGCGCGCATGGACGAAGCAGGCATACGTCAGATCGTGGCGGTGAGCAGCGCCGTGAAGCAGCGCTTCTTCGACGAGAACGCGCGGCTCCTGCTCGAGGTCGGGCAGCGCATCACCGAATGCCTGCGTTCGGGGGGCAAGGTGCTGACCTTCGGCAACGGCGGGTCCGCCGCCGACGCGCAGCACTTCGCGGGAGAGCTGGTCGGACGCTTCCTGCGCGAGCGGCCGGGTTTCCCCGCGCTCGCCCTCACCACCGATTCGTCGGTCATCACTGCGATCGGGAACGACATGGGGTTCGACGCCGTTTTCCGGCGCCAGCTCGAGGCGCACGGCCGTCCCGGCGACGTGGCGGTGGGCATCAGCACGTCGGGTCGCTCGCCGAACGTGGTCGAAGGGCTGCGCCTCGCCCGCAACCGCGGCCTGCTCACGGTGGGTCTCAGCGGCGGTGGAGGTGGACGCCTGGGGGGGCTCGTCCACTATCTGATCGACGTGCCGAGCGACGATACGCCGCGCATTCAAGAGGTGCATGGGATGGTCGTCCACATCCTCTGCCAGCTCGTCGAAGAGGCGATGACACGTTGAGGACCGGCCGCCGGCGTCCCGGCCGCGTGTCGCCTCTCGAACTCGACGGCATCCGCACCTATCCGCTCGCCGAGCGCAACAGCAAGGTGACACTCAAGGACTTCGCCCGCCCGCATCGGCCCGGGGCTCGCATGGCGGAGTTCCTCGACTCGCTGCCGCGCATCCTCGGGGCCGAGACGCTCCGGGCGCTCTGCGCGGACGTGCGGCGCGGGCGGACGCGGCACAAGCCGCTGCTGTGGGGCCTGGGCGCCCACGTTTTGAAGGTCGGCCTGTCGCCGATCGTCATCGACCTGATGGAGCGAGGCTTCGTGACCGGCATCGCACTGAATGGCGCCGGCATCGTCCACGACTTCGAGCTGACGGTGGCGGGACAGACGTCGGAGGAAGTGGCTGAGGGACTCGGCTCGGGCGCGTTCGGGATGGCGCGCGAAACCGGGGCCGAGATCAACCGCGCGATGCTCGAGGGCGATCGCGATGGCCTCGGCCTCGGCGCCGCGATCGGCCGTTATCTCACCGAGCGTCGGCCGAAGCATCTGGGCGCGAGCCTGTTTGCGGCCGCCTGGCGGCTCGGGCTGCCGGCGACCGTGCACGTCGCCATCGGCACCGACATCGTTCACATGCACCCGGCCTGTGACCCGGCCGCGCTGGGTCGCACCAGCCACCTCGATTTCCGCACCTTTGCGGCGCACGTCGCGCGCCTCGGCGGCGGCGGCGTCTATCTGAACGTGGGCTCGGCCGTGCTGCTGCCCGAAGTGTTCCTGAAGGCTGTGACGCTCGCGCGCAACCTGGGTCACGAACTCAGCGATTTCACCACCGCCAACCTCGATTTCATCCAGTCCTATCGACCGAACGCAAACGTGGTGTCGCGCCCGACCCAGGGTGTGGGTCGCGGCTACAGCCTCACCGGCCACCACGAGATCCTGATCCCGCTGCTGGCCGCATCGCTTCTCGAGAGCGCTGCACGCCGGCCGCGCCGCTAGCCCGACGCTTGACGCGCGCCGTCGCCAGGCTGGGCGGGGCCGCGATACTGGCCTTTGGGTTTGGTCACGCGTGTGGGATCACGTGGCTCGTGCTGGCGACGAAGCCGCTTCCGGCGCTGTGTCTCGCGGCCTGGGTGGCGCTCCAACCCGGGGCTGTGGGCAAGAACGCGCTCGCCGGCGGTCTCGTGCTCTCGGCGCTCGGCGACGTGCTTCTCGAGGGCCAAGGCACGCGCCTGTTTCTCGCGGGCATGATCGCGTTCGCCCTGGCGCACGCCGCCTATAGCCTCGGCTTCCTCGCGCGCTCGCGCGAGCTACGCCTGCTGGCCCTTGTGCCGTTCGCCAGCTGGGGTGTCGCGATGTTCGCAGCGATCCGCCCGGGCCTCGGCGATCTGCATGTTCCGGTGGGGCTTTACGCGCTGCTGCTGACGGTGATGATGTGGCGCGCGAGCGCCGTTTCGCTGGCCAGTGGCGCGTGGGCGGCCGCGATCGGCGCGATGCTGTTCGGCGCCTCGGACACCTTGATCGCGCTCGATCGCTTCCACGCCGAGATCCCCGGTGCGCCTTGGCTCATCATGGCGCTCTACTGGGCCGGCCAGTTTGGAATCGCTGCCTCGACGCGCTCCCGTTCGATCAGCGCCCAAGCGCCTCGCTGAGCACGCGTTGGCCGCTCGCCAGCGGATACGGGAGGCCGAGCAGGGCGCTGAGAGTCGGGGCGATGTCCTCGGGCCCGCAGGCTTGCGCGTAACGGCCGGCCCGGATCCCGGGACCCAGGAACACCACCGGCACATGGCGGTCGTGGTCGGCAACCGTGCCGTGTCCCGTCCCGCCGGGGTAGTTGTCCATATAGATGTAGGGCTTCAGCCGGGCGATCAGGTGCGGGCTGCGCGGCTCGAAGAACGAGTTGCGGAAGAAGACGAAGTCCGGATCGTCGGTCGGCGGATCGCCGAGCAGCCGCGCATGGGTGTAGACGCGCTCCACCAGCCCCGAGGCGAGCAGGGCGGCTTCGATCGTCGACTCGACGTCGGCCCGCTTCAACCCCTGGCTAGCGAGCGCCTCGAGATCCAGATAGAAGTTCGGGACGTCGGCCTCGGCGATCACGCCCGCTACTCCTGGAAAGCGCAGCTCGAGCGCCTTGCGGACGCTGGCTTCGAGGTCGGCGGGTCGCTCGCGATGCGCGGCCTTGCCCTGCTGCTGGAGAACCTCGACGAGCGGCATGACGCCATGGTCGGCGGAGAGTCCAAAGAGCATGCGCCCCGCTCCCACGCGCTTGTCGACCTCGGTGAGCAGTTGTCCCAGGCTTCTGTCGAGGCGCAGCATCTGGTCCATCAACTCCTGGCTGTCGGGCCCATAGGTGTGGCCGATGTAGTCGGTCGCGGAGAAGCCGACCGCCAGGACGTCGGTGGCCTGGTCCTGCCCGAGGCCGTGTTCCGCCAGCGCCCGCAGCGCCACGCCCAAGACCAGCTCGTCCGCCGAGGGCGTACTGCGCAGCGCGCCGTAGAACTGTTTCGTCTTGGCAGCGCCGTGGAGGCTGTGGGGAAAGGTCGTGTCGATGCGATCGGACTCGCCCAGGGCGGCGTCGGGTCCGGCGTACTTGTCGTAGAGCGTGGGGTCTGAAAGCAGCCGCGTCCAAGGCTCTCCGAAGAGCGCGTCCACGTGGCCTTCAGCGTTCCAGGCAAGCAGCCAGGCCGGCGCCTCACGCGCGTAGTAGCTGCTCGTGATGAAGCGACCCTGGGCCGCTTCGTACCAGTAGGCGGCGTCGGCCCTGCGCCCGGTCATCAAGATGGCCGCCCGGTCCTTGAGCGAAACACCCACCACCTTCGACTCCGGCGAGGCCTTCTTGAGCAGGTCGCCAAGCGTGACGCCGATGAAGCTTGCAGGTGACGCGCCGCGACCCGCGCCCCCGACAGGGGAGTGGGCGATGTCTTCGACGACATTGACCTCTCGCTTCAGCAGCGAGTCGTACCACGCGTTGGCTACGACCCCGTTGTCGCGGGCGTGGCGTCCCGACAAGAGCACGGCGTGTCCGGGTCCCGTCTCGGTGTTCGAGTGGCGGTAGCGTGCATTCGAGAAGACAGCGCCCCGCTCCAGTAGTGTCTTGAAGCCGTCCTTGAACAGCGGCGCGAAGCGCGTGAGGTAGTCGAAGCGCATCTGGTCCACGGAGACGAACAGCAGCAAGCGAGGCCGCGTTGTCAGCGGCCCAATCGCCAGTTCCTTGGCGCCGCACGGCGCAAGGACAAAGGCGAGTGTCGCGAGGAGCAAGACGGATTTCAATACTCGGGGCACTTGATCTCCTGCTGCGCTGTCGCAAAGTCTAGCGCACGGCGCGCCGCGGCGCCTTTTTTGGTCAGCGCGCTGCGGCGCGCCTGGCGCCCGCCTTCGGCAGCAGCTCCGCGAGGAACTGGCCCGTGTAGGAGTTGCGCACGGCGGCCAGCTCCTCGGGCGTGCCCGTGGCCACCACGGCGCCACCGCCGCTGCCGCCTTCGGGCCCGATGTCGATGACGTAGTCGGCCGTCTTGATGACGTCCAGGTTGTGTTCGATCACCACGACGGTGTTGCCGCCCTCGACGAGCCGGTCGAGCACGCGCAGCAGCTTCTTGATGTCGTCGAAATGCAGGCCGGTGGTGGGTTCGTCGAGGATGTAGAGCGTGCGCCCCGTGGAGCGTTTCGACAGCTCGCGCGAGAGCTTCACGCGCTGCGCCTCGCCGCCCGAGAGTGTGGGCGAGGACTGGCCGAGTGCGATGTAGCCGAGGCCCACGTCGGCCAGCGTTTCCAGGACCCGGCGGATCTGCGGGTGGTTCTTGAAGGTCACCAGCGCCTCGTCGACGGTGAGGTCGAGGACGTCGGCGATCGAGAGAGCGTTCAGTTTCACCTGCAGTGTCGCCTCATTGAAGCGCTTGCCCAGGCAGGTTTCGCAGGGCACGTACACGTCAGCGAGGAAATGCATCTCGACGCGCTTGACGCCGTCGCCCTCGCACGCCTCGCAGCGCCCACCCTTCACGTTGAAGCTGAAGCGCCCGGGGGTGTAGCCGTGCATGCGGGCCTCCGGGAGCAGCGCGAAGAAGTCGCGGATCAAGTCGAACAGCTTGGTGTAGGTCGCGGGGTTGGAGCGCGGCGTCCGCCCGATCGGGCTCTGGTCGATGTCGATGACCTTGTCGATCTCGTGCAGCCCGACGATTCCGGCATGGGCCCCGACGACGACCTCGCTGCCGTGGAGCGCTCGGGCCACGGCCGGATACAGGATCTGGTTGACGAGCGTGCTCTTGCCCGCGCCCGAGACGCCGGTCACGCACACGAAGGCGCCCAGCGGGAACTCGACGTCCACGTTCTTCAGGTTGTTCTCGCGAGCGCCCTTCACCACGATCTTGCGGCCGTCGCCCCGGCGCCGCACGGCCGGGATCTCGATCCGCAGCTCGCCGCTCATGTAGCGGCCGGTCAGGCTGCGTTTCGATTTCAGGATCTGTGCGGGCGTGCCGGCCGCCACCACCTCGCCGCCGTGGCGTCCGGCCCCCGGCCCGAAGTCGATGATCCAGTCGGCCTCTTGCATCGCCTCGTGGTCGTGTTCGACGACCACGACGCTGTTGCCGATGTCGCGCAGATGCTTGAGGGCCGCCAGCAACTTCTTGTTGTCGCGCTGGTGCAGGCCGATCGACGGCTCGTCGAGGACGTAGATGACGCCGGTCAGCTCGGAGCCGATCTGCGACGCGAGGCGGATCCGCTGGCCTTCCCCACCGGACAGCGACGGCGCCGGCCGATCGAGCGTCAGGTAGCTGAGGCCGACGTCGAGCAGGAAGCGCAACCGCGAGCGGATCTCCTTCAGCAGCTCGATGGCGATCTTGGCCTCGGCGCCCTTGAGCTCGAGGCCCTGGAAGAAGGCAAAGGCGTCCGCGACGGAATAGCCGGTGACCTCGGCGATGTTCTTGCCGGCGATCTTCACGCCCAGGGCTTCCGGGCGCACTCGTTTCCCGCCGCAGGCGGAGCAGGGCCGGGTCGAGAGGAACTTCTGGTAGTACTGGCGCATGTCCTCGGAATGCGTCTCGCGCATGCGACGCAGCATCGAGTTGATGGCGCCCTCGTAGCGCATCTTGAAGGCGCCCGTGCCCCAGGAGCCCTTGACCTGGATCTTCACGCGCTCGTCGCCCGTGCCGTGCAGGATCACCTTGCGATGCGCGGCGCTCAGCAGCTTCCAGGGCCTGTTGAGGTCGATGCCGCGTTCGCGGGCCACGGCGCGCACGATGTCGGTGCCCCACGAGGTGCCCTCGCCGACGGCGCCCAGCGGCTTCACGGCGCCTTCGTTGACCGAGAGCTCCGGGTTCGGCACCACCAGCTCAGGGTCCATCTCCATGCGCGTGCCGAGGCCCGAACACTCCGGGCACATGCCTTGTGGGGAGTTGAAGGAGAACAGCTGCGGCGACGGCTCCGGGAAGGAGATCCCGCAGTGATGGCAGGCGCGATGCTGCGACATCACCTTCTCGGGCTGACCCTCGGGGGCGATCAGCACCATCCCGCCGCCGAAGCGGAGCGCCGTCTCCACCGAATCGTGCAGGCGTTGCTTGATGCCGGGCTTGGCGACGAGCCGATCCACGACCGCGTCGATCGTGTGTTTCTTCTTCTTGTCGAGGCGGATTTCGTCCTCGAGGCCGAGCACGATGCCGTCGACGCGGACGCGGACGAAGCCGGCCTTCTGGACCTGCTCGAGGACGTCGCGGTGCTCGCCCTTGCGCTCTTTCACGAGCGGCGCCAGGACCAGGAACCGGGTGCCCTCGGTCAGCTCGGCGATCTCGCTCACGATCTGCTGCGAGGATTGCTGTGAAACCGGGCGGTCGCAGTTGTAGCAGGCGAGCCGGCCCACGCGTGCCCAAAGCACGCGCAGGTAGTCGTGTATCTCGGTCACCGTGCCGACGGTGGAGCGCGGGTTGCCCGAGGCCGCCTTCTGCTCGATCGAGATGGTGGGGGCGAGGCCGCGAATCGAGTCGTAGACCGGCTTTTCCATCTGGCCCAGGAACTGGCGCGCGTAGGCATTCAGGCTCTCGATGTAGCGGCGCTGGCCCTCGGCGTAGAGCGTGTCGAAGGCGAGGCTCGACTTGCCCGAGCCCGACGGACCCGTGATCACCACGAGCTGCTTCTTCGGGATCTCGACGGTGACGTTCTTGAGATTGTGCTGGCGCGCGCCGGTGATGACGATGCGGTCGAGTTCCATGGAACGCCTAACCTCGGTTGCGGCCTTCGTGAGCGCTCACGTCGGCCGAACCTTCGATGATAGTCGGGAAGCGGCGTCGGGTCGAGCCCTAAAGCAGGGCAGCGTCACGGAGAATGAGCCGGGCTGACCAAAGGGCGCGTGCGCACGCGGAGCGCGCAGTGGCTCGGCACGCGGAATCATAGCCCGTGCGCTATCATCCCAAGGGTGTCGACGAACCTCTTTGGCCTCGAGCTTGCCGCTCTCGAGGCCCTCCTCGAAAACTCTGGTGAGCCGCGCTTCAGGGCCAGGCAGATCTACGCCTGGCTCTACCAGAAGCGTGCCCGGAGCCTCGCCGCGATGACGAATCTCGGCAAGCCGCTGCGCGCAAGGCTCGCCCAGAGCCTCACGCTGCGTTGGCCCGACGTCGCCGAGCGCCAGCACTCGACGGACGGCACGGTGAAATTCCTGTTTCGCCTCGACGACGGCGCCACGATCGAGAGCGTCTACATTCCCGAAACCCGGCGCCGAACGATCTGCATCTCGACGCAGGCCGGCTGTCCGCTGAAGTGCGCCTTCTGTCTCACGGGCATCGCCGGCTACCAGCGTAATCTCAAGACCTGGGAGATCCTCGGCCAGGTGGCGACGGTGATGGCCGAGGTCCGCGAGATCGACCCGGAGGGCGCGGAGGCGCGCGCGTGGAACATCGTGGTGATGGGGATGGGCGAGCCGCTTCTCAACTACGACGCCACCGTCTCCGCGCTGCGCATCCTGATGGACCCCGAGGGCTTCGCGATCACGCCCAAGCGGCTCACGCTCTCCACGGTCGGGATTCTGCCCGCTCTCGAGAAGCTGATGGCCGAACCCGTGCGTCCCAACCTCGCGATCAGCCTGCACGCGCCGAGCGCCGCGCTGCGCCGCGAGCTGATGCCGATCGAGGAGAGGTATCCGATGCAGGACGTGATCGCGGCGGCCCGCCGCTATCCCATCCCGCGCGGGGGCCTCGTCACCTACGAGTACGTGATGCTGCGCGACGTCAACGATGGCGCTTCCCACGCGCGCGCGCTGGCGCGCCTGCTCAAGGGGAGTCGCTCCAAGGTGAACCTGATCCCGCTCAACCCGGCTCCGGAGATTCCGTTCGGCGCTCCGACGAGCGCTTCGGTCGATGCATTCTGCCGCATCCTGGCCGCGGCCGACGTGAGCGTCTCCGTGAGGCGCCCGCGCGGCCAGGATATTCTCGCGGCCTGCGGCCAGCTTCACCTCAAGAAGGCGCCAGCTGGGCGCGCCCTGGCGGCCACGCCCTGAGGCTGCGGCTCGCGTTTCGCCTGAAGCTCGCGCTGGTCCTGCTGGGTGCGGCCTTCATCCTGTTCCCGGCCCTGGGCGGCGCTTCACTCGAGCGGGCCGAAATCTACTTTCTCGACGGCGCGCGCGCCATGCTCGAGACGGGAGACTGGCTCATCCCGCGCTACCAGGCTCGAGCGTTCTTCGACAAGCCCCCGCTCACGTACTGGCTGATAGCGCTCTGCTTCGAGCTTCTCGGTGTGAGCAAGGGCGCCGGGCGCCTCGCGCCGGCCGTGGCCGCACTGCTCCTGTTGCTCGCCACCTTCTGGCTGGGCCGCCTTCTGCTCGATCGTCGCGCCGGCCTCGCCGCCATGATCATCCTGGCCACGTCGGTGGGATTCATGAGCGTCGGACGCCTTGCGATGTCCGACATGCTGCTGGCGCTCCTCTCGACGCTGGCGGTGGCGCTGGGTGTGAAGCTTCGCGAGGCCTCGGCCGCGTGGGCGCTGCCGGCCTTGGGCGCCGTGCTGGGGCTGGGCTTCTTGAACAAGGGCCCGATCGCCGTGTTGCTGCCCGGCCTGGGCCTCGCGCTGCTCGCCTGGCAGCGCCGGCGAGAGGCGCCCCCGAAGCCGCGAGCTTTAGCGCTTGCCTCGGCCATCTTCGCCGTGCTGGGCTTCGGCTGGTTCGTGGCGATCTACGCGCGGCTGGGCGCCGAACCGCTGGTGCACTTCTTCCTGCGCGAAAACCTGGAGCGCTTCGCCGCCTCGACCTACGACTCGGGCCAGCCCCTCTTCTTCTACGTCGGGGCCTACCTGAGCGTGGGGGCGCCCTGGTCCGCGCTCTTCGCGCTGGCCGCCGCCCGCGCCTTGCGGCCTCCCGACGTCGTCGTGCCCGGCGTTGCGGCCGCTCGCTTCCTGCTGCTCTGGATTGCACTCATGCTCCTGCCGCTCAGCCTCTCGCGCGGCAAGATCGACTACTACCTGCTGCCGCTCTTGCCCGCCTTCTCGCTCGTGCTCGGACGGCACTTCGCCCAAGTTGGCTGGGGCCGCCTCGACCGCCTCTGGGCAGCCGTGTCGCTGGCCCTGGGCGCAGCAGCACTGGCACTCGTGCCGCTGGCGCTGCGGCAGATCCCGGACGCCTGGATCTCGCCCGGGCGGCGCCTTTGTCTCGTCGCGGTGGCGGCCCTGGGCGCCTTGCTGCTTCTGGCCACGGCCCGCCGACCCTCTCCACACCGCACCCTGTCCGCCCTCGCGGCGGTCTCCGGCGCGGTTGCGATCGCCGTCGTCACGCTTCTGGTGCCCAGCTTCGTCGCAGCTCAGCCCAACCGCGGCGTAGTGGAGAGAGTCGAGCGCGAGTTTGCCCGCAGGCGCGAGGTCGGGATCGTCTCGTGCCAGGATCCCGCGCGGGTCCAGAGAGACATCCTGTTCTTCACGCGCCAGGCGGTCGTCGAGCGTTGCGATTTGTGGCAGGTCGTGTCAGGGCGCCGCCGCATGCTGTTACTCCTCCAGGAGAGCGAGTACCAGTCGCTCCGGCGCGTGCCCAGATTGCGGCTCGTGTCGGTCCACGACTACGTCCCGTCAGCCTCGTTGTCGCTCGACAAGCTGGACCGCGCGCAGGCGGCTCGACTTTTCCTCGTCGCCAACTATCCCGGACCGCGGTACCGAGAGCACGAGCCAGGCCCGTCCCCGAGACACAAGGAGCGCATGAAGCTGCTTCGCCAGAGACGGCGAACCCTGAAAGGCTAGCCGCGAGCGCCCGATTACTGCGCGGCTCCGCGCCATGCGCAAACCCGCGCCAGAGCGACCTCGCTGACGCTCGGGCGTCACTCGGGCGACTCGTCGTGGGTCATGCCCGGCAAGAAGAACAAGCCGCGCTTCCAGCGCACTGGGGTGTCGGGCTCGCGCGTGAGCAAGAGATCGAAGCGCAGTTCTCCCCCGCACGACCTCCGGCACACGGTGGCAACGATACTGGGAGAGATGGGCGTCGAGCCGCATGTGATCGACGCGCTTCAAAACCATAGGCTCCCTCGGCGCCTTTTGTATTGACAACGTGTATACAATACGCCACGATGGATCGCACGGGCGGCGGACGCTCGCCGTCACAAGAGGCAAGCATGGCAGCCACCGCAACGCGAACCAGGGTCATCAATCTCCGCACCGACGAAGCGCGGCGCGCGCTGATCGACCGCGCCGCCGCGGCCCTGGGCAAGGACCGCACGGAGTTCATGCTGGATGCGGCCACTCGTGAAGCCCAGTCCGTCCTCCTGGACCGCCGCTTCTTCGAGCTCAGTGAGTCGGCGTTCCGGCGCTTCGTCCAAGCCCTGGATGCTCCACCCGCGGAGAATCCCCGGTTGCGCAAGCTCATGGCTCGGCGCGCCCCCTGGGATCGATGACGGTCGAAGCGCCACGCCACATCACCAGCGACCACGACGTTTCGCAGTTCGATTGCGGCGTTCCCGAGCTCGACGACTGGCTGAAGCGACGCGCGCTCCAGAACGAAACCTCGCGCGCCTCGCGGACCTACGTGGTGACCGCCGGCGGACGAGTCGTGGGCTACTACGCCCTGGCCACCGGCGCCATCGCGCAGGCCGCCGCCACTGGCCGCGTGCGGCGAAACATGCCGGAGCCGATCCCGGTGATGGTCCTGGGTCGGCTCGCCGTCGACCGCGCTTTCCAGGGAGCCGGCCTCGGCTCGACGCTCCTGAGGGACGCGTTGCTGCGAACCCTGGGCGCCGCCGAGGTTGCCGGCTGCCGCGCCATCCTGCTGCACGCGATCTCGGAAGACGCCAAGCGTTTCTACCTCGGGCACGGCTTCGCGGAGTCGCCGCTCGACCCAATGACGTTGATGATTTCGCTGGCTGACGTCGAGAAGGCCGTCGGGCTCTGACTCGAGCGCGGGGGTGACTTCCTCCTGCGCCAAGGGCGATTCGCGGATGTCGGTCCTGTCGCCGACCAGCTGGCCGCGATCGACCCCTCACGCCCGGAGGCAGGCCAACTCAGGAGTCTCGCCGTCGGCCGGAGCGCTCAGGGCTCTCGCCGCGCGCCAAGCGTCCGATAGACCATGGCGCTGCGGGTATGCCAACGCGGTACCACAACGGTACCACGCGCTGGCCGTCTCGCGGTTCGTCCCTGTAAGTTGTTGATTGGCTGGTACGCCCGATAAGGCTCGAACCTATGTGACCTTCAGCTCCGGAGGCTGACGTTCTATCCAATTGAGCTACGGGCGCACGACGACGGCAACTCCGCCAGAACTATAGGACGGCCGTTTCGTACCGCTAGATTTAGGCCAATTCAGCGAGCGCCTCGGCCGCGGCCGCGACCGTCTCGTCGATGTCCTGCTCGGTGTGAGCCAGCGAGACGAACGCCGCTTCGTATTGCGCCGGGGGGAAGTAGATGCCGCGTTCCAGGAGCGCGTGGAAGAAACGCGCGAAGCGCTTCGTGTCGGAGCTCTTGGCCGAGGCGAAGTCGGTCACCGGCCCGCGGCAGAAGAAGCCGGTCAGCATCGAGCCGACGCGATTGACGGTGAGCATCACCCCGGCGGCCTGCGCCGCGCGGGCCAGCCCCACCTGCAAACGCACGGACAGGGCGTCGAGGTGTTCATAGGCGCCAGGTCGCAGCAGCGCATCGAGGGCCGCGCAGCCTGCCGCCATCGCGAGCGGGTTCCCCGAGAGCGTGCCGGCCTGGTAGATCGGACCAAGCGGCGCCACGTGATCCATGAGCTCGGCGCTACCGCCGTAGGCGGCGACGGGGAGCCCACCGCCGATGATCTTGCCCAGGCACGTCAGGTCCGGCGCGATCCCGTAGAGTTGCTGCGCACCGCCGAGTGCGACGCGAAAGCCGGTCATCACTTCGTCGAAGATGAGCAGCGCACGGCAGCGCTTCGTGATCTCCCGCAGCCCTTGCAGGTAGCCGTCGTGGGGACCGACGCAACCCATGTTCCCGGCGACGGGCTCGACGATCACCGCGGCCAGGTCGTCGGCGTGCGCGGCCACGACGCGTTCCACCGCGGCGATGTCGTTGAAGGGCGCCGTGAGCGTGTCGGCCGCCGTGCCCTCGGTGACGCCTGGCGAGCCCGGAATCCCCAGCGTCGCGACTCCGGAGCCCGCCGCCACCAGCAGGCTGTCGGCGTGCCCGTGATAGCAGCCCTCGAACTTGAGGATCTTGCGCCGGCCCGTGACGCCGCGCGCGAGGCGCAACGCGCTCATCGTGGCCTCCGTGCCCGAGCAGACGAAGCGCACCTTCTGGATGCTGGGGACCAGACGCACGACGCGGTCTGCCAGCTCCACTTCAGCGGCGCAGGGCGCGCCGAAGGACGTGCCGCGATCCGCAGCCTCCTTGATCGCCTCGAGGATCGGCGGGTAGGCGTGGCCGTGGATCATCGGGCCCCAGGAGCCCACGTAGTCGATGTAGGCCTTGCCGTCCGCGTCCCAGATCCGGCAGCCCTCGGCCTTGCGGATGAAGAGCGGCGTGCCACCGACCGCCTTGAAGGCGCGGACCGGGGAGTTGACGCCGCCGGGGATGACCCGCTGCGCGCGCTCGAACAGGGCTTCGGACTGGGTCATGCACAGGAGCCTAGCAGATCGGCGCTCTGGCGGAGGCTCACGACGTCCAGCGTGCGAAGTCCTTCGCGTGGTAGGTCAGGATGATGTCGGCGCCGGCCCGGCGGATCGAGGTGAGCGTCTCGAGGACGATACGCTTCTCGTCGATCCAGCCTTTCTGGGCTGCGGCTTTCACCATCGCGTACTCGCCCGAGACGTTGTAGGCCGCGACGGGCAAATCGACGCTCTCGCGCACGGCGCGGATCACGTCGAGGTAGGGGAGCGCCGGCTTCACCATCACGATGTCCGCGCCTTCAGCGATGTCGAGGCGGACTTCCTTCAGCGCCTCGCGCACGTTGGCCGGGTCCATCTGATAGCCGCGGCGGTCGCCGAACTGCGGGGCCGAGTCGGCGGCCTCGCGGAACGGCCCGTAGAAGGCAGATGCGTACTTCGCGGCGTAAGAAAGAATGGCGGTGTCCGCAAAGCCGGCCCCATCGAGAGCCCGCCGGATCGCGCCGACCCGGCCGTCCATCATGTCCGACGGAGCCACGATCTGAGCCCCTGCCCGGACATGCGACAAGGCCATGCTCGCGAGCAGCTCCAGCGTCGGATCGTTCCGGACCTGATCGCCCTCGACGACGCCGCAGTGGCCGTGGGAGGTGTACTCGCACAGGCAGACGTCCGTGATGACGAGCAGTTCGCGGCAAGCGGCGCGGATCGCCCGCGTCGCCTCCTGCACGACACCGTCGTCGGCGTAGCCCTCGCTGCCGAGCGGGTCCTTGCTTTTCGGCAGGCCGAACAGGATGACACCGGCGATGCCGAGTGCCTCCACCGCATGGGCTTCGCGCGCGGCTTCGTCGGCAGAGAGCTGGAAGCAGCCGGGCAGCGACGGGATCTCGCGGCGGTAGCCCGAACCCGGGGCGACAAAAAGCGGATAGATGAGCTGCGCAGGCGACAGCCGTGTCTCCCGGACCAGGGCGCGCAGGCGCTCGCCGCGGCGCAACCGCCGCGGCCGTTCAGCAGGAAAGGGCATTGTTACAGAGTCGCTCCCCCCAGCTCGCGACGACGAGTGTCTTCCAGGGACGTCACTCGTCGTCGTCGCCAAAGAAGAACTGGTGAGAGCACCTCTTGGAACAGAAGTTCCTGCCGAAGTCTCGGATGGTGCAGTTGTCGCAGGCCCACTTGAAGCAGATCGGGCACTTGTGGAACCGGATCTCCTCGTCGCTGACCCTGCAATTCACGCATTCCATGGCATTTCCCGGGGGGGCTTCGACTTCCGAGAGTATAGCATCCGTAGTAGACTGCTCTCGGGTCAGTCGTCCCCGCGAGGGGCCCCCAAGCCGTCTTGGTCGTGGCGGTGTAGCTCAGCTGGTTAGAGCACGCGGCTCATATCCGCGGAGTCCGGGGTTCGAGTCCCTGCACCGCCACCATTTTTTCCCTCGGAGGCGTTTCGAGAGAGTCGATGCGAATGACGCCACTCCAGGCAGCACTTCGGCGGTCCTTGCGGGATCTCGGTACGCCGCGCGCCGGGGAAACGCTGCTTTGCGCGCTCTCCGGCGGGGCGGACTCCGTGGCGCTCGTCCACGCCCTCGCCCTCGCCGCGCCCCGCATGGGTTTTTGCGTGATCGCGGCGCACCTCGACCACGGCCTGCGGCCGGACTCCGGCCAGGACGCGGAGTTCTGTGTTGAACTTTGCGAGCGCCTCGGCGTCTCCCTTCATGTGGGGAGCGCCGACGTCCGGCTGCGTGCGTGTCGCGACGGCCAGGGCCTCGAAAGCGCCGCTCGTGAGGAGCGCTACGCCTTCCTGCGGGGCGTGGCGCGTAGCCAGGGCGCCGTGGCGATCGCCGTGGCCCACACTCGCGATGACCAGGCCGAGACGCTGCTGCTGCGGCTGCTGCGCGGGTCGGGAAGCGTCGGGCTCGGCGCGATGCGCGCTCGGCGCGGCCGGCTGATCCGCCCGCTGCTCGGCGTCTCCCGGGCCGAGGTGCTCTCGCATCTGGGGAGCCACGGCCTGAGCTGGCGAGAAGACCCGAGCAACTTCGATCTGGGACTGCTTCGCAACCGCGTCCGCCACGAACTGCTGCCACAACTCGAGGCTCGTTTCAACCCGAAGCTGCGCCGCACGCTCGCCCGCACGGCCGCCATTCTGGCCGACGACGCTGCCTTCCTGGCGGCGCAGGCCAGGCTGCTCTACCGGTCGTCCGTGCACCGCACTCCCGCAGGCATTTCGCTCGAGCTCGCAGGCTTGCGCAGCGCTCCGCCCGCACTCGCGCGCCACGTGCTGCGGCGGGCGCTGAAGCATCTCGGCGGGCTGCGCGGCGTCGCGGCGGTCCACATCGAACGGCTGCTCGCGTTGGCGCGCTCCAGGACACCCTCCGGCCGCTGCGTGCCGCTGCCCGGTGGCCGCGAGGTCCGCTTCCGGACGAAGCAGATGACGATCGTCTGCGCGGCGTTGCCCAGGCCGGTGGTCGCCGCCGGGGTCCCCGCATGAGCCTGCCACGTCCCGACGTCCTGCACAGCGAAGCAGACGTGCGAAGGCGGATCGCCGAGATCGGCGCCGAGATCACGCAGCAGTTCGTGGGCGAGGAGCTGTGCGTGGTCGCCATGATGAAGAGCTGCATGGTGTTCATGGCGGACCTGATCCGCGTCGTGCCACTCGACATGACGTGTCACTTCCTGCGCGTCGCGTCGCTGCGTGACGAGGGCGCCGTCCGGACCGACATCGTGTACTCGACCGAGATCCCCTACGAGGGCCGCAACATCCTGCTGCTCGAGGACATCGTCGACACCGGCATCACGCTCAGCTTCCTGGTCGACCAGATTCGCGAGCGCCGGCCCAGGAGCCTCAAGGTCGCGGCGCTGATCGACAAGCCGGGGGAGCGCAAGATCGACGTGCACCCCGACTGGGCGGCGTTCACGGTTTCCGAACCGAGCGAGCGCTTCATCGTCGGCTACGGTCTCGATTTCGCCGAGAGCTATCGGGGCCTGCCCTATCTCGGCACCATCCCCCGTCCGGCACCCGCGGACGCGAGGATGCAGAACTCTTCCGGGGGCGAGTAGACAGTGAACGCTACGTTCAAGACGGTGATGCTCTGGATGTCGCTGCTGGTGGTCATCTTCCTGGCCTGGCATTTCGCCCAGATCCAGAAGAAGGAGACCGCACTCAAGTTCAGCGAGTTCATGCAACAGGTCGAGGCGGGCCAGATCCTGGACGTGACGGTGACGGGCAACGAGGTGAAGGGCCACAGCACGGCGAACGAAGCCTTCCGCACCGTCGCGCCGCTCGGCTACGACAAGCTCGTCGACACGCTGCTCGCCAAGCGCGTGGCCGTGAACTTCCTCTCCGACCAGTCCTCGGCCTGGGCCACGATTCTGATCAACTCCGCGCCCTTCGTGCTGCTGATCGCATTCTGGATCTTCTTCATGCGCCAGATGCAAAACGGCGGCAACAAGGCGCTCAGCTTCGGCAAGTCGAAGGCCAAACTGCTGGCTTCCCAGCAGAAGAAGGTCACCTTCAAGGACGTGGCCGGCGTCGACGAGGCGAAGGAAGAGCTTCAGGAGATCATCGAGTTCCTGAAGGAGCCGCAGAAGTTTCAGAAGCTGGGTGGGCACATCCCCAAGGGTGTCCTGTTGATGGGCCCTCCGGGGACGGGCAAGACGCTGCTCGCCCGCGCCATCGCCGGCGAGGCCAGCGTGCCTTTCTTCTCGATCTCGGGCTCCGACTTCGTGGAGATGTTCGTCGGCGTCGGCGCCTCGCGCGTCCGCGACCTGTTCGAACAGGGCAAGAAGAACGCGCCCTGCATCATCTTCATCGACGAGATCGACGCCGTGGGGAGGCACCGCGGCGCGGGCCTCGGCGGCGGCCACGACGAGCGCGAGCAGACCTTGAACCAGCTGCTCGTCGAGATGGACGGCTTCGAGTCGAACGACGGCGTGATCCTGATCGCGGCCACGAACCGGCCCGACGTGCTCGACCCGGCGTTGCTGCGGCCGGGCCGCTTCGACCGGCGCGTGGTGGTCTCGCGCCCCGACGTGCGAGGCCGCGAGGGCATCATGCAGGTGCACACCCGCAAGGTCCCGCTCTCCGACGACGTGGACGTGAGCGTGCTCGCCCGGGCGACGCCCGGCTTCTCCGGCGCCGACCTCGCGAACCTGATCAACGAGGCCGCCCTCGCCGCGGCACGCAAGGGCCAGAAGTTCGTGACCATGCACGACTTCGAATCGGCTAAGGACAAGGTCCTGATGGGCGCCGAACGCAAGAGCCTGCTCATCACCGACGCGGAGAAAAAGGTGACGGCTTTCCATGAAAGCGGCCACGCCCTGCTCGCGACGCTGCTGCCGCACGCCGATCCGCTGCACAAGGTCACGATCATCCCGCGTGGGCTGGCGCTGGGCGTGACACAACAGCTGCCCACCGAGGACAGGCACAACTGGACGCGCGAACAGCTCGAGGATCGCATCGCCGTCTGCCTCGGCGGACGCATCGCTGAGGACCTCACCTTTGGCCAGATCTCGACCGGGGCTGCGAACGACATCGAGCAGGCGACCGAGATGGCGCGCAAGATGGTTTGCGAGTGGGGGATGAGCGAGGCGCTGGGCCCGCTGACCTACGGCAAGAAGGAAGAAGCCATTTTCCTGGGCAAGGAGTTCAATCGTCACCAGGACTATTCCGAGGCGACGGCGCTCAAGATCGACGCCGAGGTCAAGCGCATCGTCGAGGAGCAGTTCCAGCGGGCCCATCGCCTGCTGAGCGAGAAACAGCCCGAGCTGGTGAAGGTCGCCGAAGCGCTGCTCGAGCACGAGGTGCTCGACGGGTCGCAGCTGCAGCAGATCCTGAACGGGCAGGAGCTCGAAGTGCCCCGGCCGAAGGCGGCCCCGGCCGCCCCGCCGCGCGAGGGGAAGGTCGACGAGGGCGAACGGGCGGGCGGGCTGCTGCTGCCGCCGATGGCGGCGCCGAAGCCGACGGCCTAGGGGCGGACTTCTTCCCCCCGGGGCCTCACCTCGGCGAGCGTGCCGCTTCGCGGATACTTGGGGGGACATTGACGACGACCGGCGCAATCACCAGCGCGAGGCCCCGACACTCACTCAGGGTGCGCGGCGAATCCCGCCAGCTCGGCGACCGCACCTGGCTGATGGGCATCCTGAACGTCACGCCCGACTCGTTTTCCGACGGCGGATGCCACGCCGACGCGAGCCGAGCGGTGGAATACGCCCTGTCGCTGTTTGCGCTCGGGGCCGACGTCGTCGACGTCGGCGGCGAGTCGACCCGCCCCGGCTCCGTCCGGGTCGAGGCCGCCGAGGAGATGAGGCGCGTCGTACCGGTGCTCCGGAGCCTGCGCGACCAGGGCGCCGGCCTGCTCTCGATCGACACGACCCGGGCTGAAGTCGCTCGCGCCGCCCTCGACGCCGGGGCCGACATCGTCAACGACGTTTCGGGATTCCGCTTCGAGCCAGCGCTCGCGCGCGTGGTGGCCGCCGCCGGGGCGCCCGCCGTGCTGATGCACCTGCGCGGCGATTTCGCGACGATGCACGAAGCACCGCGCTACCGCGACGTGCTGGGCGAGATCACGGCCGAGCTGCGCGAGTCCCTGGCTGTGGGTCGCGAGGCCGGCATCGAGCCGAGTCAGCTGATTCTCGATCCGGGCATCGGCTTTGCGAAGAACGCCGCCCACAGCCTCGAGACGCTGCGGCGCCTCCACGAGCTTCACGGGCTGGGCCGGGCCATCCTGGTCGGCCCTTCGCGCAAGAGCTTCATCGGCAAGGCGCTCGAGGGCCCCGCTCACGAGCGCCAGTTCGGCACCGCCGCGGCCGTGGCGGCGTGCGTCCTGTCCGGCGCGCACATCGTGCGCGTCCACGACGTGCGGGAGATGGCGCAGGTGGCACGCGTCTGTGATGCGATCCTCGGGAGCTGCGTGTGATTTCCCGCCTCACCGGCTTCTTCAGCGCCACCGACTTCTCGTGGTGGGACGTGCTCGACATCCTGATCGTGGCCTTCGTGATCTACGAGCTGTTGCAGTTCATCCGCGGCACGCACGCCGTGCAGATGGCGCTGGGCGGCCTGGTGCTCGTCACCTTCTATTGGACCTCGCGCTGGGCCGATCTCGAGACGCTCAACTGGCTGCTGCGAACCTTCATGCCCTACGTCGTATTCGGGATCATCGTGGTGTTCCAATCGGAGATCCGCAAGGTGTTGGCACATCTGGGCAAGAAACTGCCGTGGGCGTTCTCGCCCGAGAAGAAGGAGGAGACCATCGACGAGGTGGTGCTGGCGGTTACCACGCTTGCCTCGCAGAAGACCGGCGCGCTGATCGTGATCGAGCGCGAGATGGGACTGCGCAGCTTCATCGAGACCGGCATCAGCCTCGACGCGGTGCTCACCTACGACCTGCTGATCAGCATCTTCAACCCGGGCACGCCGCTCCACGACGGCGCCGTCGTGATCCAGGGTGATCGTGTCGCGGCGGCCGCGTGCTTCCTGCCGCTCACGGTAAACCCCGAGTTGTCGCGAACGCTCGGCAGCCGGCACCGCGCTGCGATTGGCGTCACCGAGGACACCGACGCTCTGGCCGTGGTCGTTTCCGAGGAGACGAGCCAGGTGTCGCTCGTGGCCGGCGGCGAGATCCGCCGCGCGCTCGACGCGCGGGCGCTGAAACAGGCGCTGCTCGAAGCCCTCGAGGTCGGAGCAGGCGAGCCGCGTCCCAGCTCGGCCGCGCGATCGGCCGAGGACAAGGCCGCGCTGGCGCGCGAGAAGTAGATGCGCTTCCTCTTCGACAACCTCGGACTCAAGGCGCTGAGCCTCGGCCTCGCGACCTTCCTGTGGTTCGTGATCGCCGGTGAGACCACGTCGGAGGTCGGGCTCCAGGTCCCGCTCGAGTTGCAGAACTTTCCTCGCGACATGGAGCTGACCGGCGACGCGGTGAACGCCGTCGAGGTGCGCCTGCGCGCCTCCCCGGGCATCCTGCACGGGCTGAACCCGGGCGACGTGTCAGCGCGGATCGACCTGCGCGGGGTGACCGAGGGCGAGCGCATCGTGCACCTGACGGCCGAGGCGATCCGGGTGCCTTTCGGCGTCAAGGTGGCGAAGATCAGCCCCGCCATCCTGACCATCAATCTCGAACAGACCCTGCAGAAGATCGTGCCCGTCCGGCCGCGTCTGCTCGGGCGTCCGGCCCGCGGCTACGAAGTCGGCGAGATTCACAGCGCGCCCGCCCAGGTCCGGATCGCGGGTCCCAGGAGCCGCGTCCTCGAGATCGAGAGCGCCTTCACGGAGCCCATCTCCCTCGATGCAGCGCACGGGCCGGTGACCAAACTGGTGAGCGTCGGCCTCGAGGATCCGCTGCTGCGCCTGCAGGGGGATCCACGGGTCCGGGTGACGGCCGTCGTGAAGGAGATCGGCAAGGAAAGATGAGACAACTCTTCGGGACCGACGGGATCCGCGGCGTGGCGAACGTGCCGCCCATGACGCCCGAGCTAGCGCTCAAGCTCGGCCGCGCCGTGACGTTCGTGGCGGGCCGCGGCAAGCGCCACCTCCCGCGCATCGTCGTAGGCAAGGACACGCGGCTGTCCGGCTACATGCTCGAGACCGCGCTCGCCTCGGGAATCTGTTCGATGGGCGGGCGAGTGATCCTGTGCGGCCCGGTTCCGACGCCCGCGGTCGCGCATCTCACGCTCAGCATGCGGGCCGACGCGGGCATCGTGATCAGCGCCAGCCACAATCCTTACGACGACAACGGCATCAAGGTCTTCGGCGGCGACGGCTTCAAGCTCGCCGACGAGGCCGAGGCCGAGATCGAGGCGCTGCTCGAAGAGGGCGCTTTGCCGGAGCGCAAGACCGGCAAGGCGATCGGCCGCGCCGAGAAGCTCGAGGACGCGCGGGGCCGCTACGTGGCCTTCGCCAAGGCCACCTTCCCGCGGGATCTCTCGCTCGACGGCGTCAAGGTAGTGATCGACGCGGCTCACGGCGCGGCCTACCGTGTCGCCCCGCTCGTCTTCGAGGAGCTGGGAGCCCGCGTGACCGCGATCGGCGTCCGCCCGAACGGGACCAACATCAACCGCGATGCGGGGGCCATGCATCCGGAGAACGCGTGTGCGGAGGTGAAGAAGCGCGAGGCCGCGATCGGCATCGCCCTGGATGGCGACGCCGACCGCGTGATCGTGATCGACGAAAAGGGCGCGGTCGTGGACGGCGACGCCGTAATGGCGATGTGCGCGTTGCGCATGATTCGCGCCGGCGAGCTGCGCAAGGCCACCGTGGTCGCGACCGTGATGAGCAATCTCGGCCTCGAGCGCGCGTTGCGGGCCCAGGGCGTCTCGCTCGTCAGGACGCCGGTGGGCGACCGCTACGTCGTCGAGGCCATGCGCAGCGGAGGCTACAACCTCGGCGGCGAGCAATCGGGCCACCTGGTGTTTCTCGACCACGCGGCCACTGGCGATGGTGTGATCGGCGCCTTGCAGGTCCTGGCTCTGATGATGCGCACCGGACGGCCCCTCTCGGAACTGGCGCGCGAGTCAATGGAGCGCGTGCCCCAGGTGCTCGAGAACGTCACGCTGATCGAACGGCGACCGGTGGAAGGGATGGCGAACCTGGCGCGCTTGTCGAAAGAGATCGAGGCATGCTTGGGTGATTCGGGACGCCTGCTGATCCGCTGGAGCGGCACCGAGCCGAAGCTGCGGATCATGATCGAAGGCCCGGACGAGGCGAAGCTCCGGGCCTGGGCCAGGCAGCTGGCCGAGGCCGCCCGCCGCGACGTGCTGGCGCCGGCCTGAACGGGCGCCAGCAGCGTTCAGGGCCCCAGCCGCGGCCGTCGGGACACCTGCGCGGCCGACAGCTATACTTCCTGCAATGCTTCGCCTGGGCGTCAACCTGGATCACGTGGCCACCGTGCGGCAGGCGCGCAAGGTCGCAGAGCCGGATCCCGTGCACGCAGCCGTGCTCGCGGAGCTGGCGGGGGCGCATGGGATCACCGTGCATCTGCGCGCGGACCGGCGGCATATCCAGGACCGGGACGTGGAGATCCTGCGGCAGACCGTGAGGACGCAGCTCAATCTCGAGATGGCTGCGACCCAGGAGATGGTGCGGATCGCGCTGACGGTGAAGCCCAATCAAGTGACGCTCGTGCCCGAGCGGCGCGAGGAGGTCACGACCGAGGGCGGGCTCGACGTGGTGCTCAACAGCGTCCAGCTCAAGCCGGTGGTGAGGACGCTCCAGGACGGCGGGATCGGCGTCAGCCTGTTCGTGGATCCGGACCTTGAGCAGGTGAAGGAATCGCACAAGCTCGACGCTGAGGCGATTGAGATCAACACGGCGTCCTACGCTGACGCCCGCGAGGACACGGCGCTCGAGGCCGCGCTACGAAAGATCATCGACGCTGCCCGCCTCGCGAAACGCCTCGGGCTTTCGGTCCACGCGGGCCATGGGCTCACGTATCAGAACGTCCGGGCCCTGACCGCGATCTCGGAGATTTCCGAACTCAACATCGGCCACAGCATCGTGTCGCGGGCGCTGCTCGTGGGTATGGAGCGGGCGGTCCGCGAGATGTTGGACGCCATGGGGGCGCGGTAGTACCATTCCTCACCGACTCCCGGGAGAGAGCCAATGATCGAGGCCTTCGGGCAGACCGACGTCGGGCGCCGTCGCAAGCTCAACGAGGACATTTTCCTCGTCGACAACGAGGCGGGGCTCTACGCCGTCTGCGACGGCATGGGCGGCCACAACGCAGGCGAGGTGGCCTCGAAGATCGCGATCGAGACGCTTGGCGTCTTCATCCGGAAGAGCCACAAGGAGAAGGAGATCACCTGGCCGTACGGCCTCGACGTGAACCTGTCTTTCGACGGCAACCGCATCAAGACCGCCCTCAAGCTCGCGAACAAGAAGGTCTTCAAGGCGGCCGACAACCGCGAGGATTACACCGGCATGGGCACGACCGCGGTAGCGGCGGTCGTGAGCGGCAACCTGATGACCGTCGGCTCGGCGGGAGACAGCCGCTGCTACGTGTTCACGCAAGGCAAGCTCACGCAGCTCACGCGCGACGACTCGTGGGTCTCGGCGGCCTGGGCGGAGGGGATCCTGACCGCCGACGAGATCGAGCGTCACCCGCTGCGCAACGTGATCACCAAGGCGGTCGGGGCGAAGGAAGACATCGAGATCAACGTCGTCGAGCACAAGCTCTTGTCGGGCCAAGTGGCCATGGTGTGCTCCGATGGCTTGCACTCGATGCTCAACGACGCGGCGATCCTTGCGGCCGTGACGCCCTTCCCCCAGGGCCTCGAAGAAGCGGCCGGCAAGCTGATCGCCGCGGCGAACGAAGCCGGAGGCAAGGACAACGTGTCCGTCGTGCTGATGCGCTACAGCGAGTAAGGCCCCCCAGAGAGGGCCCAAGACCCGATGGCCTCCTTCGGCCGCTACGACGTCCTCGAGAAGCTGGGCGAAGGGGCGATGGGCGTCGTCTGGCGCGCCCGCGACCGGAACCTGAACCGCGTCGTCGCCCTCAAGATGCTCTCGACCGAACTGGGCGACGAGGAAGAGTTGCACCAGCGCTTCCACCGCGAGGCGGAGGCGATCGGGCGCCTGAGTCATCCGAACATCGTCTCGGTCTACGACCTCGGCGAAGCCGAGGGCCGCGCCTACATGGCGATGGAGCTGCTCGAAGGCGAGGACCTGCGCTCGCTGATCGAGACCCAGGCGAACATCGCCCTCGCAGAGCGCGTACGGATCCTGCTCGACATCTGCGCCGGGGTCGGCTATGCGCACTCGCGCGGCGTCACGCATCGCGACATCAAGCCGGCGAACATCATGATCACCACCGACGGACGAGTGAAGCTGCTCGACTTCGGCCTCGCGCGCGTTGCAACGCGCGAGACGATCACGCGGCAGGGCGTGATCCTGGGCACGCCCGACTACATGTCGCCCGAGCAAGCGACGGGGAAGCCAGTCGACAACCGCACCGACATCTTCTCCTCGGGCGCCGTGTTCTACGAGTTCCTGACCCAGCAAAAGCCGTTCAAGGGCAAGACGCTCCACTCGGTGCTGTACCAGATCATCTCGGAAGCGCCGGATCCGGTGCTGACGCTCAACCCCGAGGTGCCCTCGCGGCTCGCCCTGATCGTGCATCGCATGCTCCAGAAGAACCCCGACACGCGCTATCAGTCGATGGACGCCGTGGCTTCCGACCTGCGGGTGCTGCTGCCGGGGCTGCGGCGGCGCGGCGTGACACCGCCCGCAGCGTCGCCGGACGAGGCGCGCGCGCGGGTCCGGGACGCGCTCAGCCGCGGCCGGGCACATCTCGAGGCCCGCCGCTTCGCGCCGGCACGCGCCGAGATCCGCGAGGTGCTCGTCCTGGAACCCGACAACGAAGAAGCCGCCGAAATGCTGTGGCGGGCCGAGCGCACGCTTCGACCCAGGGGGGCAGCGCCGCCACGCGACCCCGACAGCGTCGCCCGGGTCGATCTGCTGCTCGGTCGCCTGGCGCCCGGCAAACCGGAAGACGACGCCCGCCGCGCTGTCGCCGAGCTCGCCCTCATCGCCCCCGACGATCCCCGCCTGGGCGAGCTGCTTCGGGAGCGAGCGGGGAAGGGCTGAAGCTGTTATACTCCGCGGGTTTTGACGTTGCCAGACCGTCCCATCGACCCGGGGCTCCGCGGCAGGATCGCGGTGGTCACGGGCGGCGGGCGCGGGCTGGGACGAGCCCTCGTCGAGTCGTTCGCCGCCGCGGGCGCTGACGTCGCCTTCAGCTTTCGAGAGAGTCGCAGCGGCGCGGAAGACGCCGCCCGTGCCGTCTTGGCCCGGGGCTGTCGAGTCTTCACGCGCCAAGCCGACGCCCGGGTTCCGGGCCAGGTTGCGGCCTTCGTGACGGCGGCAGGCGAGGCGCTTGGCGGCATCGACGTGCTCGTGAACAATGTCGGGGTGTTCCGGAAGACGTCGCTCGAAGCGCTGACCGAAGACGTCCTCGACGAGGCGTTCGCGGTCAACGTCAAGGCGGCGGTGCTGGCCTCGCAGGCTGCGGCGCCGTTCCTGAGGCGCCGGGGCGGAGGGGCGATCGTGAACGTGGCGAGCCTGGGTGGCCGGAGGCCGTGGCGCTCCTATCTCCCGTACTGCGCCACGAAGGCGGGTTTGATCATGGCGACGCAGTGCCTGGCGCTGGCGCTCGGCCCCGAGATACGGGTCAACGCCGTCGCCCCGGGGATCCTGGATCCTCCGGGAGCCGACGACGCGGTCCGGCAGCGGGTGCCGGCACGGCGTTTCGGCACGCACGCCGAGGCCGTTGCGGCGGTGCTGTTCCTGGTCACCGGCGCAACCTATACGACGGGCGCCGTCCTCCCCGTGGACGGCGGCCGTGAGTTCGCTTGACTAGTCGGGAGCCGGAAGGAGCAGAGCCGAGGTGAACATGGCCGTTGTGCAGGACGAAGACAAGCCCTGGAAGACCGATCTGGCGCGCAAGTCGAAGGAGCGCCGTGAAAACGTGGTCCAGGAAATCGAAGAGATGATCAAGAAGGCCGCGTCGTTCGAGGAGGCGCTGCGGGTCACGGTCGAGACCCTCAAGAAGAAGTTCTCGCGCTACTCGTCGGTCACGGCGTACGTGGCCGATGGCGAGGACCTGGCGGTGCACATGGCGCTCGATCGACCGCAGGGCCCCGAGCGCGTGGGTGCGACCGGTGGAGCTCTGGCCGACGCGGCGCATGCCAGCGCCCCCACGCTCGTGTCGGATCTGGTGGCGAGCCCGGCCTGGAGCGCCGTGGGCCTCACGACGGGCAGCGCCCTGGTGGCACCGGTTCGCACCGAGGCCGGGCTCTGGGCGATCCTCGAAATCTGGAGCGATTTCCGGGACGCGTTCACGCCGCAGGACGTGAAGCTCGCGGATCGCCTGAGCGCGGCCCTCGCCAAGAAGACTCCCCAGGCGTAACGGGCAGAGCGGCGCGCGTGCAGCTCCGGGGGGTGATCCCGCCGCTCGTCACGCCGTTCCACGCGGACGGCGGGCTCGATTTGTCTGCCTTCGAGCGCAACCTCGAGGCCTATGCCGCCGTCGATCTTGGCGGCTATCTCGTGCTCGGTTCGAACGGCGAGGCCGCGAGTCTCGAGCTCGACGAGAAGACCGCGCTCGTCAAGGCCGCGCGCAAGGGCGCGGGCAGCCGCACGCTGCTCGCGGGCACCGGCCTCGAATCGACGCGCGCGACCATCGCGCTGACGCGCCGGGCCGCCGATCTGGGCGCGGACGCCGCCCTCGTACTCACGCCGTCCTACTACAAGCCGCAAATGACGACCGAGGCCTTGCGGCGCCACTTCGAAGCCGTGGCCGAGGCTTCGCCGATTCCCGTCCTGCTCTACTCGGTGCCGCAGTTCACCGGACTGCCGTTTCCGCAGGCGCTGGCCGCGTCGATGGCTTCGCACCCCCGTGTCGCCGGCATGAAGGAGTCGAGCGGAGACGTCGGCCTGCTTGGCCGCATTCTGGCCTCGGTCCCGGCGTCGTTCGCGGTGCTCTGCGGCTCGGCGCCGGTGCTCTACCCGGCGCTCTGCCTCGGCGCCGCCGGCGGGGTCGTCGCCGTCGCCTGTTGCGCCCCGCGCCCCGCGGCCGCGCTGTTCCGTGCCTTCGAGGCCGGCGACCATGCCCGCGCCCGCCGCATCCAGGAAGCGTTGACCCCGCTCGCCGCGGCGGTGACCGCTACCCACGGCGTTGCGGGCCTCAAGGCCGCGATGACCGCGGCAGGGCTCGCTGGCGGCCACGTGCGCTCGCCACTGCTTCCGGCTCCCGCCGAGATCGTCATGACGCTCAAGCCGCTGCTAGAAAAAGCCGAGGCCGCCGTCTAGGGTGGCTCGTCGAGGAGCGCCGTGAAGGCCAGGGCGAACAGCCAGAGGTTGAGGGCAGCCAGGGGAAGGGCGAGGTCGATCCCCAGGACGCGGCTCATGGGCAGGTGCCCGGTCGCCCCGTAGAACACCCACAGGTTCACGTTGAACACCGAGGCCCAGACGAGGAACGTGCGACCGCCGTCGTCATCGCAGAGAGCGAGAACTGCCCCCAGCATGACGACCACGAACAGGTGGTTCTCGTGCACGCCGGTGGCGAGCATGAAGTAGCTGAGGAAGCCCACGAGGGCGTGCCGCACGAGGACGGGGAACCGGGGCTGACGCCGCCACAGGGAGACGAGGATGGCGGCGTAGCCGAGCACGAAGGGCAGCCGGAGGGCGAGCACCTGCAGCCCCAGGGGGCTGTAGATGCGGTGCGCGGTGCCCGCGCGCAGGCCGCCGAAGGCCTCTGGCCAGGTTGCGCACAGGGCATGGGTCACGAGCCACCACAAGTTCAGCGCGTGTGCGCTCAGCGGCCGGTGGCTGAGCGCGCGGCCGAGGGCACGAAACATCTCCGGACCGAAGAAGAGGAAGAGGGCGGCTACGGGTATCGCCGCCGCTCCGAGTGCCGTCCACGCGGCTCGCTTCTCGCGCTTCCAGAGGTACACGAGACAGAAGGGGGCGAGCAACAGCGGCTGCCACTTGACGAGACAGGCCGTGGAGAAGAGGGCCCCGAACCGACCCCACTTGCCCTGCTGGAGGCTACCGAAGGCGAGCAGGAGCAGCGGCGCGTAGTACACGTCCAGGTAGCCGAGGCCGACCGAGCTCGGGATGAGCACTACCAGAAGCCCAGTGGTCCGAGGCAGGCTTCGCGAAGCCCGCCCATACACGAACGCGGTGGCGAGGAGGGCTAGCAGCAGCGAAACCTTGAGGCCGAAGACGCCGGCCACCCCGACCGCTTTCGAGACGAGGGCGACCCCGTAGAGGATGGCGAGGCTGAGCGGCGGATAGTCGATCTTGATGTCGGCGTAGCCGTCCACGAGGCCCAGCCAATGGCAGTGGCGGATCCAGTCCAGCCAGATGGGGATATCCGGGCTACCTTCCGCCCGCAGGAAGGTGAGCGCGACCAGCATGGCCAGGGCGAGGAGCGACCACTCCTCTACTCGCGGTCGGTTCACGGGAGGGCGCATGGGTCAGTGCTCCCCGGAGTCTTCGACGAGTCCGAACGGGCCGGCGGGGTCTTCCGCAGTCTTCTTCGGGACGCGAATGCGGAGCGCTTTCGGTTCGAGGCGGACGTCCGCAGCTGCGGCAGCCGCGTCGAGCTCGCCGTCGCGATGGCGGAGAAACGCCGGCGGGCCGCTCAGACGCGCTCGCGCCGCGCGCATGTGGCGATACCGCCGATAGGCGTCGATGCTTCCGAGAAACAGCCGCGGCGCGTTCAGGATCACTTCGGCACGCGGCGCGCCCTCGAACACGACCACGTCGAGCAGGCCGTCGTCGAGGCGCGCATGCGGCGCGACGATGGCGCCGCCGCCGTACTGCCGGCCGTTGACGAAGGCCACGATCAGCGCGCGTCCCTCGAAGCGCTCCGCTCCGGCATCGAGCGTCCAGGCTTCAGCCGGGTAGCAAAGCGCCCGCCTCAGGCTCAGTCGCAGGTAGCTGAAGATGCCGCGCCGGCCACCGTCTCGGCCGTGCGCGTGGAAGTCGGCGCCCACCAGCGCATCGAGGCCCGCTCCGGCCACGTTCAGGAACGGCCGATCGTCGAGAAAGCCCACGTCCATGCGGCGCGTGCGCCCGCTCGCCAGCGCGGCCATCGCAGCGGCCGGACGGAGCGGGATGCGGAGCGTGCGTGCGAGGCCATTCCCCGAGCCCACGGGAACGAGTCCAAGCGTTGCCCCCGACCCGAGCAGCCCCCAGGCGACTTCGTTCGCAGTGCCGTCGCCGCCCGCCGCGAGGACCAGCTCGCAACCCGCGGCCGCGGCTTCCTGGGCCAGCTCGCGTGCATGCCCGGGAGCCCGCGTCTCGATCAGCTCGACCTCGGGCCAGGGGCCATCCAGGATCGCGCGGCGCGCGCGCTCGGCCGCGACCCCGGCGCGCGGGTTCAGGATGGCGCGCACCTTCACAGCAGCTCCGCGTAGACGCCCAGCGTCGCGTCGAGCATCCGCTCCACCGAGAAGCGCTCCAGGAAGCGCTGCCGACCCGAGGCGCCCAGCGTAGCGGCTCGGGTCGAATCGAGCAGGACCTCGCACAGGGCGTTCGCCAAGTGCTCCGGCGCGCGCGCCGCGACGACTCTACCCGTCACGCCGTCCTCGACGGCTTCGGGGATGCCGCCCGCGTTCGTGACCACGATCGGTCGAGCGAAATTCATGGCGTCGAGCAGGCTCGTACCAAGCCCTTCATGATGCGAGGTGAGGCAAGAGACGGTGAAGGCGGGAATCAACCGATCGAGATCGGTGCGGAAGCCGCCGAAGACGACGCGCCCGGTCAGGCCCAGTTCACGCGCCCGTGTTTCGAGCGACGAGCGCAGCTCGCCTTCGCCGAGGATCAGGAAGCGGGCCTTGGGAACGCGCGCGCCCACGAGCGCCGCCGCTTCGAGTAACGTCGCGTGGTCCTTGTGATCCGTGAGCGCCGCCACGTTGCCCACGACCGGCGCGTCGGCAGGGATGCCCAGGGCGGCGAAGACCTCGCGTCCGCCGTCCTGGGCGGGCCGATCCGGAACGCCCTCGTAGACGACGCGCAGGCGTGCCTCAGGCACACCCCCCGCGGCGAGCACCGCGGCGATCGCGCGGCTGACGGCCACGACTCGTTCGCAACGCCGGTACTTGCCGCTCAGCACCGGAAAGTCCACGCGGCGGGTCGCGATCCGGCGCTGCGCCGCGCGGCCCGCGAATAGCCCCGCCGCGACAGCGTGTGGATCGTGAAGCTGCACGACGTCGGGTCGAAACTCGCGCACGACGCGGCGCAACGTGAGGATCGCAGGCGGCCAGAAATCGCCCCGAAACGGGATCTCGCGGACCGGCAGCCGAGCCTCGTGCAAGCGCGCCGCGAGCCGCCCTCCGCGACGACACGCCACGAGCACCTCGTGACCGCGGGCGGCCATGCCTTTCGCGGTGAGCCACACCTGGTTCTGGCCCCCGCGCCAGCCCAGGGCGGAATCGACGTGCAGCACCCTCATCGAGGGAGCTTGGTTTCCCGACGCAGCTCGCCGAGTTTCGCGAGCTTGACGAACGTGTAGTAGGCATTCAGCGTCGAGATCGTGAGGCCCGCGTGGCCGAGCATGAAGCCGCGCCGTAAGAAGTAGTTCCGCACGAACGTCCAGGCCGGCGCCAGCGTCATGTCGGCAAGCCCGGCGGTGCGTCCCGCCGCATGCGACTGCCGGGCCCAGAGCGTCGTGTAGCCGTCGATCTTGCGCAGGTGTGCCGAGACATCGTCGTACGGAAAATGGGTCATCGGCGTGCGCAGACGCCCGGACCGGCCGTCGATGCGTACCGACTCGTGGACGAATGCGCCTTGCCAGCGTCCACGCCGGCGGTCGAAGAGGCGCGTCTGCGGATCGGGGTGCCAGTCGGTGCCACGAATCCAGCGTCCCATGTAGAAGGCGACGCGCGGGATCCGGTAGCCGGCCTGCGCGAAGCCGCGCGAACGCAGCGTCTCGATCTCCTCGCGCAGGGCGGGGGGGATCCGCTCGTCGGCGTCGAGGGCGAGGATCCAGTCGTGGCGTGCCGCGTCCACGGCGAAATTGCGCTGCGTCACGAAGCCCGGCCAGGGCGCGTTCACGATCACGCGCGCCCCCGCCTGCTCCGCCAGCTCGCGGGTCCGGTCCGTCGAGCCCGAATCCACGACCAGCGTATCGTCGCAGAAGGCGACGCTCTCGAGGGCGCCAGGCAGCTTTGCCTCTTCGTTCTGCGCGATGATCACGGCGGAGAGCTTGCTCACCACTCGCAGTATAGCGGCGAGCCCCGACCCGGCCCCAAGTGCCGGCTTGCCCCGCAAGGCCGCCGGCGCGTAGAGTCAGGCGCCATGAGCGACGCCGTGCTGCAGATCTTCCGCGAGCGGAAGGCCCTTCTCCAGGGACACTTTCTGCTTTCCTCGGGACTCCACTCGCCGCGCTATCTGCAGTGCGCCCGCGTGCTGATGGATCCGGCGCTCGCGACCCGGCTATGCGCCGATCTCGCCGCGGTGCTGCGCCGGGCGCTGCCCGGCCCGCCCGGCGTGGTGGTGGCGCCTGCGCTGGGCGGGATCCTCGTTGCGCACGAGGTGGCCCGGGCCTTTGGGGTGCGCGGGCTCTTTACCGAGCGCCAGCAAGGTGGCATGACGTTGGGTCGGGGCTTTGCGCTCGAGGCCGAGGAGACCGTGCTCGTGGTCGAGGACGTGATCACGACCGGGGGGTCGACGCGCGAGGTGATGGCGGCGGTCGCCGCTGCCGGGGCGAGGGTGGTCGCCGTTGGGAGCCTGGTGGATCGCAGCGGCGGAACGGTAGAACTCGGGGTGCCCCGCCGGAGCCTGCTGACCCTCGAGGTCGAGGCGTACGAGGCCGCGGCCTGTCCGCTGTGTGCCGCGGGCAGCCGGCCGGAGAAGCCGGGCTCGCGCGCCGCGCGCTGAAGCGTTGCACTACCGCATCACGCTCGCCTACGACGGGACCGACTTCGAGGGCTGGCAGGCCCAGTCGCGGCCCACAGCGGCGCGGACCGTCCAGGGCGTTGTCGAAGCGGCGCTCGCGCCGCTGGCCGGGGGCGACCGGATCCAGGTTGCTGCCGCGGGTCGCACCGATGCCGGCGTGCATGCGCTCGGCCAGGTCGGCTGCTTCCGACTGACTCGGGAGCTGGCGCCGGCCGACCTGGCCCGCGCTCTGAACCACAGGCTGCCTGGCGATGTTCGCGTGCTGGAAGCCTCCGAAGCCTCCGACGACTTCCACGCGCGCAGGAGCGCCGCTTCGAAGCTCTATCGCTACGTCCTCGACACCGAAGCCCTGCAACTTCCGACCCGCAGGCGTTATGCCGGCCACACGCCACATCCGCTCGACCACACGGTTGTCGCTGAAGTCGCCGCGCTCTATGCCGGGCGGCACGATTTCGCCTCACTCCAATCCGCGGGGGGGTCGGTCAAGACCACGCAGCGCACGCTCAGCCGTTCAGACGTCACCTGGGATGGCACGACGCTCGTGTACGAAGTCGAGGCTGATGGCTTCCTGCGCAAGATGGTCCGGAGCCTCGTGGGCGGTCTGGTGGCCGCCGGCCGCGGTGCAACTACTGTCGAGGGCCTGAGGCGGGCGTTCGAGGCGCGCGATCGGCGACTTTGGCCCGCGCCGGCCGAGGCGCGCGGCCTCACGCTGGTGCGGGTGGACTACCCGGCCTCAGTGCTAAGATAGCCGCCTCGGCCGAAGGCTCTCCCGATGTCCCTTCAGGACCTCCTCGAAGTCGTCCCGTCCGGATCCGACGAGCTGCCGCTCGTGCGCTCGATCGACTTCGAGCGGCTACCCCGCCACATCGCGATCATCATGGATGGCAACGGGCGCTGGGCGAAGCTGCGCCACAAGCGGCGCGTCGAGGGACACCGCGCGGGTATCGCCTCGGTTCGCGAAGTGGTCGAGACCTCGGCGCGCCTGGGGCTTCAGGTGCTGACGCTGTACGCCTTCTCATTGGAGAACTGGAAGCGGCCGAAGACAGAAGTCGCTACGCTGATGGGCCTGCTCAAGCACTACCTCCGGATGGAGCTCACCACGCTGCTCAGGAACAACATTCGTTTCCAGGTGATCGGCCGCCCGGGCCTGCCTGGCGACGTTGCGACCGAACTCGACCGCGGCATGCAGCGGACGCGGCACTGCACGGGGCTTCACTTCAACATCGCCCTCAACTACGGCGGGCGCGCCGAGATCACCGACGCGGTGCGCCGGCTAGTCGCGGACGCCCTGGCCGGGAAGAACGGCGCTCCGATCGAGGAGGATACGATCAGCGAGTACCTCTACACTGCGGGTCAGCCCGATCCTGACCTGCTGATCCGTACCAGCGGCGAGATGCGCGTCTCGAACTTTCTGCTGTGGCAGATCGCGTACTCCGAGATCTGGGTGACCGACGTGCTGTGGCCCGATTTCCGCCGCCGGCATCTGCTCCAGGCGATCGCGGACTACCAGAAGCGCGAAAGGCGCTACGGCGGGATCGCGCCGGCTTGAACGGGCTCCCGACCGGCTACGGCGCGAACCTCGCGCGGCGGGCGCTCACCGCGCTCGCCACGCTGCCGCCCATTCTGGCCGCGCTCTTCCTCGGACCAAGACTCCTCGCGGTAGGCCTCGTGGCCTGCGCGCTGCTCGTGGGACTTCACGAGTTCTTCGCCCTGCTGGCGGCGCGGCAGCTCAAGCCGATGCGCCTCACGGGCTACGTGCTGGCCACGTCCATGTTTCTCGAGGTCGCCGATCCTGGCTGGCACCCCACGCCGATCTGGCCGCTCGCTGCATTGCTGCTGCTCTCGGTGACGCTCCAGCGCAACCAGTCGCTCGAGGACACCGTGCCCTCGGCAGCCGGCACGCTACTCGGGGCCGTCTACATGGGAGGGCTCGGCGGGACGATCGCGGCGCTCTTGCTCGTCGCTCCCCAGGAGCAGGGAGCCTGGCGCGTGGTGTTGCTGCTGGCCATCAGCATGGCGTCCGACACGCTCGCGTTCTTCGTGGGCCACGCTGTCGGACGGCATCGACTGGCGCCCGCCGTCTCGCCGGGCAAGACGATCGAGGGCGCCGCCGCGGGCCTTTGCGGCGGCGTCCTGGGCGCGCTCGCGGTGCGGCGGCTCGGCCTGCCGGAGCTCGCGCTCTTCGACGCCGTGGGCCTGGGCGTTCTCGTTTCGCTGATGGGGATCATGGGCGATCTCGACGAGAGCCTGCTGAAGCGCTGGGCCGGAGTGAAGGACTCGGGCACGCTATTCCCGGGCCACGGCGGGATGCTCGACCGACTCGACGGCCTGCTCTTCGGCGCCCCGGTCCTCTACTACTACTTCATCTATCTTTCTTAGGCTCTGCCGCGGCCCGGGGTTGCCCTGCGCCGCGCCCGCCTGTACGATATCCAAGTCGCGTCGGCCCCGAGTTTGCGGGGCCGTTTTGGTTTAGGGGAATGAAGGGGCTCTCCATCCTCGGTTCCACCGGCTCGGTGGGCACCAACGTCCTGCGCATCGTCGATGCTTTTAGCGGACGCTTCCGCGTGGTCGGCCTCGCGGCCGGCGCGAACGTGGAGAGGCTGGCGGAGCAGGTGGCACGCTATCGTCCGAAGCTGGTTTCGGTGGCGACGGCGCCGGCCCGCGAGTCGCTCGCGCGCCTCGTGGATCTCGCCAACGTGCGGGTGGTCGTCGGCTCTGACGGGATGGCAGACGTCGCGACGCATCCCGATGCCCGCATCGTCGTGGCTGCGGCGGTCGGAGCCGTGGGCCTTGTGCCCACCTGCCGAGCACTCGAGGCCGGCAAGGACGTGGCCCTCGCGAACAAGGAAACACTGGTGATGGCGGGCGAGCTGATGGTCGCGCGGGCGAAGGAAACCGGCGCGCGCCTGCTGCCCATCGACAGCGAGCACTGCGCGCTGCACCAGTGTCTCGACGGCCGCCGGCCCGAGGAGGTACGACGCCTCGTGCTCACGGCCTCGGGTGGCCCGTTCCGCTCGCGCGCCCGGGAAAGTTTCGCGAGCATCACGCCCGCGGAGGCGCTCAACCACCCGACCTGGTCGATGGGCCGGAAGATCACGATCGACTCGGCCACGCTCATGAACAAGGGCCTCGAGGTGATCGAGGCGCGCTGGCTCTTCGGGATCCAGGCGGAGCGCGTCGAGATCCTCGTCCACCCCCAGTCCGTGGTGCACTCGATGGTGGAGTTCGTCGACGGCACCGTGCTCGCCCAACTCGGCGTGACCGACATGCGGCTTCCCATCCAATACGCGCTGTCGTATCCGGAACGCTGGCCGGCCGCGATTCCGGGCATGGATTTCACGAGGCCGATGCGGCTCGAATTCGAAGCGCCCGATCACGAGCGCTTCCCCTGCCCGCGTCTCGCATACCGCGCGCTTGGCGCAGGCGGAACCCTGCCGGCGGTCCTGAACGCCGCCAACGAGGAGGCGGTCGCGGCCTTCCTGGCCGGGAGCATCCCTTTCACCGCCATCGCCGAGACGATCGCCGAGACGATGGACGCCCATCGTCCCGCCCCGCTCGACTCGATCGACACCGTTCTGGCCGCGGACACGTGGGCTCGCGAGGCCTGTCGCGTCGCGCTCAGCCGTCACGCGGCCGCCAGCGCCGCGTCCTAAGCAAGGTTCTCAAGAGACCATGAATTTCATGACCAATACAGGCTCGCTGATCATCGTTCTCGGGATCGTGATCTTCTTCCACGAGTTCGGCCACTTCATCACCGCCAAGGCCTTCGGGATGCGCGTCTTCATCTTCTCGTTCGGATTCGGGAAGCGGCTGCTCGGTTTCAAGTGGGGCGACACGGACTGCCGGCTGTCTCTGATCCCACTCGGCGGCTACGTGAAGCTCGAGGGCGAGCCCGACGACAAGCTGAGCGAAGACGTGAGCCGGCAAGGCGACGGCCGCGATTTTACCGCTCGGCCACGCTGGCAGCGCTTCGTCGTCTATCTCGCCGGGCCGGCCATGAACGTCGTGCTGACGCTGCTGGCCTTCACGGTGCTCTATCAGCTCGGCTGGGGAGTCGATTCGACGCTCTACGACCCCCCGGTCGTCGGTTTCGTCGAAGCGCTCTCGCCCGCGGCGCGAGCGGGCATCGTGCCCGGTGACGAGATCCTCGCCATCGATGGCAAGCCGCAAGCTGCGTGGGAAGCGGCGCTCATGACGATCCTGCTGCGGCCCAGTCAGACGCTGCCGTTTCGAATCCGACGCGGCGGTGAAGAACTGACGCTCAGCGTTGCGACCGCGGTTAGCGAGCGCAGCGCGGGTGAGATCGGTGTCGTCCCGCTGGTGCGCGTGGGCCAGGTGATCCCGGGCGCTCCGGCGAGTGTCGCCGGGATCCAGCCGAACGATGGCATTCTCGCTGTCGGCAGCAAGCCCGTGCGGAGCTTTCCGGAGATCCCAGCGCTCCTGGCCGCAGCGCCCGACGGGCCGCTCAAGGTCCAGGTGTTTCGCGATGGCTCGCTCTTTGAGCTCGACGTCACGCCGCGCGGGGGCAAGATCGGCATCTCGAGCAAAACCACATTCCAGCGGCTGGGCCCCTTCGATGCAGCCGTGCAAGCGTTTCGGGAAACCTGGCGCTACACGGTCCAGACGGCCGAACTGATTCGCCAGATCGTCACCGCCCAGGCCTCCGCCAAGGCCGCGCTCTCGGGCCCTGTCGGCATCGCGCAAGCCTCCGGCGAAGCGGTGCGCAGCGACTCGCCGGTGCGCGCCCTGCTCTTCGTGATCGCGCTGATCAGCATCAGCGTGGGCATTCTCAACCTGTTTCCGCTCCCCCCGCTCGACGGAGGGCATCTGGCGATTCTCGCTGGCGAGAGCCTGATCCGCCGCGACTTCAGCCTGGAGGTCAAGACCTGGATCATGAACGCGGGGGCGATGGCGATGTTCCTGCTGATCGGTCTCGTGCTCTACTCCGACCTCAGCAAGGTGAGCTGGATCGGCAAGTACCTGCCGTAGACGTGCACACCCCGGGTTTGCCTACGTAGACGGCCGTTAGCTGCTAGGTCTTCCCGAGCCGGCCGTTGCGGGCCGCGACGATCTCCGCCATCACGGCCAGCGCTATCTCCTCCGGAGACCGGCCGCCGAGGTCGAGGCCGATGGGGGCCCGCAGCCGGTCCAGGTGCTCCTGGCTGAGACCCGCCTCCAGCAACCGCTGCCGGCGGCGCTGCTGCGTCTTCTTGCTGCCGAGCGCGCCCACGTAGAACGCCGGACTTCGCAGCGCCACGCGCAACGCGGGATCGTCCAGCTTCGGGTCGTGGGTGAGCATGGCCACGGCTGCCGAGGCGTTCAGGCCGAGCGCGGCGAGTGCGTCGTCGGGCCAGTCGGAGATGAGCCGGTCGGCGTGCGGGAAGCGCGCCTCGTTGCCGAACCCGCGGCGCGGGTCCACGACGATCGTGCGGTAGCCGAGGCTCCGCGCCAGCGTAGTGAGCGCGACCGCGATGTGCACACCACCCACCATCACGAGCGTCGGCGCGGGGAGCACCACTTCGACGAATATCTCGACGGGCGGCAGCGTGTCGCGTCGCGAGCTTCCCTCCGCGAGCGCCAGGCGCACGGCGGCCTCGACCGCCGTGTCGAGGGCGCTTCCGAGCGAACCCGCGCGGCTGCCGTCGGCTCCAAGCATCAACTTGCGCCCCAGCAGATCGTGCGAGCCCGCGATCACCGTGGCGACCGCAAAGGCTCGGTCCGCGAGAAGCGCCTCATGCTGTGCGGCGTAGACGCCGGCCTCGAGCGGGGCGACGAAGACGTCGATCGAACCGCCGCAGGCGAGTCCCACCGCCCATGCCGTCTCGTCCGCGACGCCGAAGTGGAGCAGCCGGGGCGCTCCGGTCCGAAGCGTTTCCAGGGCGGCCGCGACGACTGCGCCTTCGACGCAGCCGCCGCTCACCGAGCCAGCGATGGCGCCCGAAGTGATGACCGCCATCTTGGCGCCCGGCAGCCGCGGCGCCGAACCCCAGGTTTCCACGACGGTGGCGAGAGCGACCGACTCGCCGGCGGCCTGCCAGCGGTCGATTTCGGGCATCACGTCACGCATCGCCGTCCTCCGATCATCGGCCCGCGATCCGGGCCACGGCCTTCGCGGCTTCCCGCCGCACGGCGGGCACGTCGTCGCTGGCGGCCACGGTGCGCAGCAAAGCGGCCGAAGAGCCGAGCTGGCCCAGGGCTTCGGCCGCCGCCTTGCGCACGGGCGGCTGCGGGTCGGCCAGGAGCCTTTCGAGCCGGCTCGCTACTACGGCCTGGCCGCGGCCCAGGGCCGCGAGCGCCTTGATGGCGGCGCCGCGCGTGGCCGGGCTGCGCCCTGGGCCGGTCATCTCGAGGGCAACCGGCACGGCCCGTCTGTCGCCCAGTTGGCCGAGGGCCTCGAGAGCGGCGATGCGGATCCGATCCGCATGGGACTCGCGCAGGAGCGCCTGCGACAAGGCTTCCCAGGCGCCCTGCACGCGCAGCGCGCCGATGCTTCGGAGCGCCGCGGCCTGCGCCAGCTCACTCGGGTCGGCGCGCAGCGCCGCACTGAGGTCACCCGCCACTTCGGCGGCAGGCGCCGAGGCCATGGCGGCGAAGGCGGCTTCACGAACGCGCGGGTCCTTGTCGGAGGTCCCCAGCCGCAGCGCCGCGACCACCGGAGCGCCGCCGATCGTGCCCAGGCCCTTGGCCGCCTCGACCCGCACTCCCCAGAAGCGATCCCGCGTCAGGGCGGTGGCAAGTGGCGCGAGTGCCTGCTCACCGCCGTCGCTCGCGAGAGCCCTGGCTGCCAGCGCTCGATCCGCAGCCGTCGGCCCCGACGCCAGGTCGAAGACCCGTTCCTGGATGGGTTTATCGGCTCGAAGCTGCTTGAGATGAACCGCTCCCGGGTCGACGAGCACGGAGCGGGGCGCCTCGTCCGCAGGCAGCGAGAACTCCTGTTGCGAACGCTCCAGGAAGACGCGCTCGACGCGCCAAGTCGAAGCTGTCGCGATCCGCACGTCGAGAGCCAGTTGGAAGAGCAAAGAGGGGCCGGCCTTGTCTTCGACCTGCTCGAGGCGAAGCACCACCCGCCGGCTGGTCTCATCCCATCGCCAGGAAGCTCGCAGATCGGGATACCCGGCCTCGAGCACCCACTGGGTGAAGAACCAGCTGAGGTTGTGGCGTGCCGCCTGCTCCATCGCGGCCTGCAGGTCCGCCGAGGTGGCGCTCTTGAAGGCAAAGCGTCGGATGTAGGTGGCTATTCCATTCTGGAAAGCCGCGTCCCCGATCGTGTGACGGAGCATGCCGAGCACGAGGGCGCCACGCTCGTAGGTGAGGGCGCCGAGCAACTCGTTCGGATCGTCGCTGTCGAACAGCATCGGCCGGCTTCGAACCTCGGCGGGCAGTGCCAGGTACTTGTCGGTATTCTGGACGCGGGCGTAGGCTGCGGCGTCGGGGCCCTCAATGTGCTCACGGAACAGATCGGAGTAGTACGTCGCAAAACCCTCGGACAGCCAAACATCGTCCCAGCGTGCGGGTGTCACCGTGTCGCCCCACCATTGATGGGCGATCTCGTGTGCGATCGTGGCTTCGCCCGGGTTGTCGAGCCGGGAGCGCGCGTCGCGCAGGTAGTCGTCCCCGTAGGTGATGGCGGAGACATTCTCCATCGCCCCGAACAGGAAATCCGCGACGACGGCCTGGCTCAGCTTCGGATAGGGATACGCGAGGCCCGTCTGCTCGCCGAAGAAGCGCAGGATATCCGGGGTGCTGGCGAAGCTCTCCCGCGCGTCCTCGGCGCGGCCCCGGTAGACGAGGTAGTCGAGCGGAATACTCGCGCGGCCCGCGGTCGCGGACGTAGCGCTGGCGCGGACAGTCTCGTACTCGCCGGCGACGAAGGAAAGCAGGTAGATCGGCACCGGCTGCTCGAGTCGCCAGTGCCAGGTTTTCGCTCCGCCGCTCGCTGTCGCGCTGACGAGAGTTCCGTTGCCCGTGGCCTCCCAGTCCTTGGGGATGGTGAGAAGGAGTTCGGTCGTGGTCTTGTCGCTGAGATCGTCATGGCAGGGGATGAAGTAGCGCGCGTCTTCGGGCCAGCTGTTGGACCAGACCTGGCGCGGGAGGCGAGGCCGCTCTCGCGAAGGGCCGCCCGCGTACACGCCGCGGCCGGCCACTCCCGTGTAGTCGATGCTGAGCGTGACGATCGCGCCCGCCGCTGCAGCGGGCTCGAGGTGGACGCGCAGGGTCCGTGGCGTCTTCTCGAAGGCGAGGGCCCGCTCGCCGTTCCCCCGGACGCTGCGGACGTCGAGGCCCACGGCGTCGAGCTCGAGGGTGCCCGTTGCCTCCCGGAGTTTGACCGTCTCCACGACCCGGGCGGTGTAGCGCGCCGTGTCGATGAAGGTCAGCTCGAGGCGCAGATGCTCGGTATCGAGCTGCGCGTGGGCGGTCGCCACCGTTCCGCAGGAGCCGAACAGAACTGCGCCCAACACGGAGCGCCGCCAGCCCGTGATCATCCTGGGGATCCTGACACGAGGGCGGGGACGGCACAATCATGCCGCCTTCGCGCGCTGCCGCCAGGGCCTGCGCCGCGCGATCTTCTCCTACGGAAGCGTTCTCGCGAGCGCGGCGGAGGAGACGAGCGCGCTGGCGAGCAGGTGCGCGTCGATCCAGCCAATCCCGCGCCGCATCAACCGCCGCGGCCGCCGCCGCCGCACCGCCTGGATCCGCGGGCCGTCCCCGAACAACGCCTTGAGGTGCTTACGGGCCCCTCGTTCGAGCAGGGCCCGCAGGCCCATCTCGATGGCGGCCGTCTTCGACTTGGCCTCGGTCTCCCGGAGCGCCCGCTCGAGCAGCTCGGCGTCGAGGTCCAGCGTCGTCCTCATGCATACATAAGTGCAAGAGACATATGCATTGTCAAGTGCCTTCGCGCCTCGCTCGGGAGAGCCGCCCGTAAACCTATTGCGGGTTCGGATCGTCCACGAAGGCCTCGCCGTCGGGCTCCTCGCCGGGCGGCAGGCGGCCCAACTCGCTGCGCACCAGCTGCTGGTGAAGAACCTCCTCGTCGCGCAACTCGGCGAAGAGCGCGCTGACCTTGGCGTCCTTCACGTGGGGCAGGGCCGCGACGAAGAACGCGTGAGCCTTCTCTTCGCAGCATAAGGCGATGCCCAGGGCACGGCGCGCGGTCATGAAGGCGCGGGCCTCGTCGTAGTCGGGGGCCTCGACGTCGAAGAGCATCGAGCGGCGCACCTCGCGGGGGGCGTCTCCGAACAGCTCCCGGCGGCGCTCGGCGATCTCGGCGCCGTGCTTCGCCTCGTTTTCGGCCATGAGGCGGAAGAACCTCGCCGGCTCGGGAGTGCGGTGCTGCTCCATCTGGTCGGCCAGTTCCAGATAGCGCTCGTGGGCCTCCTCCTCGATGAGCGTCGCAAGGTCGAGGGCATCCTTGAGAGAGAGCCCGGACAGTTCGAGGTTCTGGATCGTCATCACTGGCCTCCGGCCTTGCTGAACAGCTCGAGGATCCGCTCGCGGGGCAGCGCCTTCGGCCGGAGTTCCGCCTGGCGCTGCCGGACGAGGGCGTCGTAGCTGGGCGGCGGCTCGGGGTTCCTGTAGAAGACGCCCGTGTAGAGCTCCTTCCCGTAGTCGGACGCCAGCGCCATGGCCTTGAGACGGTCGGCGTCGTCGTGACCGAGGCTCGCCAGCGACTTCATGTGGCCCCTGTGGGCCTTGAGCTGCTGCTCCTCCTCGCCGAAAGTCACGCAGGGCGACTGGACGTTGACGAAGGCGAAGCCTGGGAAGCGGATTGCCTCCTCGATCACCGATGCCAACCCCGGCATGTCGGCCGGGGTGCCCTGGGCTACGAAACCGGCGCCGTAGGCCAGCACGTAGAGCAGCGGATTCACCGGCTCTTCCATCGAGCCGTAGCTCGAGGTGACCGTGTGGAGCCCGCGGGGCGAGGTGGGAGAGAGCTGGCCCTTGGTGAGGCCGTAGATCTGGTTGTCCATCACGATGTAGGCGAGGTCCACGTTGCGGCGCACCGCGTGGGGGAGATGGCCGCCGCCGATCGAGAAGCCGTCGCCGTCGCCGCCGGCCACGACGACCAGTAGCTCGGGGTTTGCGATCTTGATGCCCTGGGCGATGGGCAGCGCGCGGCCGTGGACGCTGTTGAAGCCGTAGGCCGTGGTATAGCCGGGGATGCGGCTCGAGCAGCCGATGCCCGACACGAACGCGATCTCGTGGGGCGGCCGACCCACCTCCGCCAGCGCGCGGTACAGCGCCTGCAGCACGCCGAAGTCGCCGCAGCCGGGGCACCAGATCGGCTTGAGATCACTCTTGAACTGCTTGGGCTCCCCGGGCCGGGTCGGCGGCGGCAGCGTCGTGCTCATCGCATCACTCCTGGGGCTCGCGGGCGTCCTGGCTCTCGCCCTGCAGCGCGAGAGCGACCTGGCGCAGGTGCTCCGCCACCTCGGACGGCAGGAACGGGTTGGCGCCGCTCTTCGGGAACGAGCGCACGGCCTTCGGCAGGTCCAGAAACATGCGCAGCAGCCTGTAGAGCTGACCCTGGTGCGACTGCTCGACGACCAGGCCGGCGCGCACGGAGGCGAAGAACTCCCGGTACACCTCCTCGGCCACCGGGTACACGAGATAGGGCACGAGCAGCTTGGCTTTGAGGCCCATGGCGCGGGCATGGCTGAGGGCCTCACGGCATACTCCGGCGCTCGAGCCCCAGCTGACGATGCCCAGAGGCGCCGCCTCGTCGCCGAACACGCGGAACAGGTCGCGCCGGCGCTTGAGCGGCTCGAGCTTGTGGATGCGCTTCTCGTTCATGCGGGCGTGGATCGCGCCGCTAGCGGTCGGGGCGCCGCGCTCGTTGTGCTCGATGCCCGAGGCGAGGTAGTTGCCCCCGGGCATCCCCGGCTGGCTCAGCGGGCTGATTCCGGAGGCCGTCATCCGAAAACGCACGTAGTCCTGGAGCTCGCCCGCGCCGGGCCGCCGCCGCTCCTCGACCTCGATCGCGTCGGTATCGATGGGATCCAGGGTCTCCTTGCGCTGGGCGAGCTCCTGGTCCGAGAGCACGATCACCGGCGTCTGGTAGTGCTCGGCGATGTTGAAGGCCTGGACCGTGGTCCAGAAGGTATCGGCCACGGTGGTCGGAGCCAGCACCGGCCGCACCGCGTCGCCGTGGGCCGAAAACGCAGCCTGGTACAGGTCAGCCTGTTCCGGCTTGGTCGGCATGCCGGTCGAGGGCCCGCCGCGCTGCACGTTGACGACCACGAGGGGCAGCTCCGAAATCGTGGCGAGGCCCATAATCTCGCTCTTCAGCGACATGCCGGGTCCCGAAGTCGCGGTCATCGCCTTCGCGCCGGCGAAGGACGCGCCCACCGCGGCCCCGATCCCCGCGATCTCGTCCTCGGCCTGCAGCACCGTGCCGCCGTACTTCCAGATCTCGCGGCTCAGGAACTGCATGATCTCGGTCGAGGGCGTGATCGGGTAGCCGCCGAAGAAGCGGCAGCCGGCGAAGATCGCCGCGGCCCCGCAGATCTCGTTACCGTCGGTGAGCAGCTTGGCCGGGGCCCGGTCTGCGGGCTTCGCCAGCGGCATTGGCTCGCGCAGCGGATGAGCGGCGCCCCAGGCCTCGCCCGCCGCGAACGCGCGCTCCGCGGACTCGAGCACCTCGGCGCCCTTCTTGGCGAGCTTCTTCCGCATCCCGTCGAGCAGGCCCTCGCGGGCCACGCCGAAGAACGCCGCAATCAGGCCGAGGATCACGCTGTTCTTGGCGCGCTCGGTGCCGGCGCTCTCCCGCGCAAGCTCGGCGATCGGGACCGCCAGCACCTCCTTCGGCGTGACGCCGACGAGCGGCAGCCTGTCTGGGAGCACACCGCTGCGCGCGTCGTAGAGCACCACCGTCGCGCCGCTGACCGGCAGCTCCGCGCCGAACTTCATGAAGTCGTCCCAGTTGAGCGCTACGGCCACGTCCAGGGCGCCGCCGGGATTCAGGATCTCGGACGTGGCGATCCGCACGCGGCAGGAGGATTCGCCGCCACGGATCTGCGAGCCGAAGCTCTTGGTCATGATCGCGTGGTAGCCCTCCGCCGCCGCAGCAGCGATCAACGACTCGCCCGCGGAGAGGATACCGTCGCCGCCCGAGCCGGCCATGCCGAAGACGAGATCAGTTCGCATCCGCACTCCCTTGAGTCACTCCGAGCCCTAGCACCGTCACTGCCGCCTCCCAGGATCCGCGGAGAGTAGGCTAGGAGTTCCTTCGGAAAAGACGACGGGCGTCGGGGATCTCCCCGACGCCCGTAGAACGTCCACGAGAGCCTTACTGCCAGCTGTAGGTAAGCCGGACGTAGCCGACCCAGGCCTGGTAGTCGCCGTTGTCGGCCTGCAGGAAGAACGACGCCGGCATGTAGTTCAGGTTGTTCCCGGTCTGCGAGTCGTCGATCTTGTAGTCCTCGTAGCCGAGGCCGGCCGCCGCGGTCCACTGCTTGGCGAGCTGGTACTTGAGCGAGCCCCAGACCGCGGTCAGCTTGGTGTCGTCGAAGGCGGCGATGGAGCAGGGCGTCGCTCCCGTGGTCGTGCACTGGCGCAGCAGCGGGTTCGTGCCGTAGATGGTGCTGTACCCTGGTACCAGCGACACGTCGTTGTTGCCGTCGATCTTCTGGTAGCGCCCGAACAGGTTGAGGAACCACTTCTCCGGCTGCAAGGTCACGTCGACGCCCCCGCCGAAGGTGCTGCCCTTGTTCGTGATGCTCGCGGTCCACACGTCGTTCGGGTTGAAGTTGAGCGTCGCGCCGCTCTGGCGGCCGTTCTGCAGGATATCGCCGTCCTCCCAGGTGTAGAAGGCGTACACGGTGGCGCGCTCGCCGGGCGTGTAGTTCGCCTCGACGGTGAAGGTGTCGTACTGGTCGTCGATCATGCCGAGGGGCGCCTGCTCGCCACCGGGACAAAACACCGCCTGGGTCGGGAAAGCCGCAATGTCCTCGCATTCCACCGGCTTCTGGTCGTACTCGAACTTGGTGTGGAGGTACGAGGCAAACAAGGTGGCCTTGCCCGAGCCTGGCGACAGCTCGACGGTCCCGCCGAGGCGGGTCAGGTCGCGCTTCGCCTGGTCGGAGCGGCGGAGCACGGTCTGGTTGGCGGGCAGCCCGGCCTCGAGGAAGGAGTGCTCCTCGGCCTCGACGGCGTGGTAGTTGCTGTGGTCGCGGTTGCCGAACTCGCCCAGGCCGCGCAGGACGATCCAGTCGCCGCGGTAGTCGGCGGCCACGCGGAACACGTTCTCGCTGGTGTTTTCAGCTTCGCGGAAGGTTCGCGCCACCTTGTTGTACTTGTAGCCCGCCTCGACGACGAAGGCGCCCTTGCCCAGCGTGGCGTAGGCGTCGAACACGTCGCTGGTGTATCCATAAGGAACGGTGATGCGCGGGATGTCCTCCCACACGGCGTCGAAGCGGACGTAGCCGACGGGTAGTTCATAGCGCGGCGTCTTGTTGTCGTGGTCGTAGCGGCGGTAGCGGGCGTTGAGACTCAGCGCGTCGCTGGGCCGCGTGTTGAAGAAGAAGTTCAGGGAGGTGGTGTCGATCTTGCCGTCCAGCGTCGAGGCCGGCAGCGCCGCCGTGGTGGCGGGCTGGCCGCCGGGCGTGACGATCGCGGTGTTCGTCGTCCAGGCCAGCAGCGGGTCCTCGTTCTGGCGCAGCTGGCCCAGGGTGAGGTCGGCCGTGAGACGGGTCTTCTTCCCGAACTTCAGCGTGGCGCCCACGGTTTCCATGGTTGCCTTGTTGTCGGGCGGGAGTGCCATCACGCCGAACCGCGGACCACCCTTCGAGCCGGATCCCGGCGCCGTGTAGGCCGACGGGTCGGTCGCATCCGTCGAACGGAACGGGTTGTCGAAGGAGTACGTGTCGAAAGCGTTGTGGAAGTCGTTGAACAGGACGGCCGCCCGGGCCACGCCCCACTTGCCCTTGAACGACGCGTTGACCGTGAGATCCTGGGTGATGTAGCGGACCGGCTCCGGGGTCTCGACCACGTTGCCGAAGCCGAAGGACGTGCCAGCCGCGGCGCGGGTTCCAGAGCGCCGTTCGTGGCCGTAGCTCACACCGAGGTCGAAGTTCGAGTCCTTGGGCGTGAGGCTGAAGGCCAGGTTGGTCCGGCCGCGGAGCAGCTTCAGGTCTATGTTCGCCGGAGACGCCGCCAGACCGGGCGCCACGAGCCTGGCGAGGAAGGGGTACGTGATCGAGGCACTCGGCGCCAGCCCGATGATGCCCTGGTAGTAGGCCTGGGTGCTGTCTGCGATCTGCCAGCTGGTGTCGGTGGTGGGGCTCAGGATGCTCTTGCCGCCGTTGCCGAAGTTGTGGGGAATCCCGACGTAACTGGCGTCGAAACGAATCATCCCGTTGTCGACGAACGCCGCGTGCTGCTGGTCCTTCTGCGTCATGTCACGCGAGCGGATGCCCCAGCGCAGCTCGCCCTTCTTGCCCGAGAAAGTGATGAGGGGCGCGACGGGGCCCTGCGGAATGTCACGGTACTCGAGGAACTTCGAGGAGTTCGTGTCGAAATCCTTCTGCAGGATCCCGAGGCTGACCTCGCCGACGTTGAAATCCTCCTGGGCGAGAACGGGCTGTGCGAGTGCGAGGACGGCGCAGGCTGAAAGAATGCGCTTCATGGCCCCTCCTATCGCCCGAGGTACGGCGCGGTCGGCGCGTTGCCGCCGTGCACGTTCTGGTGGCAGTTCTTGCACGCGTGCTCGACCGCGCGGTTGCTGGCGGTCGCCGCCGTGCCGGTGGCGTTGATGCCGGTGTAGAGCGTGCCGGGATGCCGCGTGTTCAGGTGGCAGCGCTGGCAGAGCCAGGGTTGCTGCGAGACGAGCATCTTGTCGTGGTTCGAGCCGTGCGGGTTGTGGCAGTTCAAGCAGTTCTCCCGTACCGGCGCGTGCTCCCAGAAGAACGGACCGCGCTTCTCGGTGTGGCACTTCAGGCAGAGGTCGTTGTTGACGTCGGCCTTGATCATCTTCGGCCGGCTGCCGTCGTGGGGGTTGTGGCAGCTGGTGCAGGTCATCAGGCCTTCACGGACCGGATGATGCGAAGTGCGCAGGCTCTGGGCCCGGATCGCGCTGTGGCAGGTGTAGCAGGTCTCAGGCTCGTTCGCCGTCTTCAGCTGAGCCTTGGGCGACTTGAAGGCGTGAACGGAGTGGCAGGAGATGCAGCTGACGTCGCGCCGGTCGTGGGCGCTGCCCTTCCAAGTCGGGTGGTTGCCGTCCTCGTGGCAGCTCAGGCAGGTGTTATTCGCCTCCTGCGGGCTGAGTTTCTTGAAGGAAGGCGCGGGCGCGTCGCTCCGGCCCTCCGCCTGTGCGTCGGCGTGCTCGGCCGCGCCGGCGTGGCAGGCTGCGCACGCCTGGGCGATCCCGGCGTGTGGGCTGCGCGTGAACGCGTTGGTGAAGGCGTTGTCCTGATGGCAGGCCTGACAGGTCGAGACATCCACCGGTGGTGCGTTTTCCTGGGCACTCGCCGCGGACGTGCACAGGGCCAGCACACCGAAGGACGCCGCGACGGTCAGGACCATCGCCGCGAGATCCCGGTATCGCATGCTCACTCCTCCTTCTTTCCTCGACCGGCCCGCAATTCCTTCGCGGCCGTGCCGCAGGTACTGCAGGCGGGTGTTGTCAAGGCCGACACTGGAACCGAGATGGTATAGGCGAAGCCCTGTCGGACGAAGGGCTTTCCGACCTCTTTCGGCCTTGGGTTCGGATTGGTTCCCCAGAGCATCGTCGTACTCGGGCAACAGAAGCAAGATTCGGACCTGAACGGACGCCAACCATGGATCTTCTCCAAGCTACTGGCGTGAGTCCTCCATATAGGGTTTGTCATGCCTTGCCCCTCCGAGCGCCGGAATGAACGATGAACCTTCCGGATCAGGCTAGACGCGTCCCGGTTCCCGAGCAATAGTTCAAATGCGCCAGGCGGACTTGCCCTTCGCTCCCGAGCCTTCGGCGAGCGCTTCGACAGCTACGGCGAGGCGAGAATGGAATTGTTCGGGTAGGCTTACATCGTGATGGCTGCCGACGCGATTGGGCCCGCTCGTTCTCGTAGCGGGCGCCGTGTCCGGGATCGGCGACGGGATGATTCAGGGCGTCCGGCGCGCGGCGCTCGACCCCGCCCGGGTTCGCTCCAGGGAGGCGGCGTCAGAGGCAGCCTCTTCTCCATCGCGTTTTCGCTCGTCGGGCTGGGGGCCGGGGCCGCCGGCCCGACGGACGCGGACTGCATGGCCTGCCACGACGGCGTCTCGCTCGGCTCGTCGATCCACGCCCAGGCGGGCCTGTCCTGCCTGGATTGCCACTCCGACCTCGCGAGCCTGAAGGAGCTTCCCCACGCCGAGAAACTGGCTCCCGCCAACTGTGCGGCCTGCCACGAGGACGCGGCGGGCAAGCACGCCATGGGCGTTCACGCCCGGGCTATCGATGCCGGGCGCAAGGGCGCCCGCTGCACCGACTGCCACGGCGCCGGGCACGGCGTGCTGCCCGCGAGCGACCCGCAGTCGCCGACCAACCACTTCAACGTCCCCCGGACCTGCGCGCAGTGCCACGGCGGCAAGGCGGGCCCCGCTTCCCGCTTCGAGGACTCGATCCACGGCAAGGCCCTGGCGAAGAGCGGGCTCAAGGTCGCCCCCAACTGCGCGACCTGCCACGCGGCCCACGACGTCAAGGACCCTCGGGACGAGAGCAGCCCGGCGTACCACGCCAACGTGCCGAAGACCTGCGGCTCGTGCCACGAGGGCATCGTGGCGCGTTACGAAACGAGCGTCCATGGCAAGGCCGTCGCAGGCGGAAACGCGCGGGCAGCCGTCTGCACCGACTGCCACTCGGCCCACGCGATCCGCGACGTCGGCGTGCCGGCGTGGAAGCTCGAGGTGCTGAGCGAGTGTGGGACGTGCCACAGCCATTCCCTCAAGACCTACCGCGATGGTTTCCACGGTCAGGCCTCGGCGCTGGGCTTCACGCGGGTGGCGGCTTGTGCCGACTGCCACGGGTCCCACGACATCCTGCCGGTGTCGGACCCGGGCTCGCGGGTGGCGAAGGCGAACCTGGTCCAGACCTGCGGCCGTTGTCACGCCGGGGCCAATGAGAGTTACGTGAAGTACGACCCCCACGCCCGGCCCCACGACAAGGACCGCAGCGCACCGGTGTACTACACCACGCTGTTCATGCAGGTACTGCTGGCCGCCGTGTTCTCCTTCTTCGGCCTGCACGTGGCGCTCTGGTTTCCGAAGGAGATTCGTGTGCGACGCGAGCGAGCCATGGTGCTGGCCGCCACGAAGCCCGAAGCGCCCGAAGCCCCTGTCCAGGAGGACGAGAAGGATGGCGACGAGCCTCCCCGCTGACCCGGCCCGCAGCCACGTCCGGCGCTTCGGCCTGGCCGAGCGGCTACTGCATGGCCTGCTCATGTTCAGCTTCCTCGGGCTGGGTCTGACGGGGCTCCCGCTCCTCTTCGCGGAGGCATCCTGGGCCGCGATCATGGCCGGGCTGGTCGGCGGCTACGGGGTCACGAGCGTCCTGCACCGGATCTTTGCGACGCTGATGATCAGCCTGTTCGCGGCGCACCTCGCCCGACTCCTGCACCGGCTCTACGTGAAGAAGGAGCTGGGGATCCTGTGGGGGACCGACTCGCTCGTGCCGCAGCCCCGGGACGTGACCCAGATGGCCCAGCACTTCCGCTGGTTCGTGGGGCTGGGTCCCCGCCCCGATTTCGGCCGCTTCAGCTACTGGGAGAAGTTCGACTACTGGGCAGTGTTCTGGGGCATGGGAGTGATCGGGGGCTCGGGGCTGATGCTCTGGTTCCCGGGGGTCTTCGCCAGGTTTCTGCCTGGCTGGATGTTCAATGTGGCCTTCGTTGTCCACGGCGAGGAGGCTTTACTCGCGACGATGTTCATCTTCACCGTGCACTTCTTCAACGGGCACCTGCGGCCCGAGAAGTTTCCCATGGACACCGTCATCTTCACGGGAAGCACGAGCCTCGAGGAATTCCGCCACGAGCGCCCAGCCGAGTACGCGGCTCTGATTACCTCGGGCAAGCTGGACGCGGTCCTGGTGCCACCGCCCGCACCGCTGGTCCTGCTCGCGGGCCGAATCGTGGGCAGCATCGCGGTCCTGCTGGGGCTGCTGATGGTCTTCCTGACCGTGCGCGCTGTTGTTACGCTCTCTCCGGGCTAGGCGGGGTGGCCCGAAATTTGCTCTTCCGCACAAAATAAAGGAGGCCGTCCAATGAAGAAGTGGAGAATCATGGGCGTCGCGGTTGGCTTCGGACTCGGTGCCCTCATCGTCGCGGCGCCACTCGCGCACGCGAGCATGGACATCCAGAAGGCCGCAAAGGCGGCCGGCGTCCAGGTCGCAAACTGCATGCACTGCCACGTCGACAAGCTGCCCAAGAAGGGCGCCGCGACGATGAACGACGTCGGCAAGTGGCTGGTCGCCGAGAAGGACACGCGCAAGGTCCAGAAGATCGACGGCGCCTGGCTCAAGGACTACAAGGTCCCGGAGCAGAAGTAGCCGGTCGGTCCTCAGCAATTGCCGCCCCGGAGCTCCGGGTAGGAGTGCGCCCGGAGTTCCGTCGGCGGTCCTGGAGCTTTCATGTCCTTCTTCGAGCGCAGTCTGGGCCGCACGCGGCCCATCCTTTTCCTGCTTCGCAACAACACGAGCCTGGCCGGGGCGGCGCTCACGACGGCCGCCAGCCTGACCCTGATCCTGTTCTGGGTGCTGTCGCTCGCGCGTGGCGGGCATGCCCACACTTACGGCGGGCTGCTCTTCATCGTCATCCTGCCGACCCTGTTTCTGCTGGGCCTGGTGCTGATTCCCATCGGCATGTTGCGTCGCTTTCGCGAGTTGCGGCGCACGCGCGAGTTACCCGCCGAGTACCCGCCCTTGGACCTGCGGGATCCGCTGCTGGCCCGCGCCGGCTCGCTGTTCTTCGTGCTCACCTTCGCAAACTTCGGGATCCTGGGCGTGTCGTCCTATCACGGCCTCGAGTACATGGACTCGACGGAGTTCTGCGGCCTGAGCTGCCACACGGTGATGGCCCCCGAATACGCCGCCTACTTGAACTCGCCCCACTCGCGAGTGGCGTGCGTCGAGTGCCACATCGGGCCGGGCGCTGGGTGGTTCGTGCGCTCCAAGCTCGACGGCACGCGCCAGGTGATCGCCGTCGCTCTGGGCACGTACTCGCGGCCGATCCCGTCGCCCGTCGAGCACCTGCGGCCCGCGCGCGAGACGTGCGAGCAGTGCCACTGGCCCCAGAAGTTCCACGGCGACCGGCTGGTGGTGCGGAAGAAGTACGCCGACGACGAGAACAACAGCGAGACCGTGACGGCCCTGGTGCTGAAGGTCGGCGGCCAGGACGCCCGCGGCAACCGCGGCATCCACGGGCGTCACCTGGACGACGGGTCGCGCATCACCTACCTGGCCGACGCCCGGCGCGAGACCATCCCCTGGGTGAGCTACGTGGACGACTCGGGCCAGAGCGTCGAGTACGTCGCGGGCGATGGCAAGCCGCCCGAAGGCGAGCGCCGCCAGATGGACTGCGTCGACTGCCACAACCGGCCGACCCACGCGTTCCAGCTGCCGGAGCGCGCGGTCGACGAGGCGCTGGCCGCGGGCCGCATGAGCCCGCGCCTGCCGTGGCTCAAGAAGCAGGCCGTGGCCCTGTTGCGCGCCGAGTACCCGGATCAGGAGACGGCCCTGAGGCGCATCCCCGAGGGCCTCGACCGTTACTACCGCGAGCAGCACGCCGAGGTGTACGCGAAGGAGCGCGCCCTCGTCGAGCAGGCGGGGAAGGCCGCGGCGGCGATCTACGGCCGTAACGTGTTCCCGAACATGAAGGTCACCTGGGGCACCCATCCGAACCACATCGGCCACCAGGACTTTGCCGGCTGCTTCCGCTGCCACGACGACAATCACAAGAGCCGGGATGGCCGGGTGATCAGCCAGGACTGCAACGCCTGCCACAGCATCCTGGCCATGGACGAGAGCGACCCGAAGGTCCTGGCCGACCTCGGGCTCAAGTAGTCGAAGAGCTGGCGTCGGCCGTAGCCGTCGTCGGGGCGCGTCCGCCGACCCAGGCACGGCTCATCGGCGAAAGGCTATCTCACCTCATTCGCTCCGGCGCAGCAGCCGTGGCGCCGCGATCAGCGCGGCGCCGTAGACGACGAAGCTCAAGAAGAGTGCGGCGGCGCGGCCCGCGGGCAGGTCCTCCGCCAGCAGCTTCAGCCCGCCCAGGGCGAGGAGCGGATAGACGAGCCAGCCCAGCTCGACGAGGGCGAAGCGGCGACTGGCCGCGGCCAGGCCCACGGCCAGCATCGCGAGCGCGCCGCTGCGGAGCGTCGCGACGGCGGCGGGCCGCCCTGCAACGCCTAGCAACTGCGCGGCCTCGGCGACGAGGAGCCCCGCGACCAGCCAAGCAGAAAGGGCGGCCGCGACAGCATGGGGGAGGCGCTTCCAGCCGCTGATGGCGCGATCTGCCGCCAGCACCCGGTAGCACGCCAGGGCAGCTGCCGCGCTGAACCAACCGAAAACCTCTAGGAACTCGACCCGGGGTGCACTGAGGAGGTCGCGGGTCGCCGTGCCCAAGGCGCCGCTCGAAACGACCGCTGCACAGAGGAAGACGACACCGTGGGCGCGCAGCGTCATGCGATCGAGGCTGCGTCCCAACCACACGCCGGCCAGGCCCAGCCCCGACCACACAAGGGCGCGGCCGCCGGCCCCGAGCAGCACGCTGCTCTCGAGCAGGACCAGCACGCCACCCGCGGTCGAGTAGAAGTAGAAGTTCCTCGCCTGCCCGAGCCGCCGCTCGACGTAGACGAAGGCGACGGCGTAGCCGAGGAGGCCGAGCAGGGAACCTGCGAGGCCGAGCGCCAGCCCCGAGCCACCGCTGGCCGCCCAGATCCGCTCTGCGCCAAGGAACCCGAGGGCCAGGGCCGCGCTTCCCTGCATCACGTCGAAGGTCCCCACGGCCCGCTCGAGCCGCAAGGTTCGCGTCGCGATGCTGATGAGGTACACGGCAGGTAGGGCGAGGGCGCCCGCGGCCGCGGCGACGGGGTGGATGGGCGGGTAACCCTCGGGGAGGCCCGACGGGCGGCCCGCGAGCCAGGCCAGCACGAGTACAGCCACATCCAGGGCCAGCGCCGGCACGAAGCGGAGGCCGGGCCACGGGCCGTGGAGCGCGACGGCCTCGACCAGCGCGGCGATCGTGAGCAGCGCGAGAATCGCGGGGAGCAGCTCCTGCGTCGCGACCAGCAGCGCCGCGGCCGTCACGACGGCCACGCAGGTCCCGGTCCAGAGCAGCAACCACAAACGGTGGCGCGTCGCCACGGCCGCTCCCGCCGCGAACACTCCGACGAGGGCCGCGAGTGCTCCGGAAGGCGCCAGGATCCCGAGCCGCGTGCTCGTCTCCCACAGAAGCGGATAGGCGATGAGAACGGACGCGAGAGCGTGGAAGTCGGCCCGCAGCGTCTGGCCGCCAGCCGCCGCCCGGTCGGCCAACAGCGTGAAGAGAAGGGCATAGGCGAGCCCGAGTGCGACGCCGCCTATGGGCGATAGCATCCCGGCGTCGGTCAGCGCCCGGATCAGATAGGCGCCGGCCAGCGCCAGGACCGTTTGCCCGGACAGCGCGAGCAACCCGGGGCCAGAGTCGGCGGCCGGCAAACCCTCAGCCGACGTGGCTCGGGCTCTGGCGGGAGCCGCCTCGAGCAGCGCTTCGGCTGTCACCGCTGGCGCGGGGACGGCCGCCGCGGGGGCGAGACTGCTCGCGGCCTCGATGGCGCCCACACGCGCCGCGACGCGGGCAAGCTCCTGCTCCAGGGCTGCGAGCCGCACCTCGGTCGGGTCGAGCGGGTTCCGCATCAGTCATCCTCCGCGGGGGCGCCGCCTAGATCGCCCCGGCGCACTGGGCGGTCTGGAGGGCCCTCAGGCCTCCGCGCTCACGCCACCCTCTGCCGCCTTCGGCCACGGAGGCAGCAGCTTGACGAGGCCCCACAGGATCACCAGCGGCAGGAGGAGCAGGATCAGCGCCGGCAACAGCCCCTCGCGGGTCGCAAAGGCCATCTTGTACGATGTGTACCCAAGGTAGCTCTTCGAGAAGAGCTGTCCGCCGATCACCACGTTCCAGCGCATCGCAAAGATGCCGACCAGGGTCAGGATGCCGGCGAGGCCGTACAGGTGGACCCGGTCGCGCTCCGCCAGGCGCACCACCTGTACGAAGGCGAGGATCGCGATGGGCGCCAGCGTGCCGAGGACGATCTGCAGGATCACCTGCGAGCCATAAAGGCGCGTGTGCACCATGAAGTCGAGGGACTTGAAGGACTCGTCGGCCTCGTAGATGCGGTGGAGCAAGTCCAGCATCTCGAGGGAGAAGTCGATGACGAAGGCGTAGAGCAGGTAGCGGGCGATGGTGTCGACGCACTCCATCTGGATCGCCTCCCGTTTGGCCCACGAGACGAGCATGTACATGAGCAGGACCAGGGCGATCCCCGAAACGATCGCCGAGAACAGGAACACGATGGGCATGAGGGGCGTCGACCACCACGGGTTCGCCTTGATCGAGCCGAAGATGAAGCCCACGTATCCGTGGAGCAGGAAGGCCGAGGGGACCCCCACCAGCGTGACGAGCCAGCCGACGCGCTCGTCGACTTTCAGCGCCCCTTCGCTGATGTTGTCGGAGCCCAGCGTGAGCAGCCGGTAGACGCTCCGCAGCGCTCCGCTGCTGCTGCGCGAGAGCAGCACGATGTCCTTGCGGTAGTCGAGCCAGATCTCCAGGAGCAGCACGACCATCAGGTACCAGAGATAGACGAAGCCGAACATCGCCATCGCCGACGAGGTGTGCGGCGTCAGGTACATCTCCAGGGAGCGTTCGGGGTGACCCAGGTGCAGTTGCAGCGGCAGCGGGGCCACCAGCATGAACGCGAGCGCCGTCAGCAGCGAGAGCCGGTAGGTGGGCTTCACGGCCTCTACCTTGAAGACGCGCTCGAGCGAAGCCAGGATGAACGCCCCGGCCACGAGCCCGGTGATGAAGGGATACAGCACGATCAGGACGCTCCACTGGAGCTCCAGTTCGTTCGGGTACATGTAGCCGTCGACGCCTGAGATCAGGCCCTGCATCGCTTCACCTCACCGCACGGAGCCGTCGAGGCCGTTGTAGTAGACCTTGGCGCCAGTGGCCATTTGCGGCTTCAGCACCTGGATCATGTGGGTGCGCAGGTACTCGTGGACCGGATCGTTCGGGTCCTTCAGGTCGACCAGGGTGCGGGCAGCTGTGGGGCAGGTCTCGCAGCAGGCCGTGGTGAGCCCCTTCGTGATGCGGTGGTAGCACAGCGAGCACTTGTCCACCGTCTGGGAGTTGGGATCGATGAAACGGCAGCCGTACGGGCAGGCATGGACGCAGTAGCGGCAGCCGAGGCAGTACTTCTTGTCCACCAGCACCACGCCGTCGGGGCTCTCGAAGGTGGCGCCCACGGGGCAGACCTGAACGCAGGGCGAGTGCGCGCAGTGGTTGCATAGCTTGGGCACGAAGAAGTTCTTCGAGCCGTCGCCCGAGCGGTACTTCTCCCGGAAGCCGTCGTAGCCTCCGTTGGGCGAGTCCACCTCCGGGTGCTCGATGTCGGCGCCGGGGACGTGGTAGCGCTCGACCCAGGTGCGGAAGTAGAAAGGATCCTTCGGGACGCCGTTCTCCTCCTTGCAGGCCTGCACGCAGTTGCCGCATCCGATGCACGCCTCCACGTCGATGATCATTCCCCACCAATGGTCGGTGGCCGTGTAATTCGGAGCCGCCGTCGGCTCGCCGGCCAGCACGTGCTCGAGCGCCGCGCTGGCCGCGCCGGTGAGGAGCAGGAACTTGCCACCCTGGATCAGGAACTCCCTGCGATCGCTCATCGGCTCTCCCTCAGAGCTTCGGCGAATGGGGCTTGTGACATTCGAGGCAGGTCCCCGGCTCCGCGTGGTCCTTCGGGCTCACCTGCGGGAAGCCTGCGGGCTTTGCCACGTTCGACGCATGACAGGTGAGGCACAGTGCGGCCGTGGGCCGGGCGGGCTTGCCGGCCGACTCGTCACCGGCGGCGTGACGCGCCAGGGCGCCGTGGCAGGCCTCGCACGAAACCCGCTCGTGCTTGCTCTTCTTGCGGGCCTCTACAACGTCTGCGTGGCAGTCCTCACAGACGGCATGCCCCGCGAAGGACACCGGCCGTGCGCGGTTCTCCTCCAGGGAGTCGGCCCGATAGTGGCCGTACAGCCCGAAGCTCGCGGGGACGAGGAAGGCCTTGAGCACCAAGAAGACGACCAGGCCGGCCGCGAACAGGCCCAAGACCCGGAGGAGATGCTCGTAGTCCCCGAAGCGGTCTCCCTTCATGCAGTCCCTCCAGAACCGACTTGGGTTTCGCGGTGCAAGATCCGTGCGCACCATGAACACGAGCAGCGCGGCTGTAGCGCGCACCCCGCGGAGCAGGAGCTGCGCCCCTCGCACTGTGCGGCGCAAGGAGTGCGCGCTCGTCTGTCGCCAGGGCGGGGGGAAATGCAGGGCGTTGCTCGAAGAGCGCTGGGCGGAGCCTGCCGTCGCCGAGCAGCCGTAGGCCGTAGCCACCCCGTGCCGTCATGCGAGAATGGCGAGCGATGCGGCGCGTCCTCTACGCCACGCTGCTGTGCTTCGCGGCAGCGACGCTTGCCTGTTCCCGCCCGGCTCGGATCGAGCGCGTCGTGCTGCTCGGCTTCGACGGCGCCGCGCCCAACCTGATCGAGCCGCTCGTGGCGCGGGGCAAGCTGCCGGCCCTGAACAGACTCATGGCAACGGGCGCCTACGGCCACCTCGGCAGCTTCGCACCGAACAAGAGCGGCATCCTGTGGACCTCGATCGCGACCGGCAAGTCGATGCTGAAGCACGGCATCGTGGACTGGACCTACGTGAATCGGCAGGGCCTCACGGTGCCGTACGAGGATCGCGGCAGACGCGTGAAGACGTACTGGGAGATCCTCTCGGAACGAGGCATCACGACGGGTACGATCAACTGGTGGATCTCCTACCCGCCGCCGCCGCTGCGGAACGCTTTCATCGTCAGCAACGCCTTCAAGCGCGACCAGCGCCCCGACTCGGTGCATCCCGCCTCGCTCTTCGCGGAGCTGAGCGGCCTGCGCGTGCCGTTCCCCTCGGGCGTCGACGCCGAAAGGCGCCGCGAGGGTTTTCCCGAGTGGCGTGAAGAGGACGCGACCGTGCCGCTGCACGGGGCCCGGGCGATCCTGAGGTCGTACCCGTTCTACATCGCGCAGGACCTGACCATCGATCGCGTGAGCGACGCACTCTTCGCGAAGCGCCCCGTCCAGGTGTTCTCGACCTATTTCCGGCTGGTGGACGTGACGAGCCACTTCGCGACGCATTTCCTCGATCCGAAGCTGTACGCCGAGGTCGTCGCGAAGGACCAGGCCGGCACGCTCTCGGCCGAGGACGCTGCGCGCCTCGACGCGGACTTCGCACGCGTCACACTGCCGGTCTACGCGTTCATGGACAGGACGGTCGCCAAGTATCTCGACCGCATCGACGACAAGACGCTGCTGGTGGTGTGTTCCGATCACGGCTTCAGGTATTTCGGCGGGCGTTACAACCACGCCAACCAGGACATGAAGCCGCCCGCCGGGATCGTCTTCCTGGCCGGCCCCGGCATCCGGCGCGGGGCCCGCATCGAGGACGCCGACCTCTACGACATCGCGCCGACCATTCTGGACGCGCTCGGGCTGCCGCGCGCCGAGGACATGGACGGCGCACCGCTGCGCGCGGCCTTCGAGCCGGCCTATCTCGCGCGCCACGAGGTCGCGCGGATCCCTAGCTACGAAGGGGCGGCCCGCGCCACTGCAAGCACGCCGGACCAGCATCCCGAGCTCGACGAGAAGGTCCTCGAGGACCTGAAGACCCTGGGCTATATAGGAAACTAGACGCGCCGCGCCGCGAGGGCGAGAGCCCTGCAAGCGGGCGCTCCAACCAGCGCTTCGCTAGTACCCCCCCGAGTCTCCTAGTTCCGGCGCCGCCAGACCGGCGCGAAGCCCGGGTCGATCGCATAGCAGCGCGCAAACTCCTCCGCCGCCCGCTGTTTGCCAGGACCGAAGCGGCGGCTCGGCTCCGCGAGCTTGTAGAGCGTGTAGCCCAGGTAGAAGTGCGCCGCGGCGCT
>CAYTWT010000332.1:0-3504 GCA_964442185.1 uncultured Acidobacteriota bacterium
CTCGACTCGTCGCACAGCATAGGGGCTCGAAGGACGACTCGGCGAGCGGAAGACCCCCTACCTCCCCCGGCAAGAAAAGAAGAGGAGGAGGACACCACGACCCTGGTGGTCACGGGCGGCGGGTGCGACTGGCAGCTCGACCGCCGGCGCATGCAACTGCACGGTGCCTACACCTTTCCGTCCCGTGGTCGATCGCGTGCTGCGGGGGTTCATGCGGCACGACGACATGCCGCGAGGGTGGCACCTCAGACGGCAGCTGCGAGAGGGCCTCGACCACGGCCAGAGGCCGCCTGCCGACCTTCCGCGAAATAGGCCATTGAATGCGCGCCGCGACGGCAGGGTCAGGGAGAGGCCCCCCAACGAAGACCTAACCTTCTTGAGTTCTTGGAACCTCGTGGGCCGCGTCCACTGCATCCTCGGCGAGAACCGCCGGGACGACACGACTCTCTGGGGCCAGAGCTGGTGCCGCAACCTGGAGGCTTACCGCGACTGCTCGAACCGGCTGCCGCGGGGGCGGACGTAACTACCCAACGGCTCGGTGGTCGACCTTCCTCTCGCCGCGTTGGGCCCCCGCACAAGACGAGTATAATGGCACGTATACTGGAGGGTCCGATGGCGCAAGTCACGCTGTATCTCGACGAAGACACGGCGCAACTACTGAGAAAGGCGGCCAAGCACGCCGGGCTCTCGCGGAGCCGCTGGCTAGCCCGGCTCGTCCAGGAAAGGACGGCGACGGAATGGCCACAGGGCGTGAAGGACCTGGCCGGCGCCTGGGCCGACCTGGATTCCGCCAAGGGCTTGCGGCGCCATACTGGCCGGGACAGCCGGCGAGAGCGGTTCTGAACCGATGTACGTCCTCGACACGAACAGCGTCGTGTTCTTCTTCAAGGGCGAGGGCCGCGTGGCGGATCGGCTCCTGGCGCGGAAGCCCTCGGAAGTCGCCCTGCCCGCGCTCGTGCTCTACGAGTTGGAGGTCGGGGTGCTGCGCTCGAAAGCGCCTGCCCGTCGGCGGGCGCAGCTCGATACGCTTCTCGCCGCGACGCGCGTGCTGCCCTTCGGTCCGGACGAAGCGCGAGCGGCCGCACGGATCCGCGCTGCGCTCGAGCCGGCGGGCAAGGGCATCGGCCCTTTGGACACCCTGATCGCGGCTACGGCGCTCGCGAGCGGAGGAACCCTGGTTACCCACAACACCCGTGAGTTCCGCCGCGTCGCCGGTCTCAGCGTCGAGGATTGGTACTGACCTGCGCACGGAGCCCTTCCGCTCACCAGGAACTAGAGCAGGCGGTCATCGCCTGCTTCGCGCCAAGCCCCCTCGGGGTCACCGATCAGGCGCCGGCGCTCGGCGCGGCCGATGTGCAGCTCGTTGGGCAGCGGCGGCCCGACGGGGATGGCGACGAAGTCGTTCTGCGGACACTTTGGTCTTCTCCGGTTGACCCGGTTTGGCCGGTGGGTGCGCGATGCTCGCGCAGGCTTCGTACCGTTCTGCCTCTGCCGCGACCGCCGTCAGATACTGGTCGAGCTCCAGGCCGTGGGCCCTCGCCAGGAGCCGCAGGGTCGCGACCTTGGGAAACATGCCTCTCTCGATGCGACGGACGTGCCGAGCGGAGAGTCCCTCGATGGCGTTCTGTGGGATCCCGCGCGCCTCCCGTACCGCCCGCACGGCGTCCCCGAACTGCTCGTGGTGGCCGACCCTTGCTGCATCCGCTTTGGCGCGCCAGACCGGATCGACCACGTACCGCAGCGAGCCGAGATCCAAGTGGATGTCGCCTCTGGGCCAATGCAAGTATCCGCCATCGGGGCTGACCTCGAGAAGACGCAGGTCATCGGCTCGGATCCCCGCCAGAGCCGGAATCTTCCGAATCGGCACGTCCAAGCGCTCCAGCGCACAGGACAACACGAACAGGACGCCTCCAGTGACCGACGCCTCTGCGATCAGCTCGTTCTCGGCTCCCATCTCCCAGGCGTTGAGGACGCGCGTGGGTAGGGGCGGCCCGTGATGCACGAGCACGTTACGCCACATCCTGAGGCCTGCTCGAACGAGCATGGGCCCGATCAGCCCCGTTCCCACGTCCTGCCGGATCAGGAGGCCCCTGAGCCGGTGCTGCCGACCAGCGCCACGGGCGACGCTGGCGACCATGGGCAGGGTCGAGGCCGCACAAACGACTAGCAGCGGGTCGCGGTACCCCCGCGCCAGGTCGCGTTCCGAGACGCGCCGCAACCGCCGACCCGAACGGAAGCCAGGGGCAGACGCGGGGTCCGTGACCAACACTCCCACCCGCTGCGGCCGGATCTCTCGGCCGTCCGAGGGGCTAGCGAGGCTCAACCTTCGCCTCCCATTCCGCAAGGGGCTCGAGCCGAAACCGGACCGATCCGTCGCGTAGTGCCTCCAGGGCCTGTCGCGGTATCGCACGGCGTTGGTCCTTCCACTTCAGGCTCCACTCGATGCGCTCCTCCGTGCACAAGAGGAAGAAGACCCTGACCTCCCATTCCCCGCGCCGACTCGCGTGAAAGTGGGGCGGCAGGTGATCGGACGAGTTGAACCAAAGCTCAACTTCTGGAACCGAGAACGAATCGACCTTACCCACCCGAGGAGTCTCTCGAGAAGGCCGATCGACGCAGACCCGAGCCTAGCATCGAAAGGACATTTTGACAATATCGAGCGAACCATAAAAGTCCCCTCAGACACTTCCCGGGGGTCGGCCACCCGCAGGCAGGTCTGCGGAAAGGGCGAGGCGGGGGCGACCTGCCCCGCGCCGCTCTCGAGAGCCTGGCTCTGGAGGGGTATCGCGCGGGCGCACTGACGCATGCACAGATCCGCCGTTTGCTGGGGTTCGGTTCCCTCGCGGAGATCATCCGCGTCTCGACGCTCACGAGCTGGCTGGGGCCGAGACGCTGTCGCGGGACGTGTTCCTGTGCTCGGAGGCCGCGGGCTACGTCACGGGCACGGCCCTCCAAGTCGACGGCGGGATGGTCAGCGAACCGAGCGGAGCCTCATGCGATCCACGCGAGTTGCGCATGGAGCCGTGCGATCTCGGCGGCGGTCACTCTTCGCTTGGGCGGCTTCAGTGCCAACATCACGGGCAGACCCGATTTGGGGTGGCGCGCCTTCTTCGCGCGATGGCGCGCCGGGCGACGAGGACGGGCGAGACCGGATGGCCCTTCTTGCGGAGCCGCTCCATGTCCCGCTCGGCTTTCTTGCGCCGGGCGCGGACGCTGAGGTAGGGACGAAAGCCGTAGTCGTCCATCTTCACTTCCCGGCCGAGGCCGCACCAGGTCGAGCGCGACGAAGTGCTTCATTCGTCGACGAGCGCCAGGGCCGCGTTCAGCACCGAGTCGGAAAGATACAGTCCGCCTCTGCGCAGTGCCTCCAGCAGGGGACGCGCAGCCTTTACCTCGCCTCGCTGCTTGGCCAGGATGACGAGGCCCAGCGTCCCGCGCACGGGGATGCTGAGGGTTGCGGCGCATCGCCGCGCGGCCAGGTCATCGATGACAGCCAGCGTTCCC
>CAYTWT010000333.1:0-1546 GCA_964442185.1 uncultured Acidobacteriota bacterium
GGGCGAGAAGTCGGAGGAATAGGACGTGGCCGTGCGCTTCCCGACGAAGACGCGCACGCCGAGCGCCTTGCTGCCGGCATCCGTCAGCTTCTCGACCTCACCCTTGCGGACCGTGACCGAGAAGTCGGTGCCGGAGACGACGAGGGCGTCGGCGTCGGTCGCTCCTTCGGCGCGCGCCCTGCGAACGAGGTCTTCCGCCAGCTCGAGAGGACTGGAACGCATGATCTCCTTGCGGTGTGATAAGAACGCGCCGGTGCGGACCGCAAGATACCACGGCGGCGCAGTGGCGCTCGGGCTGTCGGCGGCGCTGTGTTTCGGCGCGCCCGCGAGCGCGGCGCCGGCCGGCCCACGCGCCTATGCGATGGGCGATCCAGCCATCGATGCGCTCCAGGACCTGTTCCGCCCGACGCTCGAGGGCACCGCAAGGAGTTCCAGGGACGCTTCACGCGCGTCCAAGGCTTTCGTGCGGGCGCTGGCTATCCGCAGCTCTGGGTTCGCGACAGCTCGGGCCTAGCGCCACTCTCACGCTGGCTCTATCCCGCGGCTACCTGACGAGTTGGCTCGAGGAGATGCTGGCGCACCAGCAGCCGGATGGTTCGCTGTTCGACTGGATCGCGGCCGGAGAAGTGGGCCTCTTCAAGCAGTGGGCGCCGAATGCCCGTCGAGGACAAGATCCGCAAGAGGTACAATCGGCTATGACGTGGCAAGATCGAGTCTCGGTGAATCCGGCCGTGCGCAGCGGAAAGCCGTGCATCAACGGAACCCGTATCACGGTATACGACGTGCTGGAATACCTCGCCGGCGGGATGACGGAAGACGAGATTCTGAGCGATTTCCCCGACCTCGCCCGGGATGACATTCGGGCCGCGCTGGCCTTTGCCGCCGCCCGTGAACGCCGCCTGGCCAACTCGGTGGCGTGAAGCTGCTTTTCGACGAGAACCTGAGCCCGAAGCTCGTGGGACGCCTCGCCCACGACTTCCCCGGCTGCGCCCACGTGACAGGCATTCACCTTCGCGCCGCAGAGGACGCACAGATCTGGGACTTCGCGCGTACGCAGGACCTCGTGATCGTTTCAAAGGATACGGACTTCCGCGAGCGCAGCTATGTCGAGGGGTTCCCGCCCAAGATCATTTGGCTTGACGTCGGCAACGCAGGGACCGTGGCGATCGCCGAGTTGCTCCGGCGCGAACGCCAGCGCATCGAGGATTTCGAGAATCAGGCAGAAACGTCCCTGATCATCCTGTCCATCGGGCCGAGCGCGATTTAAGCCGCCTCACGAAGCGCCGCGGGCATCCACGCCGGCCTGGAGTCTGCCCTTCGCGGGCAGGAGGGCGCAGAACGCCCAGGCTTGCCGTCGACGCGGACACGCTCGCCGCCGTGATCAGCCCGCTCGTCGTCTGCCATCGGTGGGGCGGTCGTCATGCTTCCGCCCGCGAGGCGCGCGGGGCCGTCCAAGTGCATCGGATCATCGCTGAAAGCTCCCTGCCAGGCGAGGCAATCCCTACCAGGCCGACGGCTTGTAGTCCTTGAGGAACTTACCCCAGAT
>CAYTWT010000334.1:0-14020 GCA_964442185.1 uncultured Acidobacteriota bacterium
CTGGACGCCGCCCTGCCCTGGCCGCAGGTGATCGCCCTTGCCCCCAGGAGCCCGGACCTGGCCCACGGCGTCTGGGTGGTCTGCGCGTCCGGCGCCGCGGCTGTTGTCGCCGCCAAGCTGCTCGCCGCCTGGAGGCGCGCCCTTCCGGGTCTGTCGATCCGTTTGCCGGGCGCGCTCTTCTCCGTGGCCGTGGCCTTTGTAGGGCTCGGGCGCCTCACGCACGAGGAGTGGCGCGCGTTCTCTATGCGGACCGAAGCCACCGTCGTTCAGCGGATCGAGGGGTTGGATCTCGGCGGGCCGGGCTGGCCGTGGTTGCTCATCGACCTGGAGTCGGTGCAAGAGGCCGAGCGGTTGGCCCTGCGTGTCGGGGGGAGGCTTGTGAAGTCCTGCGGCGCCGCCGTGTGGACCTGGCGCCCGGGCGCTCCCGAAACCTGGAGCGTCTACGCCGAGCTCGCGCGCCATGGCGGCGACGGGACCGCGCCCATCACCTGGCTAGCTCAACCTCTTCCGCCCGATCTCGCTCTCGCCTCACAAACGGAGGTCGAGGTACAACCCTGTCAGGGAACGGTCGGGCTCCGCGGGGACTTCCTGCGAGCGGATGGTCTGTATCCGGGTCCCCGCTTCGAGCCCTGGCATACCTCGCTTTTCCGATGGATCTGGAACGGAGAGGACCCGAGGTACCCCGTGCCGCGGGTGCTCCCGGCCCGGCATACGACGAGCTTGAAGGGGGCGGCCTCTGGATTGTTCCAGGGTCGTAGCCTGTTGCGCGTCTTTGTCACCCGGTTGCCTTTCGGCCCGCGGTCCAACCTTGCCTCGCCGCCCGCGGTCGAAGAGGAACGGACGCAGAGCTGCCGGCGCGGTCGACCGCTTGCCCAGCTGCCGGGCGGGGATCTCCAGGTCTGTCAAAGCAGCCAGGGGAACTTCCTCTTCTTCGGGCCGGGGCCCGGCTTCGTGGCCACTCCGGCTTCCACCTTCTCGGATCGTGATCCACTGGAGCCCGGCGTCGTGGCACGCCGGCGAGGTTTGAGAATGGCGGTCGAGATCGTACAGCTCCAAGGCGCCCTCGCCATAGCGCACTTTCGCAGGCCGAACGGCGAGGCGCTGGGTTCCGTGGCTTTCGCCGTTCGCGAACCCTAGCGCCTCGAACGGGACAATCGGCCCTTCGGGTTGCTATGCTGTCTCTCACATTATGTTGAGGGCCAATCACCTAGCTCTGCTCCGTTGCCCTTCGTGTTCGGGGGAGCCTCTCGATCACCGTGCCCTCCAGGTCGGCTCCAACGGAGAGCTTCTGGAGGGCATCGTCTGGTGCCGTTCCTGCCGGATGTGGTACCCGGTCGAGGATGGCGTGCTCGACCTTCTTCTCGGCGAGCTCGCCTATGCGCAGGACCGAGAGCGTTTCCGCGAGCGGCACGCGGCCGCCTTCGCGGCGTTGGACCTTCCCCCCACGCCCGTCGCCGCGGGCCCTGCCAAGCTCCAGTCCGTACAGCAGGCCCACTTCGACTGGTACGCCACGAACACGAAACAGTCCTACCTGGCTTACGAGCAGATGCCTTTCTGGCGCTGTGTGGACGCGCTCACTTTCGAGGCTTGGAAGGGGCAGCTGAATCCGGGCAGCCTTCTGCTGGACGTGGGCTGTGGAAACGGCCGCAGCACCTTCAAGCTGATGGACCTCGACCTCGAGATCCTGGCCTTCGACGTCTCGAAGGAAGCCATCCGGCAGGCGCTCCGTCGCCAACGGGAAGGGCGCTTCGCGGCCCGCGCCGTCTTCTTCGTTGCCGATGCCACCCGCTTTCCACTCAGGACCGCCGCCATGGACTACGTCCTCGTCTACGGCGTGTTGCACCACGTCCCCGACCCTCATGTCGCCTGCCGGGAGATCGCGCGGGTGCTCAGACCGGGTGGCCGCTATTTCGGCTCCGAGAACAACGAGACGGTCTTTCGCCGGGCGTTCGAGCTGCTCCAGCGGCTGTGGCCCATCTGGTACGAGGAGGCGGGCCCGGAGGCGCTCATCTCGGAGCGGACGCTGACCGAGAACTTCAGCGACACCGACGTCCGCGTGCGGACACGCACCTTCGTGTTCGTCCCCCCTCATCTCGTCAACCTGCTTCCCCTGCGCGTGGGCCGAGGTCTGCTCGAGCTGACCGATCGTGTGGGCGGCGTTCTGCCCTGGATTCGCAGCAACGGCGGGCTAATCCTCATCGAGGGCATCAAGAGCCCCTCGGCGAGCGCGTGAGGCCAGGCCCCCGGACGGCGTCGGCGTTGTGGGTCGCCCTGTTCGTCGCCACTCTGACCACCGCAACCTTCGGCGTCTTCAGCGGACAGTTCGGCCTGTACTACGACGACTACCCGTCCTGGTACGTGTACTTGACCTCCGGCACGAGAGCTCTCGTCGACCTGGCCGGCGGGCAGGGCCGCCCTCTCGTGGGCCTGCTGCCTTGGCTAGCGGGGACCGTGACCGGCTCCCACCGGCTGATGTGGCTCGCCTTCACCCTCAACGGTATCCTCGTCTTCTTCATCCTTCGGCGGCTCTGGCCGAGGCAAGTGGCGACCGCTGCCCTCGCCGCGGGCCTCGCTTGCGTCTACCCCCTCTTCTGGGTGCGGCCCCTGCACATCGCGCTCGCCATGGAGCTGAGCCTGCTGTTGGCCCTGTTCTCCCTCTGGCTGTGCCTTGTCTCTTTGGAGCAGGGCGGGTGGAGGCGGACAGCCACCACCGCGGGCTCGCTGATCCTGGTCGTGGGCTATCTCCTCCTCTACGAGCTTCCGCTGGGCCTCGAGCTGATGCGGCCGGCGCTGCTCGCGATCCGCCTGCGACGACTCGAGGGCTTGAGCGCGCGCCGTCTTTTTCAGGCGTGGGCTCCGTGGCTGGCGGTGCTTCTCGGCTTCGTGATCTGGCGGCTCTTCGTTTTTCGCCCTTCCGGCGACTACGAACGGCTGCGCTACAACGCAGTGGTGGCTCCCGGGTGGGACGTGCTGGTCAAGCTGGGCCTCTCATGCTGGAACCAGTGGGTGGGCACCTGGGGCTATCACTTGCCGAAGGCTCTCTACGCCGAGCCCTCGGCCTGGCTCTTGGCCGGACTTTGCGTGCTCGCAGGTATCCTCTGCCTGGCGCGCGTCAGGGATGAAGGACACGCGTCGCGGCAGCTCGTGCTCGAGATGGCCACGGTCGGGCTGGGCGTCCTCCTCGCCGGCCAATTCGCGCCCCTGCTGAAGGGATCTGTCGCCGGGTACCAGGGCCTCTTCAGCCGATGGACCCACTGCTCCGTTCTGGGCGCCTCCCTCCTCTGGACCGCGCTGCTCGGCGGCGGGGCGCGGGTGCTTCGCCGGCCGCGCCTGGGTCAAGCGATCCTCCTGGGCATGGTCGGGCTGGGAGCGTTATGCCACGCCGAGAACGCCCGGGATTTCATACGCGACTGGCAACGGCAGCGGCAGCTGTTCTGGGAGCTGACGTGGCGCGCCCCCGCCTTCGAGCCGGGTGTCGTTCTGGTCCTCGATCGAGACTACAGGAACGCTCAGGACCGGATCATCTCGGACTACGAGCAGGCCATGAGCGCGGATCTCTTCTTCGGCGAAAGCCAGACGGTCGCCGCGAGCCCAGCTGAACTGACGCCCGCAGAGGGAAGCCGCCGGTTCGAGCTCTTCGGGCGGGCCTGGAAGGCAGACTTCGACCGAACCCTGCTCATCTACGCGGGCCGCGGCTGCGTCGAGGTGGTGGCGGGACGACGATCTCTGCCAAGTGGCAAGCAGTTGAGCGGAGCCGCCCTGCCCTTCGTTTCGCTATCGTCCAAACGCTGGATCCGGGCGGAGCCGTCACCACCACCGCCTCACCGCTTCCTGTTCGAGCCGGAGCCTGCGCGGGGCTGGTGCTACTTCTATCAGCAGGCCCGGCTGTCGGAGCAATTGGACGATCCCGAGCGAATCGTCCGCCTCGGCGAGGACGCCTGGGCTCGGGGCCTCCGTCCCGAGTTGAAGTCGGAGTGGCGCGTATTCCGCGAGGCCTTCCGTCGGGTGGCGGGCCGAGAGTTTCCGCCAGGGCCCGGATAGGCGACCGTTTCCGCAACACCCCAAGGCTCGCTTAACGGTACCGCTTCACCTATGATGCGGCGTCGATGTTCTCGCTCGTCGTGCCTGTCTACATGAACGAGGAGTCGGTTCCGGAGCTGCTGGCGCGGCTCACCAGGCTGAGCGAGAGCGTGGAGGGCGGGCTCGAAGCGGTCATCGTCGTGGACGGCAGCCCCGACCGTAGCCTGGAGCATCTCGCGGATGGCCTTCCGCGCTCCCGAGTGCGCTCCCAGCTTCTGGTTCTCAGCCGGAACTTCGGATCCTTTTCCGCAGTCCTTGCCGGCCTCGAGCACGCGCGAGGCGAGTGCTTCGGCGTGATGTCCGCGGATCTCCAGGAACCCGAGGACCTCGTTCTCGCTCTCCGCGACCATGTGGCGAGCGACCGCTGCGATGTCGCCGTCGGTCGTCGCCGGACCCGGGCGGACCGATCGGGAGCGAAGCTGCCGGCCGCAGTGTTCTGGTGGTTCTACCGTCGCTTCGTCCAACCAGAGATGCCCGCCGGGGGCTTCGACGTGTTCGCTTGCAACAAGCTCTTCCGGGACCACCTCTTGACCCTGAAAGAGCGCAACACGACACTCGTCGGCCTCGTGTGCTGGCTGGGGTTCCGCCGCCAGGAGATCCTCTACGCGCGCTTGCCGCGCCCCTACGGTCGGAGCGCGTGGTCGCTGAGGCGCCGCATCCGTTACATGCTGGACAGCGCCTTCGCCTTCTCCCATCTGCCGATTCGCCTCATGGAGCTCACGGGCTTGCTGGGCCTGCTCCTGGCCATCGGGCTCTCAGTCGTGGTTCTCTATGCCCGCCTGCGGGGCGGCCTCGTGGTACCCGGCTATACCGCCACGGTGCTCGCCGTCATCTTCTTCGGAGCCCTCAACGTTCTCGGGATCGGTCTGCTCGGCGAGTACGTCTGGCGGGCCTTCGAGAACACCAAGGGCAGGCCTCCCTACGTGGTGGCTCGTTGCCTCCGCTTCGACGCAGGCGAGGAAGGCGCTTGAAGCCCTACTACGCCCACCCCGCGGCGATCGTGGAAAGCACCCGCATCGGCGAAGGCTCGCGAATCTGGGCCTTCGCCCATGTCCTGCCCAACGCGGTCATCGGGGCCGACTGCAACATCTGCGATCACGTGTTCGTCGAGAACGACGTGAGGGTCGGTGATCGAGTCACCATCAAGTGCGGAGTGCAGCTCTGGGATGGCGTGACCCTGGAGGACGACGTGTTCGTGGGGCCCAACGCCACGTTCACCAACGACCTTTTCCCGAGAAGCAAGCGGCCACCAACCGGGTTCGAGCGCACGCTCGTGAGGCAGGGCGCCTCGATCGGCGCCAACGCCACGATCCTTCCGGGAATCACGGTGGGCCGCAATGCCATGGTGGCGGCGGGCGCGGTAGTGACCCATGACGTGCCCACGAACGCGATCGTGGCGGGAAATCCGGCGGCGATCCACGGCTACGTCGGAGCGCGACCGGAGCCCAAGGCAGAAAGCCTGGGGGCGCCCCGAGCGCCAGAGGCCGGCCCCACGTCCGTCCATGGAGTGACGCTTTACCGTCTCTCGGCCTTCGAGGACCTGCGCGGGCGGGCGCTGGTTGGTGAGATGACGGCCGGCCTGCCCTTTTCTCCGAAGCGCTTTCTCGTGGTTGGCGACGTGCCCACCCGCGAAGTCCGGGGCGAACGTGCGCACAAGACGGAGGAGCAGTTTCTCACTTGCCTGCGCGGCAGCTGCTGGCTGCTCGTCGATGACGGCGAGCATCGGCTGCAGATGGCCTTGGACGATCCGACGCTCGGCGTCCACATCCGCTCCGGAGTATGGTCGTCGCAGTATCGCTTCTCGCGCGACGCCATGCTGCTGGTATTGAACTCCTCGATCTACGACCCGACCGACTACATTCGCGAGTATGACGAGTTCCTCGCCTTCGCGATGCGACCTGGCGGATAGAGACTTTGACTCTGGTCGCCCGCCGCCCCAGCCACGAGTTCAGCCTGGCTTTGGCGGCCGCCGGAATCAACGTTGCTGCGTTTGCCGTGCTCCTGCCACGCGGCTTTCTGGCCAACGACGACGAGGCCCTGATCCCGTTCTTTCAGCAGAATGTCATAGCACCGTTCGTATCTCCGGTCCTGTCCCAGGTACTTGCGGCGGCTTATGCGTGGGCGCCCGCCGTGCCTTGGTACGGGCTCTGGCTCTACGCGCTCCAGACGCTGTCGCTCGCCCTGGTGACGGTGGCGCTCCTGGATGCTCCGAGGCCCTGGAGGCGAGGCTCGCGCGTGACCGCGACTCTCGCCATCCTGCCGCTCGTGATCGGCTTCGCCGCGCTGAGCTGGCGCGTCAGCTTCACGCCGTGCGCCATCGCGGCCTGTGGGGCGGCGCTCCTCGCGTTCTGCACGGGCCTCCTGCGCAGGATGGCAGAGCCGGCGCCGTCCGCCGACCGCGCTGGCTTCATGGTTCGCTCCCTCCTCTGCGGGGGCGCCCTGGCCGCGGGACTGGCGACGCGAGGCGAGGCCGTAGCCGCCGCGGGCATCGTGCTGTCTCCGCTCCTGGCCACCCAGGGAGCGCAGTTCTGGCGCAGCCTCCTGGGCTCATGGAGGCGAGGCGAACGAGATGCGGGGAGAATCGTGGCGGCGGTCGCTGCGCTCGTGCTCCCCTCGCTCGTGTGTGTGGCGATCGCGCCCGCGATGCCCCTGACACGTGACCCCGCCGGCGCCGCCTTTCTCCGCTACAACCTGGAGCGGGGCCGATTGCACGGGCATGCCGCCTACATCGAGCTCGACAAGCGCAGGCCCAGTATCTTGAGTCAGGCCGGCTGGACGAAGGCGCGCTATCAGGCGTTCCACAGTTGGCTCTTCCTCGACGAGGACTGGTTCTCCCTGGAACGCCTGCAACGGCTGCGGGAGACGGGCGGCGAGCCACGCAAGGTGACTTGGAGCTTCCTGGTTCAGGCTGTCGGCGAGACCTACGACAGTGCCGGATATGGGGGAACCCTTCTGCTGTTCGGTGTGCTCCTGGCCTGCGGACTCGAATCGGTGCATCTCTTGGATCGGCGTTCCGGCCTGCTCTCCCTGGGATGTATCCTCCTGCTCACCGTGCTTGCGGCCTCGATGCAGCGTTCGATGCGATTCCCGGATCGCATAGCCCTGCCTCTGTCGTTGCTCGCCGCGGCTGTCGTCTGGGTCAACGTGCTTTGGGGGGCGGCGGAAGACACCTGGCGAACCGCCTACCGGAGGTGGCGGGAGTGGAGCTTGCTGAGCCTGGCCACTGGCTTCCTGGCCGGAGGGGCCCTCGTCGCGACCGCGGCACAATTGGTGGGGATCGCCCCCCGAGCCGATGCGAGCTGCGAGGCGTTCGAAGCCCGGCTCGCCGAACGACGGCCGACTCTCGTCGTCGCCTACCTCGGCGCGGGCTGCGCACGCGACCCCCTGCGGGCCGATCCCAGGCCGTATCCGACGGTGATCCTCGGCTGGCCCATATTCTCGCCGCCCTTCTACCGTGGGATTGCGCGGGTCGGCGCCCCGCGCGCCCAGGCTCTGGTGTCCGCTCTCTCCTCCGACGAGAACAGTTACGTACTGGCCTGGAGCGACGAGCTCTACCTCATCCGCCAGCTGTTTCGACGGGCGGCGCCGGAGCTGCACCTCGACACAGTCGACTCGGTTGCCGGCAGACGAGGCAAGCTGGTCCTGGTACGGGCCGCCCTGGTCGCCAAGTAGGCGTGGAGATGGGCGGCGAGAGGCCGGGCCCTGGTCCTCTCGGCCTCGCGCTGCTCGCCGTGGCCCTTTCGGCCTCGCTCTTCTGGCTCGACGGCAACGTCTGGCTCGAGGCCCTGAGCGACGAGGGCTTCCTCTGGTACGGGACGATACGGACCTCGCTTGGCGAGGTCCCCTTGCGGGACTTCCAGTCCTACGATCCGGGGCGCTACTACTGGGGGGCCGCCTGGTTCAAGCTCCTCGGCGGTCGTGGGATCCTCGCCCTGCGGCTCTCGGCGACGGTCTTCTTTTGCGTGGGCCTCGGCTTCGGGCTGCTGGCGCTCCGGAGGGTCTTCGACCGCTGGTGGAGCCTCGCCCTCTCGGGCCTGGTCCTGGTCCTCTGGATGTACCCCTTCTACAAGGCCTACGAGATCACGATCAGCCTCGGCGCCGTCTTCTTCGCCGTCCGTTTGATCGAGAGGCCGTCCCTGACCCGGCACTTCGCCGCCGGGCTCTTCGCCGGCGCTGCGGCCTGGTTCGGACGGAACCTCGGCCTCTACTGCGCCCTGGCCTTTCTCACGGTCGTGCTGATCGTCCAGATCAGGATCGAGAGGGGGAGCCTGCTGCGGCGGCTGGGGGTGTTGGGCGCTGGCGCGGTCCTGGGCTACGCCCCCATGCTGCTGATGTTCCTCCTCGCGCCGGGCCTCTTCGACACTTTCGTCGAGATGAACAAGATGTTCGTCCAGGGCGGGGTCACGAACCTCTCCCGCCCCGTCCCGTGGCCCTGGAAGCCTCAGTACTCGTACTTCAAGATGTCCGCGATCCGCGCGGCGCGTTTCTTCACGATCGGCCTGTTCTTCGTGGTCCTGCCGCTGTTCCAGGCCGCCATGGCCGCAGTGCTGCTCTTCAAGAAGGACCTGCGCCGCAGAGCGCTGCTCCTCGCCTCGACCGCGGTGGGGATCTCTTACATACACTACGCCTTCTCCCGGGCCGACCTGCCCCACCTCGCCTCGAGCATCCACCCGCTGCTGCTGGCGATGATGGCCCTGCCGTGCTCGTTCGAGCGGCTGGGGAAGCGGCTCCCCCTCGTCGCGTGGCTGCCCGTGTTGCTCCTGGCCTCGATCTTTGCCGTGGGCACCGACCACCCCGCCTACCGGAAGGCCGCAGCCGAGCCTGGGAGGTTCCTGCTCAGGAGGATGAGCATCGCGGGGGACCAGGTGTGGCTCTCTCTGGCCGACAAGGACCTGCTGAAGACCATGCGGCGAATCAAGAAAAGCGCCCAGGCCGAAACCCCCGGGGACGAGCCCCTCTTCATCTCTCCGATCTTTCCCGGCCTGTATCCGGCGCTCGAGTTGAAGAACCCCGTGTGGCAGCTCACCTTTCTCGGCCAGGCCGGGCTCACGCTTCCAGACACGCGCGAGCGGCAGGAGGCCATGATCGCGGAGCTGGCCCGGAAGAAGGTGGCCTGGGCGATCGTCTGCGACATCGCCCTCGACCGGAGGGATGAGCTGCGCTTCTCGAGGACCTATGGCTACCTGTGGCGGCACTTCATGGAGGACTGGACGCGCGTCGAGCGCCTCTCGAAGCAGTGCGAGGTCCGGCACAGGATCCCGCCCGGCGAGCGCCCCGCCTCCCGGCCGCGTCTCACTGTCCCGCCTTGACCTCGGTCCAGAGCCGGTCGTAGAGGACCGTCGCCTCGCCGATGTCCTGGATCAGCTCCAGCCGATCCACCACGTCGTCGGGCGGAAAGATGGCGGGGTTGTCGCGAATCGCGGGCGGCAGCAGCGGCAAGGCTGCACGATTGGGCGTCGAGTACTGCATCGTGCGGCAGATTTCGGCGGCGATCTCCGGCTCGAGCGTGAAGTCGATGAAGGCGTGGGCGAGCTGCGGATGCGGCGCCGAGGCCGGGATCACCAGGCTGTCGACGAACAGGCTGGCGCCCTCCTTCGGGATCACGTACACGAGGTCGTGGTCGTCGGCCATGACCTTTGCGAACTGGCCGTTCCAGCCTTGCGCGAGCCAGACGTCGCGCGAGAGCAGCACGTCCTCGAAGTTCGAGGCGTTGTAGGTCTTCACCAGCGGCTTCTGCTCCATCAGCAGCCGCTGCGCGATGGCGAGTTGGGCGGGATCGACGGTGTTGAAGCTCATCCCCTTCCACTTGAGGGCGGCGCCGATCGTCTCGCGCGGGTCGTCGAGCATCAGCACCCGGCCTTTCCACTTCGCATCCCACAGCGCCGCCCACGAGTCGACCGAGCCCACGCGCCGCTTGTCGTAGGCGATTCCGCAGCTGCCCCAGAAATACGGGACCGAGTAGCGGTTGCCGGGATCGTAGGGCTTGTCCAGGAAGCGCGCGTCGATGTTCGTGAGGTGCGGCAGCGCCGTGTGATCGAGCGGCAGCAGCAGGTTCTGATGACGCAGGCTCTCGACCGGGTAGTTCGACGGGCACAGGATGTCGTAGCCCACGTTGCCCGTCGCGATCTTGGCGAGCATCGCCTCGTTGGTGTCGTAGAGATCGACATTCACGTGGACGCCGTGGCGCTGCTCGAACTTCTTCACGGTCTCCGGCGAGATGTAGTTCGACCAGATGTACACGTTGAGGACGCGGTCGCCCGTGGCGGCGCGTCCGCCCAGGAAGAACGGCGCGCCCAGGATCGCGAACCCAAGCAACACCGGGACGATCGCCGAACGCGCCCTTCGCCCCTGCTCCAGCCGATAGGCGGCGAAGAGCAGCAGGCTGGTGGCCGCCAGGATCAGCGTCGAGACGGCGTTGATCTCCGGCGAGATGCCTGTCCGCAGCATCGAGTAGATCTGGATCGGCAGCGTCGTGGCGCCGACGCCGGCGACGAAGGACGTGATCACGTAGTCGTCGATCGAGAGCGCGAAGACCAAGAGCGCCGCCGCCAATACGCCGGGCCCGATGCCGGGCAGCGTCACCTTCCAGAACGTGGCCCAGGGCCCCGCGCCGAGGTCCATCGCCGCTTCCTCGAGGCTTCGGTCGAAACCGCTGAGGCGGGCGCGCACCACCACCACCGCGTACGAGACCGAGAATGCGATGTGCGCCAGGATCACGCTCAGGAAGCCCAGGCGCAGGCCGACGGCAGCGAACAGCAGCACCAGCGACGAGGCCAGCACGATCTCAGGCACGACGATCGGCAGCGTGATCAGCCCGTCCAGCGCCGACTGGCGCTTGAAGCGGTGCTTGTGGAATGCGAGCGCAGCGGCCGTGCCGAGCAGCGTGCACGCGAGCGTGGAGGCGCCCGCGACCACCAGGCTATTGCGCAGCGCCGACAGGATCTGCGGGTTCTCGAGAAGCCTCGCGTACCAGGCCAGTGTGAAACCGTGCCACTCGGCCGTCAGCCGCCCGGCGTTGAACGAAAACACCACGAGCACCAGGATCGGCGCGTACAGGAAAAAGTAGATGAAGACGCTGAACAACGTCAGCGGGAGCGCGCCTGCGCGGGTCTCACGGCTGGTGGCGGAGACGGGAACACTCACGCCTGCGAGGCCCGCAGCGGCCGGCGGAACACGTACAGCAGCACCAGCACCGTGAGCGAGAGCAGGAACGAGAGTGCCGCACCAAAGGGCATGTCACGCGCCACCGCGAACTGGCTCTGGATCAGGTTGCCGATGTAGACGGTGCGCGCGCCGCCGAGCAGATCGGGAGCGAGGTAGGCGCCCAGGGACGGGATGAAGACGAGCACCGAACCGGCGACGATGCCCGGGGCCGTGAGCGGGATGGTGACGCGCCACAGCGAGCGCAGCGGCGAGGCGCCCAGGTCGGCCGCGGCCTCGAGCAGCGAGCGGTCCAGCTTCTCGATCGAGGCGTACAGCGGCAGGATCATGAACGGCAGTTCGCCGTACACCTGCCCGAGCATCACGGCGAAATCGTTGTAGAGCAGGTTCAGGGGCGCCACCCCGAACTGCCCGAGGAGCAGGTTCACGAGGCCCTCGGAGCGCAGCATGAAGATCCACGCGTACATGCGCACCAGGAAGCTCGTCCAGAACGGCAGGATCACCAGCACGAGCAGCGCGTTACGCCACTTCGCCGGAGCCTTGACGCCCAGCCAGTAGGAGACCGGATAGGCCATCAGCAGGCAAAACACCGTCGTGAAGAAGGCGAGGCCCATGCTGCGCGCCAGGATCCGCAGGTAGATCGGGTCGAGCGCGCGGGCGTAGTTGCCGAGCTGGAACTCGCGCACGACACCGCCATACGCCGAGCGTCGCCCGAGCGACGTGACGAACATCAGCAGTTGCGGGAAGAGAAACAGGACCAGCAGCGCCAGCAGGCACGGCAGGAGCAGCAGGATCGCCTGCCGCCGCAGGCCCCTCATGGCCGCGCGGCCGCCCCGGGGTCTTCCAGACGCAGCACGGCCTCGGGCGGGAACGAGACGGTCGCGGCGTCGCCGCGCTTGCGGCCGCGAGCGGTGCTGGCGCCTTCGGAGACGGTGAGCAGCTCGGCGCCCACGCGCACGCGCCAGTCGGTCGAGTCGCCCAGGTAGATCTCGTCGTCGAGGATGCCGGCGAAGCTGTTCTCGCCGCCACTGACGAGCGCGATCTGCTCGGGCCGCACGCCGATCCAGACGCTCTTGGCTGTGGCGTAGCCGCCGTCGTCCTTGGCGACGATCGCGGTGCCGCCCTTGGTGACGAGCCGCACCCGGCCAGCTTCCACGGACTGAACCGTGGCTTCGACGATGTTCCGGACCGCGAGGAAGTCGGCCACGAAGCGCGTGCGCGGCCGCTCGTAGAGTTCCTCGGGGGTTCCCACCTGCTCGACACGGCCCTGGTTCATCACGGCAATCCGGTCGCTCATGATCAGCGCCTCGTCCTGATCGTGGGTCACGAAGACGAAGGTGATCTTGAGGCGCTCCTGCAGGTTCTTCACCTCGACCTGCATCTCCTTGCGCAGTTTCAGGTCGAGTGCCGCCATCGGCTCGTCGAGCAGCAGCACCTCGGGCTCGAGGATCACGGCCCGCGCCAGCGCCACGCGCTGCTTCTGGCCGCCCGAGAGCTGGTCGATGCGGCGCTCCCCGAAGCCCGGCAGGCGCACCATCTCGAGCGCCTTCTCGACGCGCGCGGGGATCTCAGCCCTGGCGCAGCCGTTCATCTCGAGGCCGAAACCGATGTTGCCCGCGACGCTGCGGTGCGGGAACAGCGCGTAGTGCTGGAAGACGGTGTTGACAGGCCGTTCGTAGGCGGCCATCGCGGCGACATCGCGGCCCGAGATCAGGATCGCGCCACCGTCCGGCTCCTCGAAGCCCGCGAGCAACCGGAGCAGTGTCGTCTTGCCGCAGCCGGAGGGGCCGAGCAGCGTCAGGAACTCGCCGGGCCGCACGTCCAGGCTGACGTCCTGGACCGCCGCCACGCCCCCGAAGGTCTTGGTCAGACCCTGGACCGAAACCGCACCACGCATGCTGCTACTCAAGGGTGGCGGGATTCTAGCTCAGTCTCCCGGCGTCCCCGGTAAGAGACCCTCGCACTGGAGCGTCCGCGGCCCGTTTTCGTCGCAGACGGAGAAGCGCACACGCTTGCCGGCCTCGCCCGCCCAGCCGCGCTCCTCCGGATCCTCGGCATAGAGCGCAACCCCGGCGTATTCGCCCTTCGCGTTCAGCACGTAGAAGGACAGGTTGAAGTTCGGCAGGCCGCGGCTGTTGAGCAGGCGTTTCTCGATCGTGTTTGCCTGGATCCGGCGCAGCGCCTCGAGACCGGCGTCCTTCGGCGATCTGCCCTGGCGCATCTGCTCGACGACCAGGAACGACGAGAGGCCGTAGAGATTGGCTTCGCCGCGACCCGTCGAACCCACGGCGCCGACGGACTGGTCGACGTAGAGGCCCGCGCCCAGGATCGGCGAATCGCCGACGCGGCCCGGGATCTTCCACGCCAGGCCGCTGGTCGTGGTGACGCCAGCTAGCTCGCCCTTCGGGCTCAGGCCGTCGCAGTTGATCGTGCCGTGGAGATGGCGCGAGCGCAGCAGGCCGTCAGCGACCATCGAGGCACGCGCTCGATCCTCGAGGAGCGTGCGCTCGTCCGGGTCGAGATAGTGGCCCGGGTCGATTCGGCGCTTCCATTCGAGCCAGAGCTGACGCGAACGTGGGGTGTTCAGATCATCCTCGATGACGAACCCCATGCTGCGGGCAAACGCCTGGGCCCCGGTCCCTACAAGCAAATGATGGTCTGTATGCTCCATCACGGCTTTTGCCACGAGCGACGGCGTGCGGACACCTTCCAGCGCAGCAACGCCGCCGGCCCGCTTCTTTGGACCGTGCATGCAGCAGGCGTCCAGTTGGACGATCCC
>CAYTWT010000335.1:0-5774 GCA_964442185.1 uncultured Acidobacteriota bacterium
ATGTGAAGAGGGGAACGCCAATGGCAGCGAAGAAGACGGTCGCCACGGGAATCGTGGACTGCACCGAGCAGAAGCGGTTGAACGAGGCCCGTGAGGCGGGGATCCCCTGGAAGAAGTGGGGCCCGTACCTCAGCGAGCGGCAGTGGGGCACGGTCCGCGAGGACTACAGCGCGGACGGCAACGCCTGGGACTACTTCACGCACGACCAGTCCCGCTCCCGGACCTATCGGTGGGGCGAGGACGGCCTCGGCGGGATCTCAGACGACCAGCAGCGCCTGTGTTTCGCGCTCGCTCTCTGGAACGAGCGGGACCCCATCCTCAAGGAGCGTGCGTTCGGTCTCACCAACAGCGAGGGGAACCACGGCGAGGACGTCAAGGACTACTACTTCTACCTCGACTCGACGCCGACCCACTCGTACATGAAGTACCTCTACAAGTACCCGCAGCGCGAGTTCCCCTACCGGGACCTGCTCGAGACGAACCGGCGGCGGACGCGGGAGGAGCTGGAGTACGAGCTCGTCGACACGAGGATCTTTGACGACGACCGATACTTCGACGTCTTCCTCGAGTACGCGAAGGAGGGACCGGAGGACATCCTGATCCGGGTGTCGGTCCACAACCGGGGACCTGAAGCGGCCCGGCTGCAGCTGCTTCCGACGCTGTGGTTCCGGAACACCTGGTCGTGGGGAGACGAGGGAGAGAAACCGGTCCTCCGCGGGCAAGGCGGGGCAATCGTGGCGTCTCATCCCGAGCTGGGCGACTACACGCTCTCGTGCGACGGGGCTCCAGAGCTGCTGTTCACGGAGAACGAGACGAACTCTCAGAAACTGTGGGGGCAGACCAACTCGACGCCGTACGTGAAGGACGCGTTCCACCGGCATGTGATCTCCGGGGAGAAGGGCGCGGTGAACCCCGCGAAGACCGGGACGAAGGCCGCGGCGCTTTACGTCCTCGACGTGCCCGCGGGCGGCTCTGAGGTCGTCCAGCTCCGCCTGACCAGAGGTGTGGAGAAAGGGAAGTTCGGAGCGGCATTCGAGACCGCGCTCGGGCTCCGTGTGTTCGACGCCGACGAGTTCTACGACCGGATCACGCCCCGCTCGCTCGGCGAGGACGAGCGCCGCGTGCATCGCCAGGCGCTCGCGGGGATGCTGTGGACGAAGCAGTACTACTACTTCGACCTCGACCGGTGGCTGAAGGAGCACCAGGCGCACCCACTCGTCGGCGGCAAGGGCGGCAACGCCCGCAACGCCGAGTGGTTCCACATGCTGAACGGCGACGTCATCTCCATGCCCGACAAGTGGGAGTACCCCTGGTACGCGGCCTGGGACCTGGCTTTCCACACGATCGCGCTGTCGCTCGTGGACTTCGACTTCGCCAAGGATCAGCTGCTGCTGATGCTCCGCAGCCTCTACAGCCATCCCAACGGGCAGATGCCCGCGTACGAGTGGAACTTCAGCGACGTGAACCCCCCGGTGCACGCCTGGGCGACGCTGTTCCTCTACAAGTTCGAGAAGAACCTGGGCCGGGAGGACTTCCCCTTCCTGGCGCGCTCCTTCCAGGGCCTGATGCTCAACTTCAACTGGTGGGTGAACCGCAAGGACCCGCAGGGAAAGAACGTCTTCGCCGGCGGGTTCCTCGGCCTCGACAACATCGGCGTCTTCGACCGCAGCGCGCCGCTGCCCACCGGCGGGTCCCTCGAGCAGGCGGACGGGACGGCCTGGATGGCCTTCTACAGCCAGAACATGCTGGAGATGGCCCTGATCCTCGCCGACCACGACCCGGCCTACGAGGAGATCGCCTTCAAGTTCCTCGAGAACTCGATCTGGATCGCCTACGCGATGGACAAGATCGGCGAGCACGGGGACGACATGTGGGACGAGCAGGACGGCTTCTACTACGACGTCCTCCGGCTGCCGAGCGGCGAGGCGTTCCGGTTGAAGGTGCGCTCGATGGTCGGGCTGCTGCCGCTGTGCGCGAGCACGGTGTTCGAGCAGGACACGCTGACGCGCCACCCGAAGCTCCAGGAGCTGATCGCACTCTTCCGGAAGCGTCACCCCGAGGTGATCGCCCAGGTGGCCCCGACCCTCGAGGGTTTCATCGGCCACGCCGGACGCCGGCTCCTCTCGCCCCTCACCAAGACGAAGCTCGAGCGCATCCTCTCGTACCTCCTCGACGAGAACGAGTTCCTCTCTCCCTACGGCATCCGCTCGCTCTCGCGCTACCACCTCGACAACCCGTTCATCTTCCTGGCGGGCGGCCAGGAGAATCGCGTCCAGTACCTCCCCGCGGAGTCCAACACGGGGATGTTCGGGGGCAACTCGAACTGGCGCGGACCGATCTGGATGCCGGTCAACGCCTTGATCGTCCGGGGGCTCATGAATCTCTACGGGTTCTACGGCGACGACTTCAAGGTCGAGTGCCCGACCGGCTCCGGAAACCGGATGACCCTTTTCGAGGTGGCGAAGGAGATCTCCCGGCGCCTCTCGAGCATGTTCCTGCGCGACGCGAGCGGCCGCCGGCCGGTCTACGGTGGCTCGGCCAAGTTCCAGGACGACCCGCACTGGCGCGACCTCATCCTCTTTTATGAGTACTTCCACGGCGACATCGGGGCCGGCCTCGGCGCCAGCCACCAGACGGGCTGGACCGGCCTCGTCGCACGTCTCCTCGACCTGTTCGGACGCGTGACGGCCCAAGACGCGCTGGAGACCCCCAGGGAGAAGCTCGAGACCCGCGTCGTCCGGCAACAGGTGGGCGGCGAGTAGGAGAGACCATGTCGGCGCCTCGGTATCCCGCGCTCTTCCAGGTCAACACGCGGGTCCGGCTCTCGGAGCTGACGTCCGAACTGGAGCGAAAGGCGACGCTCGACGACATCCCCGACGCGGAACTCGACCGTCTGGTCGCGGACGGGTTCGACCTCGTCTGGTTCCTCGGCGTCTGGCAGACCGGCGAGGCGGCCCGGCGCGTCTCGCGGTCGCTTCCCGAGCTGCTCGCAGAGTACCACCGCGTCCTGCCCGACTTCCGCGAGGAGAACGTCTGCGGCTCCTGCTTCGCGGTCCGGGACTACCGGGTCCACGAGGACTTCGGCGGGGACGAGGCGCTCGCCCGGCTCCGCGGGCGCCTGAAGCGTCGCGGCCTGCGCCTCATCCTGGACTTCGTCCCGAACCACATGGCGCCGGACCACCCCTGGGTGACCGAGCACCCGGACTTCTTCGTGTCGGGGACGGAAGAGCAGCTCGCCGCGCAGCCCCGGAACTACTGCCGCGTCGCGACGGGCGAGGGGACGCGCGTCGTGGCCTACGGGCGCGACCCCCACTTCGACGGCTGGTCGGACACGCTCCAGCTGGACTACGGCAACCCGGCTCTCCAGAAGGCGATGCTGGGCGAGCTCGGGCGCATCGCGCGCCAGTGCGACGGCGTCCGCTGCGACATGGCGATGCTGGTCCTGCCGGAGGTCTTCGAGAGGACCTGGGGGATCGCAGCACCTGCGTTCTGGCCCGGGGCGACGGAGGCCGTCCGCGCCAGGGTCCCGGGCTTCCTCTTCCTCGCCGAGGTGTACTGGGACCTCGAGTGGGCGCTTCAGCAGCAAGGCTTCGACTACACCTACGACAAGCGGCTCTACGACCGCCTCGAAGAGGGCCACGCCCGCCCGGTCCGCGAGCACCTCTGCGCGGGCGTCGACTTCCAGGACCACCTGGCCCGCTTCCTCGAGAACCACGACGAGCCGCGGGCCGCCGCCACGTTCACCCCCGAGGCGCACCGGGCTGCCGCCATCCTCACCTTCCTCACGCCGGGCCTCCGCTTCTTCCACCAGGGCCAGCGGGAGGGCAAGCAGGTGCGCGTCCCCGTCCACCTCGGCCGCGGCCCCGTCGAGGATCCCGACGCCGGGATCGCCGCGTTCTACGGCGGCCTATTGGAGTGCCTGAAGGACCCGGCCTTCCGCGTCGGCGACTGGCAGCTCCTCGAGTGCCGTCCCGCCTGGGATGGAAACGAAAGTTGGGACTCTTTCGTGGCCTTTTCCTGGACCGGCCCGGGTGAGAGGCGCCGCCTCGTCGCCGTGAATTACTCCGATCACCCGAGCCAGTGCTACCTAGCGTTGCCGTGGCACGATCTCGACGGGCACACGTGGCGCCTCCAGGACCTCACGGGGCCGTCCGTGTACGACCGCCTGGGAGCCGACCTGACGTGGCCGGGGCTCTACCTCGACATGCCGGCGTGGGCCTACCACGTGTTCGCCGTGGCGCGGCAATCCTCCACCGAGGTCGAATATCGCAGTGAGTATTTTTGACATCGGTCGAAAATCACTGTAGAGTGGATTCATGGCCAGGCAGGCTCGGTACCTCCTCGCGCAGGTGCGCCAGGACCTGGCGCGCAAAATGGTCTTCGTGGGTGGTCCGCGGCAGGTGGGCAAGACCACGCTCGCCAGGAGCCTGCCCGGCGCCGCGGCCGGCTATCTGAACTGGGACGACGGCGCCCACCGCGACCGCATCCTGCGCCGCGAGCTTCCCCCCGGGCGTTTATGGATCTTCGACGAAATCCACAAGTACCGCTCCTGGCGCGGGTACTTGAAGGGTCTTTATGACGTTCGCCGCCGCGGCCAGCGCATCCTGGTCACGGGCAGCGCGCGCCTGGACTTCTACCGCTTCGGCGGCGACTCGCTCCAGGGCCGCTACCACTTCCTGCGCTTGCACCCCTTCGCCGTGGCGGAGCTGGGCTTGCGCACGCCCGCGGATCTGCAGCAGCTCCTGAGGCTCGGGGGCTTTCCAGAGCCGTTCCTGGGCGGGTCGGAGGTCGAGGCGCGCCGCTGGTCGCGGGAATACCGAAGCCGCCTGGTGCGCGAAGACGTGGCGAGCCTGGAGCGGGTCCAGGACCTCGGCAACCTGGAGCTCCTCGCGCTGCGGCTGCCGGAGCTGGTCGGCTCGCCCCTTTCCATCAACGCCCTGCGCGAGGACCTGCAGGTGAGCCACAAGACGGTCGCGGGCTGGTTCAGGGTGCTCGAGAGGCTGTACGCCGTATTCCGCCTCCCTCCCTTCGGGGCCCCCCGCATCCGGGCCGTGAAGAAGGAGCAGAAGCACTACCAGTTCGACTGGTCGCTCGTCCCACAGGGGCCCGCCCGGTTCGAGAACCTCGTGGGCTCGCACCTGCTGAAGTGGGTGCATTTCGAGCAGGACACCCGCGGCCGCGATGTGGAGCTGCGCTACTTCCGTGACACGGACGGGCGCGAGGTCGACTTCGTGGTGCTGGAGGGCCGGCAGCCGCTCCTCTTGGTGGAGTGCAAGTGGGCCGACGCCGAGGTTGACCGAGGCCTGAGGTACCTGAAGGCCCGCTTTCCGAAGGTCGATGCGTGGCAGCTCTCGGCGACCGGCACTCGGGACTACCAGACGCCCGAAGGCATACGGATCGCACCTGCGCTCGAGCTCCTGCGCTCGCTGGTGTGACCTGGCCACGTGTCGCGAACTTCGAGTCGGATGCTGAACGCCATCTCGACGATAGCCCCTTCATTCGGCGTTACCATGTCTTCGCCGTCTCCCCCGCGGAGTGACCTCGAGATGCTGAGCCTGTTCGGCAGCGCGTCCCAGATCGCCCTCTTCGCCGCCCCGGTGCTGGTGCTCCTGAGCTACGTCATGGGCCCGGCGCCGATGTCCCTGGAGTTCTGGCCGGGCGCCGTGTCGATGATGCTGGTCGCGACGCTGACCGCGACGTTCGTGACCAACAGCGGGCGCTCGGCCTGGTTCGTGGGGGTGCTGCTGCTGATGGTTTACCTGATCTTCGCCATG
>CAYTWT010000336.1:0-6258 GCA_964442185.1 uncultured Acidobacteriota bacterium
AGGCGATCGATCTCGGGGGTCGTCTGGCGCGAGTAGCCGTAGCAGGAAAAGTGCGAAGCACCGGCCGCATCGAGGATCACGAGCATCACGTTCATGCCGGAGAGGGCCTTGCGCAACGGGTCGGCAAGCGCCTCGTGGTGCTCCTCCCGGGCCGGGATGGCGAGCCGGTCGTGATCGACCTCGCCCATCACCCTCGGCGCGCCCCAGGCCGCTCGTGTTTCTGGATCGCCCTCCACGTGGAGACTCAGGAGCGCCAATCCCGCGCCGGGCAGAGGCACCCGCACTTCTCCGGCGCCGCTCCGCGCCGGTCCCCGCCACAACTCTCGTTCGCCGGTGGAGGCCGCCTTCAAGCTCACGGAGAGCGTGGCGCCGATACTGGGCGAGGTGGAGACGAGCCCCGGTGAGAATCGCAATTCCTCGCCGGCCGCGAGTTCCAATGCGTAGCGGAGTGTTCCGGGTGCCTGGACCACGGCCGAGAGCCCGTTCGGACGGCTCTCGAGCGCCAGCGGTGGCGGCAGCTCCGGGCGGCGGGCCAGGGAGGCCAGGCCCGCGTCGCCTGCGACGGCGCTCGTCATCGAGTAGAGGACCGTCGCGATCTTACCTCCGTACGGCCGTACCTGGCGTGCCGCGCCCCAAAACCGGAGGGCCAGTTCGTTGCCCCGCGGTGCTCCCGGAGTTTCGGGCAGGTCGAGCAAGTACCGATGACGGTCGCGGACCAGCGCCAGTGCTTGGAGGCGCCGTCCGTTGTAGCGGACACCGGCCTTGAGTCGCCTGGTGCCGGCGTAGGCCGCAAGCTCGAGGACGACGCGCCGCGCGGCGCCGGGCTCGCCGCCAACGCGCACCGTCACGCCCGGACGACTCAACAAGAAGGGTTCGCCGCCGGCAGCATCGACCGGCTTGACGAAGCCGTCGACCTGAAAGCGCGCGGCGCCGGGTGTGCCGAAGACCGCGTGCTCGTATCTGCCCGTCGCCTCCGCGGCCCACGCGAGCCGCGCCAGGTCGTGGACGACGCGCAGCGGCGCTTCGCGCCCGCTCTCGCGGCCACAGCTCACGAGCCAGACCGCGACGCTCAGCGCGGCGAAGGGGCGCAGGCGCATCCGCCGACTTTAGCAGAGCCGGACCGACACGCGCTCAGCGCTGCGTGGGCGCGATCCGCAGTTCGACGGTCGTCCCCAGCTTGAGCGGGGTTGGCTCCGCAAAAGCCACCTTGACGGCCAGGATCCGAGTGTCGGTGGGTCGGCCTGGATCCTGTGGCTTGAGACGCCGCAACGTCACCGAGGCGGGCACTTCCTCGACCCGGCCCTGCCATCTCTGGCCGGGGTAGCCCTCGGCCGTGATCGCGACCGGCGCGCCGGGCGAGAGCGCTCCGGCATCGGCCTCGTCGGCCTCCGCCTCGATCCGCAAGCGGTCGAGGTCCGCGAGTGTGGCGACCTTGTCGCCGGTCTCGATCGTCTCGCCCGCGTCCACGTGGCGCAGGATGAGGGTGCCCGCGATCGGCGCGAGGATCCGTGTCTTCTCGAGCTGCGCCTCGTACCTGGTGAGGGTGGCGCGCGCGGTTTCACGACGCGCCAGCGCAATCTCGAGATCGCGGTTCGCCTGGTCGAGGTCGTGGGCCGCGATGATCTGCTGCTCGGCGAGGCCCCGGCGGCGCTTCAGGTTCGACTCGGCGAGACGGATCTCCGCCTCGGCCTCGGCGAGACGCGCCCGGGACTCACTGAGCGAGGCGCGCAGCTCGTTCGACTCGAGTTCGGCCAGCAGCGCGCCCTTCGCGACCAGATCGCCTTCCGCGACCAGAACCCGCACCAGCCGGCCGCCGCGCTCCGCTCCGACGACGACGTCGGCGCCCGGATACGCGACGACGCGGCCCTCGGCAGCGACCGTGCCCACTTTCGAATCCCCTGGAGCGCCCTGCTCGATCACCAGCTTCGCTTGGGTGCCAGCACCCGCCACCTGGAACATCGTCGCGCCGAGCAGACCCGCGCCCGCCAGCCCCAACACGACTGCTTGCGTCTTCAGCTTGGCCATCGACCCCCCACCCTGTGTTGTCATGCAGCCAGCCGGCCATCGCGGATGCCGACGACGCGGTCCGCGATCTTCCGCACCTTGGGGTCGTGGGTGACGATCACGAGGCCCTTGGACTCGCTGCGCGCGAGGTCGCGGAATAGCTCGAGCACCTGTTCGCCGGCGGCCGTGTCGAGGTTCGCCGTGGGCTCGTCGGCAAGCAGCACCTGAGGTGAACCCGCGAGCGCACGTGCGATGGCCACGCGCTGTTTCTGCCCGCCGGAAAGATCGCGGGGCAGGAAGTGCAGCCGCTCGCCGAGGCCGACGCGCTCGAGGACGCGCCGAGCCTCCTGCGCCGCCGCGCGCCCCGGCGTTCCCTTCACGTTCAGCGCGTACTCGACGTTCTCGAGGGCGGTGAGCGCCGGGAACAGGTTGAACTGCTGGAAGACGAAGCCGATCAAGCGCCGGCGCACGTCGCGCAGCTGCTCGGGGTGCGCCGACGAGACGCCCTCGCCGGCGATCGTGACTCCACCCGAGGTCGGCGTCAGGATGCAGCCCAGGATCGAGAGGAACGTGGTCTTGCCCGAACCCGAAGGGCCCTCGAGAGCCACCACCTCACCGGGTGCAACCTCGATCGAGACGCCCTTCAGCACCTCGACCCGCTGCGCGCCCTCTTCGAATACCTTCACGATCTCTCGCGCTTCGAGAACCTGCTTCATGCCCTGAACACCAGTGCGGGGTCGATGCCCGCCACACGCTTGAAGGACAACATGGCCGCGCCGAGGCACATCAAGACGGTCCCGACGAAGACCGTCGCGGCGAAGCCGGGGGAGATGAGGACGTTGAGGTAGAGCTTGGCCATGGCCGGTCGCATCGCCAGCGAGATCAGGCCGCCGACCGCGAAGCCGATCACGGCGGCGATCAGGGCCTGCTCGCCGAGGATCCGGTAGATGTCCCAGTTCGAGCCGCCGATCGCCTTCACGGTTCCGAACTCCTTCACGTGCTCGACCGCCGAGGTGTAGAGCGTCTGCGCCACGACGACGATTCCGACCAGGATGCCCAGAAAGACGGTGACCCCCATGTTCATCCCCAGGCCGGTCGAGACGACCCAGTAGGTCCGCGAGCGGCGCGCCCACTCGTCCCGGGTGTAGACGTCGTTCCAGGGAAGGCGGCGCTGAATCTCGGCCTTGACGGTCGCGATCTGGGCGCCGGGCGCCACCTTTACGAGCGTGTACTGCGCCTTGCTCGGCAGCGACTGGTGCAGCTCCTGCGCGCGACGGTAGTCCATGAACACGATCGGGGCCGTGGTGAAGGAGGCCGCGCCCTCAGTCGTGCCGATGATCTTGAAGCGGCGGCCGAAGATCTCGCGGTGCTCGCCGATCGCGAACCTGCCGAAGCGCCGCTCCGCCGACTTGTCCATCAGGATGAAATCGCCGCGGCGCAGGTCGCGCACGTCGGCGCCCTGCACGCTCCACGGCAGGTTCCAGGCCGTCAGGTCCTCGAGGCCGTAGACCAGCACGCCCTCTTCGGCGCCAGTCGGGAGCTGGATGTTCATGAACTGGACGATCAGGTTGTCGGCGCGCGCCACGCCCGGCACGCTGCGCACGCGCAGCACGCGCGTCTCGGGGTAGGCGTGCGCAAAATCGACGTTGGGCGTGTCTTTCGACGTGATCCAGATGTCGGCGCTCGCGTGCTCGATCGTCACCGTGGCCTTGCCGAGCAGGCCCATGAACAGGCCCACCTGTACGAGCACCAGCGTGACCGCGAACGCGACGCCCGCCACGGTGATCGCGAAGCGAAGCCGGTCGTGGAAGAGGTTGCGGCGCGCCAGGGAGACCATCAGGACGCCAGGAACCCGCGTAGCGTGTTTTCGATCGTGCGCTCGACGAGGTCGGGTGCTGGAGGCACGCAAGGAAACTGCTCGTTGCGATACGTGACGAGCAAGGCGACTACGCCGTGCAGGCTAGCCCAGATCACCTGGGCCATGGCGTCGACAGGCTCGTCACGGAAGCGCCCGGTCTCGATGGCCTGCTTCACCGAATGGCGCAGCAGTTCGAACGAGCGCGAGCCGGGATCCTCAGGCTTCGGTTGATGGCCCTCGTCGCGCGGCGTCATGAACATGAATCGGTAGTGGTTCGGATAGCGACGGGCGAAGGCAGCATAGGCCTGCCCCAGCGCACGAATCCGCGCGACAGGATCCTTCGGCGGCTCGCTTGCGGTGAGGGCGGCGAGGAGCTGGGCGAAGTCTTCGTTGCAGAGCGCCTCGACCAGATCGTCCTTGTCTTCGAAGTGGTTGTAGATCGTGGTGGGCGAGTACTCGATCGCGTCGGCGATCGCGCGCATGGTCACGTGGTCATAGCCTTCGCGCGCGAAAAGCTCGCGGGCTGCGCCCTGGATCTTTCGCCGAACCTCTTCCTTCTCGCGCTCGCGCCGTTCTGTGATTCCCATCTCGCCCCTGCTCCCACCACCGACCTTCAGAACGCCAGTCATGTGGTTAACAACGTTAAGTTATAGAGGAATGTTCCCAGAAGTCAATAGATTTCTGCGAGCCCGGCGTTGCCGTTGCGACACAGCTTCACTCCTCCGGCCTGTCGCGCTTGCCCCGTAGCGCGCGGCAGGACTAGACTCACACTCCCATGGCCACCGCGACCGATCCGCTCCTAGACTCCCTCGTGAACGATTTCGGGGGCAACTACGTGTTCGCCCTCGACCTGCTGGAGCAGTACCGGAAGGACCCGGGCTCGGTCGAACCGAGCTGGCGGGACTACTTCGCCCGCATCTCGGGAACCAAGGCCGAGCCCGAGCCGACGCCGCAGCCCGCTCCGGCGCCCGAGCCCATGAAGACCGGCCAGGTCACGATCGTGAGGGCGGAGGCTCTGGCACCCGCCCCCGTGCGCTCGAAAGCGCTCATCGTTCCCGCGATCCTGCCCGGCGACATCGCGCAGCCGATCCGTGGCGGCGCCATGCGCGTGGTCGAGAACATGGAGGCGAGCCTCACGGTCCCCACCGCCACCTCGGTGCGCACGGTGCCGGTGCGGACGCTCGAAGAGAACCGCCGGCTGCTCAACAAGCACCGCGACGCGACCGGCGGCAGCAAGATCAGCTTCACCCACGTCATCGCCTGGGCCATCCTGCGCGCTCTCGACAGCTTCCCGCGCCTGAACGACGCCTATGCGGAGCTGGACGGCGGCGCACACCGCATCCAACGCGACTCGGTGCGATTGGGACTCGCCGTGGACGCCCAGAAGAAGGATGGGTCGCGGACGCTGCTGGTGCCGAACATCAAGGGCGCGCAGAAGCTCGACTTCCCGAGCTTCCTGAAGGCCTACGACGACCTGGTCGCACGCGCCCGCAAGGGCACCATCTCGCCCGACGACTTCATGGGCACCACCATCTCGCTCACCAACCCCGGCACGGTCGGCACCACCTCCTCGGCGCCGCGCCTGATGCCCGGACAGGGGTTGATCGTGGCCACGGGTGCCCTGGATTTCCCGGCCGAGTTCCGCTCGATGGCCCCGCGCACGCTATCCCTGCTCGGCATCTCGAAAGTGATGACCCTCACCTCGACCTACGACCACCGCATCATCCAGGGCGCCGAATCGGGCCTGTTCCTGGCGCGCCTGGAAGACCTGCTGAAGGGCGACGACGGGTTCTACGAGCGGATCTTCGACGAGCTCAAGGTCCCGCACCGGCCGGTGCGCTGGGAGATCGACTCGGCCCCGGGCCTGGGCGGCCCGGCAGGGGGCCGCGAAGAGATCGAGAAGCAGGCCAGGGTCCTGCAACTCATCCACAACTACCGCGTGCGCGGCCACCTGGTGGCGGACCTCGACCCCCTCGACAGCAAGCGCGCGCCCCACAAGGATCTCGACCCGGCGACCTACGGCCTGACCATGTGGGACCTCGACCGCGAGTTCATCACCAACGGGCTGTCGGGCCGCGACCGCGCGACGCTGCGCGAGATCCTCGAGACCCTGCGCGAGACCTACTGCGGCACGATCGGCGTCGAGTACATGTACATCGCGGACCCGGAGCGCAAGGAGTGGCTGCAGGAGCGCATGGAGTCGGCGCGCAACCGGCTGCCCCTGACCCCTGCCGAGCGCAAGCGCATCCTCGAGAAGCTGGTGGAGGCCGAAGGCTTCGAGCGCTTCCTGCACACGCGCTTCATCGGCCACAAGCGCTTTTCCCTCGAGGGCTGCGAGGCGGTGATCCCGCTGCTGGACCGCCTCTTGAACGACGCGGCCCGCGGCGGCGTGAAGG
>CAYTWT010000337.1:0-34155 GCA_964442185.1 uncultured Acidobacteriota bacterium
TCCTACGACGACTACGAGAAGCCGGGCTTCGAGGGCGCGGGCTACGTGATGTCGCCGCCGCTGCGCGAGAAGTGGAACCAGGAGGCGCTCTGGAAGGGCCTGCAGAAGAACGACCTGCAGGTTGTTTCCACGGACCACTGCCCGTTCTGCATGAACGAGCCGCCGCAGAAGCAGATGGGCAAGGACGACTTTTCGAAGATCCCGAACGGGGCGCCGGGGATCGAGACGCGGCTGATGCTGCTCTGGGAAGGCGTGAAGGCCGGCAAGATCGACGTGCACCGCTTCGTCGAGATCACGTCCACCTCGCCCGCGAAGATGTTCGGGCTGTGGCCGAAGAAGGGCACGATCGCGGTCGGCTCCGACGGCGACATGGTGCTGTTCGATCCCGATCGCGAGCTGACGCTCACCGCAAAGACGCTTCACATGCGCGTGGACTACAACCCGTACGAGGGCCGCGTCATGAAGGGGGCGCCGGCGGTGGTCTTGTCGCGCGGCGAGGTGATCGTGGACCACGGCGAGTGGAAAGGCCGCGCCGGCCGGGGCGAGTTCGTGAAGCGCCAGGCGGGCCGGCCGCTGGTTCCGTGACCGGCTTGGGGGACGGCTAGGCCAACGGATTCTTCCAACGCAGTCCCGAGAAGCGGGCGAAGTCGGCGTCGGTGGTGTGCAGCTCAGCCTGATGCTCGATCGAGAGCGCCGCGAGGTGGGCATCGGTCGTGAGATTGCCCGCCGTGCCCAGCGCCTCGAGGAGACCGAAGAGGATCTCGCCATGGCGCTCTCCCGGGTGGAGGATCCCGACGTAGGGACGCGCGAGCCAGGAGCGGGCTCGCCCACAGGCCTCCCCCACCGGCATCGGCTTCGCCAGGATCTGACGGTGGGTCGAGATCCGCAGGAAGCCAAGCACCGCGACCCACGCCAAGCCGACGGACTGCGAGCTGTTGAGGAGGCCCTCCCACCAGCGGCGCGCTGCGGCGTGCACCGGCGACTCCAGGTTGTAGGCGTGGATCAACAGGTTCACGTCCGGCACGATCAACGCCTCATGCCCCGCGCTGTCGCCTGCGCCTCCAACTCGTCCACCAGCTGGTTCATCCGGTCGAGATCGATGCCCTGTGCGAAGCCGAAGGCGTGCGGCTCGACCTCGAAGCGCGGCGCGCGCTGGGGCTTTCCGCCGAGCCCGAGGCCCACACGCAGGGCTTCATTGACCGTGGCCTTGAGGCTCTTGCCCGTGCGCCGCCGCTCGCGTTCGAGCCGCTCAGCGACGTCTCGTTCCAGCGTCAGCGTCGTCCGCATCCCAAGCATCATGATGTCGGCTAAGTCTGATGTCAAGATGTCTCGAGTGCTATGGTACCCTGCCTGTGCTGCACGGGAGGGCGGATGTCCACTGGCTCGGGGACGGAGACGGAACACCCGGACGGACGGGTCGAGCTTCGAGACACGAGCCGGATCGAGAAGAGCCCCCTCTACAACCACGACCTCGCGCCGGTGGCGATCGCCGACCGCAACTGGACCACATACAACTACGCCGCGCTGTGGATCAGCATGGCACACTGCATTCCGACGTACATGCTGGCCTCGGGGCTGATGGCGAGCGGCATGAACTGGGCGCAGGCGCTGTTCACGATCCTGCTGGGCAACACGATCGTGCTGATCCCGATCCTGCTCAACTCTCACCCCGGCACGAAGTACGGCATCCCCTTCCCGGTCTTCGCCCGGGCGGCGTATGGCACGGTCGGATCCAACCTGCCCGCGCTGATGCGCGCGCTCGTGGCTTGCGGCTGGTTCGGGATCCAGTCCTGGATCGGCGGCGAGGCGCTGCAGACCCTCTTCACGAGCCTCGTGCCTTCGTGGCCGACACTGCTCGGCGCCGGCTTCCAGGGGCACACGAGCACCGAGTGGCTGTCGTTCCTGCTGTTCTGGGGCCTCAACATCCTGATCATCTACAAGGGCATGAACCTGCTGCGCATCGTCGAGAACTGGGCGGCGCCGTTCGTGCTGGTGATGACCGGCGTGCTCCTGGTATGGGCCGTGCGCGAAGCCCATGGTCTCGGCCCCCTGCTCGCGCAACCGGGCAGGCTCGACTCCCTCGGCGAGTTTCTGCCCGTCTTCGTGCCGTCGCTCACCGCGATGATCGGCTTCTGGGCGACGCTGTCGCTGAACATGCCCGACTTCACGCGCTTCGGCCGCAGCCAGCGCGAGCAGATGCTCGGCCAGGTGGTCGCCCTGCCCACCACGATGTCTGTGTTCGCGGCGATGGGTGTCTTGATCACCAGCGCCACCGTCATCATTTACGGCGAGGCGATCTGGGACCCGGTCAAGCTGGTGGCGAAGTTCGACACGCCGTTCGTGGTCGCGATCTCGATGTTCACCGCCGTGGTCGCGACGCTGGCCGTGAATATCGCGGCCAACGTCGTCTCCCCCGCCAACGATTTCGCGAACGCCTTCCCGCGCGCGATCGGCTTTCGCAGCGGCGGGCTGATCACGGGACTGCTGGGTATCGTCATGCAGCCGTGGCGCCTCTTGGCCGATCCCTCCGGCTACATCTTCACGTGGCTGCTCGGCTATTCGGGCGGCCTCGGTTCGATCGCGGGCGTGCTGATCGCCGACTACTGGATCGTACGGCGGAAGAGCTTGCGGCTCGAGGATCTGTACCTCGAGGACGGCGTGTATCGCTATCGCGGCGGTTGGAACGCAGCGGCTGTGGTCGCCACCCTGGCCGGTTGCGCGCTCGCCTGGGGCGGGCTCGTGTGGCCGCCGCTGAAGCCGCTCTACGACTACGCGTGGTTCGTCGGCTTCGGTGTCGCCTTCGGCCTGTACGTCCTCCTGATGCGCGGCACGACGACCCCCGGCTCGGGAGTGTCGCCGCTGGACCCGGCCGACACACCCTCCTGCTGACGCGTCCCTCCCTCGTCTGCTAGAATTGCGCCTGGCTCTATCCAATGCTTCGGGTTCTCATTTGTTCCGAGCGGGACCTGCGACCCGATCTGGCCGCTACGCTGATCGGACGGCAGGGGATCGAGGTCTATCGCGTCGAGAAGTTCGCCGACGCGCGGCTCGTCGGGTCCAGCCTGGGGGTCCAGGTCATCCTCGTGGATCGTGAGTTGCCCCAGGCCGCGGCCTTGATCCGGAGGCTGCGCAAGGAACCGGCCACGCAGAAGCGCTCGATCGCGGTCCTGACCCGTGGCTCGACGCAGAACTCGGATAAGGAGCTGCTGGCTGCGGGCGCCAACGCAATCTTCCACCTGCCGCCCGACGAGGGCTGGAACGAGCGCTTCTCGAAGCTGCTCAAGGTGCCGGAACGACAGCAGGCAAGGATCGTGGTCCACGTCGAGGTTGCGACCGAGCCCGAGTGCGCGGCCGCGATCCTGAACCTCAGCTCCGGGGGCATGCTGCTCGCGACCCACCACCCGCTGCGCGTGAGCGACGAACTCAAGTTTCGCTTCACCGTGCCCGACGGCAAGAGCGTCGTAGGCAACGGACGGGTGGCGCGTGCTGCGCCGCCTACGGGCTTTGGCGTCGAGTTCCTCAACCTCGAGGGACAAAGCCGCGACGCGGTGATGGGCTTTCTGCGTTCGGCCCGCATGGGCTGAGGCAGAGCGCGATCCCGCCCAGGATCGCCGCGGCGCTCACTAGCAGCCGCGAGTTCAGGCTCTCACCCAGAAACATCACAGCGCCCAGGGCTGCGAGCGGAGGGACGCTGAGCTGCGCCACGGCCGCTTGCGTCGCGGACAGCCCGCGCAGCGCCGCGTACCAGACCGCGTAGCCGAGGCCGGAGGCGAGCGCGCCGGAGACGATCGCGAGGAGCAGACCCGCCGGCGTCGCGTGCGGCGTTACTACGCGCACGGCCACGACCTGCGCGACGAGCGAGAGCGGCGCAGCCAGCGCGAAGCTGGCGGCGTTCGCAGCGAGCGGATCCACGGCGCCACGGCCCAGCAGCGAGTAGGCTCCCCATGCGATGCCGGCAAGCAGCATGAGCGCGAGACCGAGCGGGTCGGGTGAGGCGAGACCGGGCAACAGCAAGCCGGCCAGGCCGCCCAGGGACAGGAGCAGCCCTAGCCATTCGCGCCTGGCGGGCCGCTCTCCGGCCACCAGGCCCTGCCCGATCATCGTCACCTGGACAGCCCCGAAGAGGGCCAGGGCGCCGACCGCGGCTGGGATGCGCGCGTAAGCGAGCGAAAAGAGCAGCGCATAGGCGAACAGCGCCAGCGCCTTTGGCCACGCGGGCCCTAGGTGGGGTCTGTCACCACGCGCGGCCACGAGGATCACCAGCACGACCGCACCCGCGACCAGGCGCGCGCTGGCAAACGTGAACGCGTCCACGATTCCCCGCCCCAGCGCGGCGCGGCATAGCAGCGAGTTGGCTGCAAAAGCGCTCATCGCCAGCGCCGTCAGGCCGGCTGTGCGCCCGTTCACAGGGCCGATGCTACCGGAGGGCATTCGACGATACCATTCTGGGATGCAGAACCTCCCGCTGGCCGCCGTTTTCGCCCTGGGCCTGCTGGCCGCACCGGTCCAGGCGCAGACCCCTGCCGATCCCGCCTCGCTCAAGAAGAGCTGCGACAAGGGAGCCGCGGCCGACTGCTTCACGCTCGCGGGCATGCAGGCCCGCGGCGAGGGAGTCCCCAAGGACGTGGGCAAGGCCGAGTCGCTCTACAAGAAAGCCTGCACCGCGAACCACGCACCGGCCTGTCTGGAACTGTCGCGCCTGGCGAAACCCGACGAGGCGGTCAAGCTGCTCGATCGCGCGTGCACGCTCGGAAGCGGCGAGTCGTGCGGCCTGCTGGCGGCGCGTTACCAGGCGGGCGACGGCCTCGAGCGCAATCTGACGCGCGCCGCCGAGATCCACCAGAAGGCCTGCGACGGCGGCTGGGGACAAAGCTGCCTCGCGCTGGGGGCGCTGCTGCACGATGGCCGCGGCGTGCCCAAGGACGTCGCGAAGGCAAACGCCCTCTACGCCAAGGCGTGCGAAGCGGGCGAGCCGTCGTCGTGCGCGGCGCTGGGCTTCGCCTACCGCATCGGCGACGGCGTCGCAAGGGACCCCCTGAAGGCCATGGCGCTGTTCCGCAGCGCCTGCGACAAGCGCTCGGCCGTGGGCTGCTACGGCCTGGCGCTGGGCGCCGAGAATGGCGAGGGTGGGACCAAGGACCAAGCACATGCCTTCGAGCTGCACGGCTGGGCCTGCGACAACGGCGAGCCACGCGCCTGCCACGCTCGGGCCCTGATGTGGCGTGACGGCCTTGGCACGCCGAAGGACGCGGCCAAGGCCGTCGAGGGCTTCCAGACAGCGTGCGACAGCGGTGTCGGGCCCGCCTGCCACGAGGTTGCCGTGCTCTACGAGACGGGCCGCGGCGCCAAGCGCGACTTCGTGCGGGCCGTGCCGCTGTATGGGAAGGCGTGCAACGCGGGGGACGTCCGCTCTTGCGGCCGCCTCGGACGCCTCTACAACGGGACGCCGGGCGTCGAGGTCGACAAGGAACAGGCGATCGGGTTCTTCAAGCAGGCCTGCGCCGGCGGCGACTTCGCGAGCTGCGGCGCGCTGGCTCCGATGTACCAGTTCGGTGAGTCGCCCGTGACCCGCGACCTGCCGCAAGCGGCCAACCTCTTCAAGAAGGCCTGCGACGGCGGGATCCAGCTCGACTGCCTCAGCCTGGCGCGCATGCTCCGGGACGGGCACGGCATCAACCCGGATCTGCCGAAGGCGCTGGCGCTGTTCACGAAGTCGTGCGAGGCGGGCCTCGGCGCCGCCTGCTACGAGCTGGCCCTGCACAACGAAGCGGGCAAGGGCGTGCCGATCGACCGGGACCGCGCGAAGCTCTTCTACGAGAAGGCTTGTCGTGCCGGCGACAAACGTGGCTGCGACAAGGTGCGCTACCAGGACTGATCGTGGCACACGTCGTCGGCACCAGCGCGCGGCGCAAAGAAGGGCCGGAGAAGCTGGCGGGCCACGCGCGTTATGTCGACGACTACCGCATCCCCGGCTGCCTGCACGGCGTCACGCTGCGCTCCAGCGTCGCTCGCGCGCGGATCCGGCGCCTGGTCCAGGACCCCGGCTTCGCCTGGGACGAATTCGTGGTGGCGACGGCCGCCGACATCCCGGGCCAGAACGTAGTGGCGCTCATCGAACTGGATCAACCGCTGCTCGCAGACGGCGAGGTGCGCCATGCGCTCGAACCGATCGCGCTTATCGCGCATGCGGATCGCGCGCGCGCCTACGAGGCGCTCGACCACATCCGGGTCGAGTACGAGCCGCTTCCGCCGGTGCTCGCGCCCGAAGCATCGGAGCAGGTCTTCAAGAGCTTCCTGATCGAGCGCGGCGACGTCGCGGCGGGGCTCGCCGAGGCCGATCTGGTGGTCGAGGGCGAGTACCTGCTCCCCCACCAGGAGCACGCCTACATCGAGAACAACGGGGCGGCCTGCTGGTTCGAGGGCGACGGGACGCTGGTCGTGCTCGCCTCGATGCAATGCCCGTACTACGTGCACAAGGCGATGAAGCCGCTCTTCGACCTGCCTGGCCACAAGATCCGCGTGATCCAGGCGGTGACGGGCGGCGGCTTCGGCGGCAAGGAGGAGTACCCGAACCTGATCGCGGGCCACGCCGCGCTGCTGGCCCGTAAGGCGGGCCGGCCCGTGAAGATCATCTACGACCGCCACGAAGACATGCTCGCCACCACGAAACGGCATCCGGCGCGGATCCGTCACCGCACCGGCGTGAAGCGGGACGGCCGCCTGGTTGCCCAGGACATCGAGATCCTGATGGACGGGGGCGCCTACCTGACGCTCTCCCCCGTCGTGCTCTCGCGCGCCACGCTGCATGCGACCGGTCCCTACGACTGTCCGAACGTTCGGATCCGTTCGCGCGTCGTCGCGACGAACACACCACCCAACGGCGCGTTCCGCGGCTTCGGTGCGCCACAGACGCTGTTCGCAGCGGAGCTGCACATGGAACGCGTGGCCGAGGCGATCGGCCTCGACCCGGTGGCGATCCGGCGCAAGAACGTCCTGCGCGTGGGCTCGGCGCTGGCGGTGGGCCAAGTGCTGCACGAGAGCGTCGGCGCGGAAGCGGCTCTCGAGGAGTGCGTGAAGCGAAGCCATTTCAAAGAGAAGCGCCGCGAGTACGCGCGCTGGAACTGGCGCCAGGACCGGCCCAGCTGGCGGGGTATCGGCCTGGCGCTGGTTCACCACGGCTCCGGCTTCACCGGCAGCGGTGAGCTGTATCTCGCCAGCAAGGCGGCCGTGGCGCTGACGCGCGCCGGCGAGATCCGCGTGCTCTCGGCCTCGACGGAATTCGGCCAGGGTACGAACACGATGTTCGCGCAGCTCGCCGCCGACAGCTTGGGCGTGCCGTTCGAGTGGATCTCGGTCGAGACGCCCGACACCTCCCGCGTGCCGGACAGCGGGCCGACCGTGGCGAGCCGCACCTGCATGGTCGTGGGACGGCTGGTGCGCAACGCCGCCCTGCAACTGAAGGACGCGCTGCTGCACGAGCACGGCCACGTGCCGCACACCCTGCCACGCCTGCGCGAAGCCGCGCGCCAGCTCTGTGGCGAGGGCATCGAGCGCCGTTTCGAGGCGCAGTACGAGCGGCCCGCGGGCATGAAGTGGGACGACGAGACGTATCGGGGCGACGCCTACGAGGCCTACAGCTACGCGGCGGTCGCCGTGGACCTGGAGGTCGACAAGGCGACCTGGGAGGTGAAGCTGGCGCGCGTCACCTCGGTCCAGGATATCGGCACGCCGATCAATCCACTGCTCGCCGAGGGCCAGGTGATTGGTGGAACGGCACAGGCCCTCGGCTACGCCCTCCTCGAGGCCCCGGTCTACGAGGCCGGCGTGATGCTGAACGCGCAGCTCACCAACTACATCATCCCGACGGCCCTCGACACACCCGAGATGGAGATCAGTTTCGTCGGGACGCCGTATTCGAACGGGCCGTTCGGCGCCAAGGGCGTCGGCGAGCTGCCGATGGACGCGCCGCCGCCGGCGGTGGCTGCGGCCATCCACAATGCCACGGGGTTGTGGATGACGCAGCTACCGATCCTCCCCGAACGCCTCGCCGCGGCCGATCGCCGCCGCCAGGCGCCACGAGCGCGCCGATGAGGCGAAGCACCACGGGCCTCGGGCTGCGCGTCAACGGCAAGCCGGTTCGCTTCGCCGGGGCGCCCTTCATGCGGCTTCTCGACGTCTTGCGCGACGAGCTGGGCCTCACCGGGACGAAAGAAGGCTGCGGCGAAGGCGAGTGCGGTGCTTGTACCGTGCTCCTCGACGGACGGCCCGTCAACAGTTGCCTGATCCCGGTCTGCCACGCCGCGGGCCGCCGAGTCGAGACCGTCGAGTCGCTGGGGACCGAGGCGTCGCTGAACGTGCTGCAACAGGCGTTCCTGACCCAGGGCGGCGCGCAGTGCGGGATCTGCACCCCGGGCATGCTGATGACCGCGTGGGCGTACCTGCGGGGCGGCGGCTCGAGCGAGCCAGCCGCCATCCGCCGCCAGCTGGCCGGCAACCTGTGCCGCTGCACCGGCTATCAGCACATCGTCAACTCGGTGATCTCGGCGCTGCGCCCGCGCCGTCGCTCGCAAGCGAGGAAGCGGAAAGAGCCCAAGCGCAGCGTCGTCTCGCAGCGGAAGCCGGCCAAGAACCCACAAGCGGGGCGGCGGTGAGGGGCGCGGGCGCTACGATGACCGTGCTGCGGCCGCGCTCCGCGGCCGAGGCCTTGCGCCTGTACGCGAGCACACCCGAGGCCGTCCCGCTCGCCGGCGGCACCGACTTCATGGTCGGCTGGAACGCGGGACAGGCCAACGGCCGCACGATCCTGGATCTCGTCGGCGTCGAGTCGTGGACTCGGATCAAGACCACGAAGGCTGCCATCACGATCGGCGCGCTCGTGACCCATGCCGAGATCCAGCGCGACAGCCAGGTGCGCCGGCACCTGTCGCTGCTGGTGGAGGCCTGCGCCACGGTCGGCGGACTGCAGATCCAGAATCGCGGCACGCTGGGCGGCAACATCGCGAACGCCTCGCCGGCGGGCGACAGCTTCCCGCCACTCGCCGTGTACGAAGCTGTGGTCGAGATAGCCTCGGCACGCGGCCGGCGACGCGTTGCCTTCGGCTCGATCTTCGCAGGGGTCAAGAAGACCGTGCTCGGCCCGGGCGAGTTGATCGAGGCCATCCACGTCCCGATTCCGCCGACGCCCTCGCGGCAACTCTGGCGCAAAGTGGGAACACGCGCGGCTCAGGCGATCTCCAAGACGATGGTCGCCGGCCTGCTCTGGCTCGGTGGCGACGGCAGGGTGACGGAGCTGCGCTTCGCCCTCGGCAGCATGGCGCCGACCGTGCGGCGGCTCTCGAGGGCCGAGGCTTTCGTGAAGGGCAAGCGCCTCACCCGCGAGGTGATCCACGAAGCCTGTGCGCTCCTGAAGCAGGACGTGGCCCCGATCGACGACATGCGCTCGACCGCCGAGTATCGCCTGGCCGTCTCGCAAAACCTGCTCGCCGCCTTCCTGACACGGCAGACATGAAGAGAGGCTCGACGGCCCCCGCCCCCCCGGAATCACCCCGCCAGCCGGTCCACACCGTGTACGGCGGCGCGCACCTGTGGAAGGCCGATTCCACGCCGATGCTCGGCGCACTCGCGATGCGCGCCCTGCTCGAACATGCCGCAACACCGCGCGATCTCGCCGAGGCCATCGATCTGGACATCCCGGTCGGCGTAGCTCCGGAGGCGTACATCGCGACGATCCACGCGCGTGTCGGCGAAAAGCTGAAGCGCGAAGCGATCGAGGATTTTCGGATCGACTTCGAGGACGGTTACGGCAACCGGCCCGACCAGGAGGAAGACGCCCACGCCAGGCAGGCGGCGGCCGAAACGGCCCGCGGTCTCGCGGCCGGTACGCTGCCGCCATTCCTGGGCATCCGTATCAAACCGCTGTCTCCGGAACTGACGAGGCGCAGCCTGCGCACCCTCGAGCTCTTCGTCACGACGCTCGTGAAGGCGACGAAAGGGAAGCTGGCGCCACACTTCGTGGTCACGCTGCCGAAGGTCAAGAGGCCGGCCGAGGTCACTGCGCTGGTCAAGGCCTTGGCGGCTCTCGAGAGGAAGCAGGGCCTGCCGGCAGGCTCGCTGCAGATCGAGCTGATGGTGGAGACCACGGAGTCGATCTTCGATGCGCGCGGAGGTGTCGCGCTCCCGGCGCTGGTGGCCGCTGCCAAGGGCCGCTGCCGCGGCGCCCACTTCGGGACCTACGACTACACCGCGGCCTGCGAGATCACCGCGGCGCACCAGACGATGACGCATCCCGCCTGCGATTTCGCGAAGAACGTGATGCAGGTGGCGCTCGCCGGCACAGGCGTGATGCTCTCCGACGGCGCCACGAACGTGATGCCGATCGGCGCTCGCGAAACGGTGCACCGCGCGTGGCGTCTCCACTACGGCCACGTGCGCCACTCGCTGCGCCAGGGCTTCTATCAGGGTTGGGACCTGCACCCAGCACAGCTCCCGACGCGTTACGCCGCCGTCTACTCCTTCTTCCTGGAGGGCCTCGAGCCGGCCTCCGCGCGGCTGCGCAACTTCATGGGCAAGGCTGCTCAGGCAACGCTGGTTGGCGATGTTTTCGACGACGCCGCCACGGGCCAGGGTCTGCTCAACTTCTTCCTGCGCGGGCTCGCCTGCGGCGCGATCACGGCCGACGAGGCGGAGCGGACTGGGCTCACGCTCGACGAACTGCAGACGCGCTCGTTCCTCAAGATCCTCGAGGGCCGGCGTCGGACCTAGCGCCGGCGCAGGATCGTCCCGAGCCCGGCGCCGACGAGCAACACCAGCGCCAGGATCCAGGCGTTGTGCCGATGGCCATAGGTCAGCGTCGGAAAATGGTTGCTGAGCATGATCAGAACCAGCGGCACGACCATGAAGGTGTTGTGCTTCGAGCGCTGCTTGGCACGCTCGCCCAACGAAACGTCGGGGGGGCGCCCGTCCGCGGTGGCGGCAACCATCGCCCTTTGGCCGGGGATGATCCGCATCCAGACGTTCGCCGCCATCAGTGTTCCCAGCAGCGCGCCGACGTGCATCCACGCGGCGCGGCCGCTCAGGGCCTGCGCCAGGCCGAAGCCCGTCGCGGCGAGCAGCAGGTAGCCGGCCACGGCCGCCGGCAGTTCGGCGCGGCCGGCGCGGGCAAAGAGCTGGTCGTAGACGAGCCAGCCCAGCGGCAGAAGACCCAGGCCGAGGGCCGCGGCTCGCCCGCTCGAGACCGAGGCATCGGCCGCCACGAGTAACTCACCCCGGTAATAGACGAGCAACAGCAAGCCCATCCCCGTCAGCCACGTGAGGGCGGCCTCCCACTTGAACCAGTGCAGCGTCTTCGGCATCGCCCTGAGTGCGCGCTCTTTTTCCACCACGTAGAAGCCCCCGCTGTGCACCAGGTAGACGCGACCGCCCGGATTCTCGGCAGCATTTTCAAAGCGGTGGTCGAGCCACAGGAAGAGCCAGGTCTGGCCGATCCAGAGGATCCCGGCGAAAACGTGGGCCCAGCGGAGCAGCAGGTTCAGGATTTCGTCCAACACCTCTAGCTGCCCCTGTAGGTGGTGTAGCCGAACGGGCTCAGCAGCAGGGGCACGTGGAAGTGCTGCGCCGGATCCCGGATCGCGAATTCGACGCGGATCCGGGGATGGAAGCTGAGCACGCCCTGCGCCTCGAAGTAGACGCCCGTTTCGAAGCACAAGCGGTACAGGCCGCGTTCGACCGGGCGGCCTTCGGGCACGAGATCGACGACGCGCCCGTCGGCATTCGTCGCGCGGCTCGCCAGCTTTCGCCACTGGCCGGCAGTCTCGATTTCGAGCGTGACCGCGACACCCGCCGCAGGCCGGCCGAGGGAGGTGTCGAGGACGTGCGTCGTGATGGGGCTCATGCGCTTACCTCCACGAGCAGCTTCTCCAACCGAAGCCGCGTGATCTTCGCCTGTTCCGTGGCGGCGATGGGCAACTCCCGTTCGGGATCGTTGCGAAGGCGCGCCTCCAGCCCGGCCAGCATCGCCTCGGCCGACTTGCCGGTGGCGCAGACGATGAAGGTATAGCCGAAGCGCGCCTGGTACCGGCGATTGGCCTCCGCGAGAGCCTCGAGCACCACGGCGTCCGCGGCGCCCGCACCCGCCTGCTCCGAGGCTGCCCAGGCGTGCGTCGCGGCGAAGCGTGCCCGTAAGGCGTCGCGCTCGCCGATGCGCGGGTGATGGCCGAAGGCCTCGAGCCAGTCCTCGTGGCCCAGTCCGTTCCAACAGGCTTCCGCCGCAGCGAAGAGCGCCGGCGCCTCGCGATACGGCCGGCCGGCAGTCATCGCCGCCGCCCAGCGCTCCGAGCCGCAGCAGCGCAGAAACCCCGCGCGGGCCTCGGTTTCCGGCATGGCGTCAAGGCGTCTGGGCGCGTCCATGGACCCTCAGCCGGCTGACGCCGCCGTCGGGAAAGATGTCGAGGCGCAGGTGGCTCCACGGCCCCTGCGCGGCGAGCTTGGAGAAGAAGTGACGCTTGTGGGCGCTGAGCCTGGTCTGCGGCAACAGCTCCGACCAGGAGACGGCGTTCTCGAGGAGCGCGCTGCGGGCGGCGCCCGGCGCGAAGCAAGCCTCGAGCCGGCACGTGTCCGGGTAGTTCCCCTTGAAGTGGTTGGTGTCGACCTCGATCCGTTCGAGCCGGCCGCTGGCCCCGAGCTTCACGATCGCCCAGTCGTGGCCGGGGCCACGTCGCCGCCGCGTCTCCCAGCCATCGCCCATGTTCGCGGCGCGTCCCGGCATCAGCAGGTTTTCCTTGGCCCCGAAGTGCTCGTCGCTCACGGCGAGCACGATGCCACCATGGCCGACCGCAGCGAGATCGAGGAGCTTTCCCGCGAGACCACGCCAGTCGACCTCCACCTCGCCGTGCACGCGTAGCCGCGCGACACCGCCATCGGGATAGATGTTGAGGCGCAGGTGCGTGAAGGCCCGCGTGCCCTCGAGCGGGAACAGATTCCGGGAGCCGCCGCGCAAGGCCTGCTTCGGCAACAGCTCCGTCCACTGTGCCCGGCGCAGCGTCGCCGCGCTCGCGCCCGCCGGCAGGTCGCACGCGTCGATCGAGCAGCCTTCCGGGAAATTGCCGATGAAATGGTTCGTATCCACGTCGACGCCGCGCAGGCGCCCACGAAGGCCCAGCTTCACGACGCACCAGTCGTGGCCGGGCGTGCGGCGCCGGCGCGTCTCCCAGCCGTCCATCCATTTGCCGCGCGCCGTGAACTTGCCGGGGATGAAGAGGCCCCGACCCGGCTTCAGGAGGTTCGCGCGCGGGGCGAAGAACTCGTCGCTCGCTGCGACAGCCCGGCCGCCGAGGCGCGCCGAGGCGAGATCGGGAAGCTCAATGAAGTCCATCGCGCCTCGCCTCGAGCAGCTCGCCGAGGGGAGCCCCAAAGGCGCCGTCCGCGTAGGCCTGCCGACCGCGCACAAAACTCGCGCGAACAGAGCCAAACAGCGTCTGCCCAAGATAGGGCGTGAGCTTGTGGCGATGCCAAATCCCCGCCGGCCCGACCTGGAACGAAGCGTCTGGATCGAAGACCACGAGGTCGGCATCATAGCCCGGAGCGAGGCGGCCCTTGCGGTGTCCCAGGCCCGCAAGTCGCGCGGGCCGCTCGCTCATCCAGCACGACACGGTCGAGAGCGGAACGCCCCTTCTCCGCGCCTCCGTCCAAACGGCCGGGAGCGACAGTTGCACCGAGGCTACTCCGCCCCACGCGGCCATGAAATCGCCGCCGGCCTTGAGCGCTGGCGTGCAGGGCGAATGGTCGGAGACCACCATCTCGATCGTGCCGGCCTCCAGGGCCTTCCAAAGCCGGTCGCGATTCTCGCGCTCACGGATCGGGGGCGCGCACTTCCACTCGGTCCGGCCGTCCGGGATCGACTCGGAGTCGAAGACCAGGTAGTGCGGACAGGTCTCCGCCGTGACCGGCACGCCCTCCGCGCGGGCCGCGGCCAGGGACGCGAGCGCATCGGAGGACGAGAGATGGACGACATGGACCCGGCAGCCGTACTCGCGAGCGAGACGGATCAGAAGTCGCGTCGCCTCGTTCTCCCAGGCTCGCGGCCGTGAGGCGAGCCAGGTCGAATGACGAGCGGCATCGCCTGGCGCCGCCGGCGGTTCGATGCAGCGCAGCTCCGCGTGCGCCAGAAGCACCGAGGCGTGCGCGGCGAGAATCGGCAGGGCCGCGCGCAGGTCGGCTTCGGTCGTGGCCGGGAAATCGTCGATGCCGGAGTCGATCAGAAACGCTTTAGCCCCGGCTACGCCGGCCTCCAGCATCGCCGCAAGCCCGGCGGCGTTACCCGGCACGAGACCGGCCCAGAACGCCACGTCCACGTGACACTGGCCGCGAGCCGCGGCGCGCTTGACCTCGAGGGCACGCAGGCTGGTCGTGACCGGGATGCTGTTGAGCGGCATGTCCACGAGCGTCGTGATCCCGCCGGCCGCCGCGGCGCGCGTGGCGCTCGCAAAACCCTCCCACTCGGTCCGGCCCGGTTCGTTGACGTGCACGTGGCTGTCGACGAGCCCCGGCATCACGACGGATGCTCCGAAGTCGAGCACGCGCGTGGTCGCGGGGAGAGTCTCCGGCGCCAGCAGCGCTTCGATCCGGCCGTGCCTTACCAGCACGGCGGCATCGCGCTCACCGTCCGGTGTCATCACCCGGCGGCTGCGCACGGCGAAATCGGCCACCACCACTCAGTAGGTCTGCTGGCCCGGCAGGTTCTTCCAGTCGACGAGGAGCTGCATGCACTCCTCGCGAGACAGGCCTGCGTGGATCTCCAGCGGGCTTTTCCCGAGGCGCTTGAGGGTCCGGTTCGAGATGGTCAGCTCGTTGAAGCCGAGACGCTTCACGTCGGGCACGCTGGTCCCGAAATACACGCGCCGCATGCGGGCCCAATGAATGGCCGAAAAGCACATGGGACACGGCTCGGTCGTCGAGTAGATGTCGCAGCGCTCGAGCAGGTGCGTGCCGAGGCGCCTCGAGGCGAGACCGATTGCGACGACCTCGGCGTGCTGCGTCGGATTGTGCGTCTTCAGCACGAGATTGTGCGCCACCGCGACGACCTGGCCGCGCTTGACGATGCAAGCACCGAAGGGGCCTCCATCGCGAGAACGAATGCCGCGCTCCGCTTCGCGCAGCGCCTCACGCATGAACCGACGGTGCAGGTCGCTCAACAGACTGTCATTGTAACCGCGTCGGCTACAATCGCTCAGATGAGCGAGGAGCTGAGGGCGCTAAGCCATGTAGGCTAGCACTCGGGCAGGTTGACGGAGAAATCGAGCGGCGCCTCGAGTACGTTGATCGCCAAGCCGCCTCTAGCCGTTTCCTTGTACTTGTCCTTCATGTCGGCGCCGGTGTCGCGCATCGTCTTGATGACCTTGTCGAGCGACACGAAGTGCTCGCCGTCGCCGCGCAGGGCCATGCGCGAGGCATTGATCGCCTTCACGGCGGCCATCGCGTTGCGCTCGATACACGGCACCTGGACCAGGCCTCCGACTGGATCGCAGGTGAGCCCGAGGTTGTGCTCCATCGCGATCTCCGCGGCGTTCTCGGCCTGGGCCGGCGAGCCCCCCATGACCTCGGCGAGCGCGCCCGCGGCCATCGAACAGGCCGAGCCCACCTCGCCCTGGCAACCCACCTCGGCGCCGCTGATCGAGGCATTCCGCTTGTACAGGGTGCCGATCGCGCCCGCCGTCAGGAGAAAGCGGACGATGCCGTCGTCGCTCGCACCCGGGACGAAGCGCGCGTAGTAGTGCAGCACCGCCGGGATGATGCCCGCGGCGCCGTTCGTGGGCGCGGTGACGACACGGCCGCCCGCCGCGTTTTCTTCGTTGACCGCGAGCGCGTAGAGATCCACCCAGTCGACGGCGGTGAGGGGATCCCGCAAACCCGCCTCCGGGTTCTCGATCAGACTTCGATACAGATCCGCAGCGCGCCGCTTCACCCTGAGACCTCCGGGCAAGATACCCTCGGTCTCGCAGCCCCGCCGGACGCATTCCTGCATGACGGTCCAGATCCGGAGCAGCGCTGCGCGCGTCTCGGCCTCGGGACGCCAGGCCTGTTCGTTCTCGAGCATCACGCGGCTCATGGCGAAGCCCGTCCTCCGGCAGTGCTCCAGCAGCTCGGCGCCGCTCGTGAACGGATGCGGCAGTGCGCGCGCGTCCTGCTGGATCGGGCTGCTGCCTTCCGCCGCGGCTTCATCCACGACGAAACCACCACCGACCGAGTAGTAAACGCGCGCGCGAAGCACGGCGCCGCCCGCGTCGAGCGCGCTGAAGCGCAGACCGTTGGGATGGAAGGGCAGCGTGCTGCGCTGCATCACCAGATGCTCCGACTCGCGGAAGGCGATCTCGCCGCCTCCCAGCAGTCGAAGCCGCCCGTCGCGCCGCACGCTGGCCACGATGCCCGAGATGGCCGCGACGTCGACGGCCTCGGGCGTTTCGCCCATCAGGCCCAGGATCACGGCCTTGTCGCTGCCGTGCCCGCGTCCGGTGGCGCCCAGGCTGCCGAACAGCTCGGCCTTCACGGCGGCCGTGCGGGCGGCGAGGCCGGCGCTCTCGATGTCGAGGGCAAAGGTGCGCGCGGCGCGCATCGGCCCGACCGTGTGGGAGCTGGAGGGTCCGATGCCGATCTTGAAGAGGTCCAGAACGCTGATGGACATGGCGAATGGCCATGATACCGCGTTCGCCACGAGGCACGGCGGCGCGGTACCATGCCTCCGGCGGACCCCCGCCCGGGAAGGAGATGAATACCCAGATGCGATCCCTGAATCGTGTCCTGCCGATCCTGCTCGTCTCGACTCTTGCCGCGGCCTGCGGCAAGGCCCCGGCAGAGCAGGCCCTGAAGGCCGCCGACGCGGCGCTCGAAGCCGCCCGACCGGAAGTCGAGAAGTACCTGCCGGCCGAGTGGCAGGCCCTGTCTGGCGCTGCCGCCGAGGCGCGGTCTCGGTTGGAGCAGGGCAACTACAAGGAAGCCCTCGTCGCGGCTCAGGGCCTGCTGCCGAAGATCCAATCTGCCGTCACGGCTGCGCAGAACAGCAAGCAGGGGCTGATGGCCGGGTTCGAGGCGATGAAGGGCTCTCTCCCGGGCATGCTCGCCGTTCTTTCGAAGCAGCTCGCGGCCCACGCCGCCATGAAGAAGCTCCCGGCGGGCATCGACAAGGGCGCCGTGGTGGCGGCGCAGGCCGAACTGTCGCGCGTCACCCAGAACTGGGCGAGCGCGCTCCGGGCCTACGACGGAGGCGACATCATCAAGGCCGTCGACACGGCCTTCCAGGTGAAGACGAAAGTCGACGAGCTGTCGAAGACGGTCCTGCCGACCGCCGCGGCCGCAGCGCCCGTCGCGAAGTAGACCGAACCGACGGAGCGTGAGGGAGGTTCTGGCCGGTGCCGATCTACGAATTCTATTGCCCCGATTGCCACCGCGTGATGAGCTTCCTCTCGCGCTCCGTGGACACGAAGAAGCAGCCCGCCTGCCCAAAGTGCGGCCGGGCGGGACTGACCCGCCGGATCTCGAGCTTTGCAATCTCGAAAGGCCGCAAGGAAGAGCCCAAGCGCGCGGCGGGACCCCCGGGGCCCGACGAGGCGCGCATCGAGAAGGCCATGGAGGCGTTGGCCGGGGACATGGAGCACATCAATGAAGACGATCCCCGACAGTCGGCACAGCTGATGCGCAAGCTGCTCGAGGCCACGGGGGCTCCGGCGAACCGCAAGGTGGAAGAAGCCTTGAAGCGGCTCGAGGCCGGCGAGAACCCGGAGAAGATCGAAGAGGAGATGGGCGATGTCCTCGGCGAGCCCTTCGCCGAAGACCTCGCTGGCGAAGCCGCGGAAGCGGTTCCTGCGCCCCCGGGCCGCAGCCTCTCCCGCCTGGCGCGACAGCTGCGGCCACCCGCTGTCGACCCCGAGCTGTACGAGATGTAGGGATTAGAGCAGCGCCTCCAAGGCTGTCCCGGGCGGCACTTCGACGGGCGGCTCACCCTTGCGAAAGAGCCGCGCGCCACTGATGCCCTTCAGCATCACGCTCGCGCCAGTCACCCTGAGCCAGGCGCCCTCGCGCAAGCCGACCACCGGCACTTCGTTCTCCTCGTGGAACTGAAGCAGCCGCTCCTCGCGGGTCTCGCCCATGTGCCTCGACCCCGGGTCGGCGTCGAAGTAGTGCGGGTTGATCTGGAAGGCAACCAGGCCGAGCGCCCGCAGCGACGCCGGTTCGACGATCGGCATGTCGTTCGTGGTGCGAATCGTGGGGCAGGCGACGTTGCTGCCGGCGCTGGCGCCGGAATACAGCAGCCCCTCCGACACGCGGTGGCGAATCAGGCCGACGAGATCGTTCCGCTGGAGCGCGTCGAGCAGGCGGAAGCTGTTGCCCCCACCGCAGAAGATCGCCTCGGCCGTTTCGACGGCCTGCCTCGGCGCGGCGCTGTCGTGGATCGAGTCGAGAGCGTAGCCCATGGCTGCGAAGCCCGCGCGGGCCTTCACGGCGTAGGCATCGCGGTCCTTCAGCGCATACGGGAGGAACAGGACGCGCCGAGTGGCGCCGAGGAAATCGCGGAACTCGGGAAGCGCATGCTCGAGGTACTGCGTGCCATGGACGGTCGAGGTGCTGAGCAGCAGCAACCGGCGAGACACTAGGCAGCCTATATACCCCATCGCGCCAGGCCAAGTCGACCGACGTGGCTGATATCATCCCGCGCATGCTGCCGCTGATCCTGAACGCCCTCCTCGCGACGGCCGCCGCGGACCCCTCGCTCGCCTGCCCGGCTCAGAAGCTGGAGGTGATGGTCTTCAACATCGAATACGGCGGGGACCTGATCGACTTCCGCAAGGTGGTCGAAACGATCCGCGCGGGCGGCGCGCCGATCGTCGCCATCGAGGAAGCCTGGGCTCAAATGCCACGACTCGCCAACGCCCTGGGTTGGCCCTACTACGACAAGCGGACGCAGATCGTCTCGCGGCTTCCGCTCGTCGAGCGGCGCGGCGAGCACGCGGCCTACACGCTCGTCGAGACGAGCCCTGGCTGTGCGGTCGCGATCGTGAACGTTCACCTGCCGTCCGATCCGTACGCGGCCGATCTGGTGCGCGCCGGCGCGGGCTGGGCTGAGGTGGAAGCGCTCGAGCGCAAGGCGCGGCTGCCCTCGATCCAGGGGTCGCTCGCCGAGATCCGCGCCGTGGCCGCGACGGGCATGCCAGTGTTCCTGGCGGGCGACTTCAATGCGCCGTCCTACCGCGACGATGGGCAGCCGTGGCCCGTCAGCCAGGCGGTCGAGGCAGCCGGTCTGCGCGACTCCTACCGTGACGTTCATCCCGATCCCAAGGCTTCGCCGGGATTCACGTGGTGGGCCTCGCGGCCCCAGGTCAAGGGCTGGAACCCCGACCCCAAGGACGCCCAGATCCGCATCGACTTTCTCTACAGCACGGCCACCGCCAAGGCCACCGCCAGCCGCATCCTCGGCGAACGCGGCAATCCAGCCGTGGCGATCGGCATCGAACCGTGGCCGTCGGATCACCGCGCGATTGTCTCCAAGTTCGACATCACACCCACGCCGCTGCCGGCACTCGTCAGTGTCCCTCATCAGGCGGTGACCGCGGGCGAGGAACTGGCCGTGCAGTTCCACGCCGTGGCGGACGGCGGCAGCGTGGTGCTGTTGCCCGTGGGTGGGGATCTCAGGACCTCACGGGTCGGGGCGCGCAGGGCCTTTGCGAAGCCGGGCGTGGGCAGCTTGCGCTTTCCCACCCGAAGCCTGGCGCCCGGCGCCTACGAAGCAGTCCTGCTGAACTCCGCTGGCGCGGTCGTTTACCGCAGTCCCTTCTGGATCGAGCCGCGTGACGCCAAACCGCAGCTGGGCACGGACCGGTCCTTTTACAAGGCAGGGGAGCTGATCACGGTGGCGTGGCGGCACGCGCCCGGAAATCGCTGGGATTGGGTGGGGGTGTATCCCGCGGGGGCGGATCCGAAGGGCGGCGACCCGGGCGTTTGGCGCCACACGAAGGCAACCGTCGCGGGTACCGCAGTGCTGGATGCGAACGCCGACGGCGGGGGCTGGCCGCTTGCCCCTGGGAAATACCAGGTCCACCTGCTCCTCGACGACGCATACGAGAGCCTGGCCGAAGCGTCTTTCGAGGTATTGCCATGAGCGACCAGCGCCAGGCCATCGCCAAACTCGCCGCGGAGCAGTGGCGTCTGGCGCTGCGCCTGACCGCCGCGATGATGGCCGTCTACTTCGGCTTCATCCTGCTCGTGGCCTGGGCAAAACCGCTGCTCGGGACGCTGCTCGTCCGGGGGCTTTCGCTCGGCACGCTGCTCGGGGCGCTGGTCATCGTCTTCGCCTGGTTGTTCATCTGGATCTATGTGCGCTGGGCGAACAGTCACTACGACCAGACCGTGGCTTCGCTCCGGGAAAAGCGCTGATGCCGACGGCGCTGGGCGCGCCCAACCCGGTTGCCATCGCCTTCTTCTTCGCTTTCATCTCGATCACGCTCGGGATCACTTACTGGGCCGCGCGGCGGACACGCACTGCCGAGCAGTTCTATGCGGCGGGTCGCACAGTCACCGGCTTCCAGAATGGCCTGGCGCTCGCCGGCGACTACATGAGCGCCGCGAGTTTTCTGGGGATCGCCGGCCTCGTGGCGACCTCGGGCTTCGACGGGCTGATCTACTCGATCGGCTTCCTGGTCGGCTGGCCGATCGTGATGTTCCTGATCGCCGAGCCGCTCCGGAACCTCGGCAAGTACACGTTCGCCGACGTCGTGGCCTATCGCCTCGAGGGAACACGGGTGCGGGTCGCGGCCGCCTTTGGGACGCTGGCGGTAGTCTCGTTCTACCTGATCGCGCAGATGGTCGGCGCAGGCAACCTGATCAGGCTGTTGTTCGGGATCTCGTACGAATCGGCCGTGCTGCTGGTCGGGGTCGTCATGCTCGCCTACGTTCTCTTCGGTGGGATGATCGCGACGACCTGGGTTCAGATCGTGAAGGCGGTGCTGCTGCTATCCGGCGCCACGCTGCTGGCCGGGCTGGTGCTGCTGAAGTTCCACATGAACCCGCTCGAGCTGTTCGCCGCAGCCGCGGCGCGCTACGGTGACAACGTCCTCGCGCCTGGGCAACTGGTCCGCAACCCGCTCGACGCGGTCTCGCTGGGCCTTGCGCTGATGTTCGGCACCGCGGGGTTGCCTCACATCCTGATGCGCTTCTACACCGTGCCGGATGCGAGGACCGCGCGCACCTCGGTCTCCTACGCGATCGGCTTCATCGGCTTCTTCTACCTGCTCACCTTCATCCTCGGTTTTGGGGCGATGGTGCTGGTCGGGCGTGAGACGATCCAGGGGATCGACAAGGGGGGCAACATGGCGGCTCCCTTGCTCGCCGAGGCGCTCGGAGGGACGGGCTTTCTCGGCTTCATCTGCGCCGTCGCGTTTGCCACGATCCTGGCCGTGGTCGCCGGGCTGACACTCTCCGGAGCGGCAGCGCTATCCCATGACCTGTGGGTGAACGTTGTCCGCAAGGGTCATGCCCCCGAGCACGAACAGCTTCTCGTGGCGCGCGCTGCGACCGTGCTGCTGGGGATTGTCTCGATCGCGCTGGGTATTGTCTTCAAGGGCCAGAACGTCGCCTTCATGGTCGGCCTGGCCTTTGCGATTGCGGCCAGCGCCAACTTCCCCGCCCTCGTGCTGTCGGTGTTCTGGCGGCCATTCACGACGCGCGGGGCCCAGGCCAGTATGATCGTGGGAACGCTGTCGGCGCTGATCCTCATTTCGCTCTCGCCAACGATCTGGGTGCAGATGCTGGGGCGCCCCGTCGCGATCTTTCCGCTCGCCAATCCCGGGCTCGTGACGATTCCGCTCGCCTTCGTGACGGGAATCGCCGTTTCGCTGCTGGCTCCTGAAGCGCGGGCCGATGAGGCCTTCCCGGCAATGCAGAACCGGCTACATCTCGGAGCTGACTGACCCTCTTTGTTCGACAGAACCTGGGAACTGGAGCACACTTGAAAGCGAGAGGGATCAGGAACAAATCACTCGCTCTCGTATAACCCCGGAGCCTGCCCCATGCAGTGGAAGCTGGCGCGTGATTAAGGTCCTGGTGAGTTCGTGCCTTCTGGGCGAAGCAGTTCGCTATCACGGGGGCGACGCGCTTTGCACAAACGCCATTCTCGATCGCTGGAGGGCGGAAGGTCGGCTCGTGCCGGCATGTCCTGAGACGACGGCGGGCTTGCCAGTTCCTCGGCCACCGGCCGAAATGGCTGGCGGTGACGGCGCCGCGGTTCTGCGGGGAGTTGCTCACGTCGGAGACAGCACGGGCGCTGATGTTACAGCTGTTTTTCTGCGGGGGGCGCGGGCTACTCTCGCGATCGCAGTTTCAAATGAGGTTCGGGTGGCCGTACTCAAGGATGGTAGCCCGTCGTGTGCGACAAGCTACATCCACGACGGGTCCTTTCGTGGCCAGCGCGACTCGGGGCAGGGCGTTACCGCGGCCATCCTGGCACAGGCCGGGATCCGGCTGTTCAACGAGCGTCAGCTGGAGGAGGCGGCGGCGTACGTCGAAGCACTTGAGGCGCAGGCACCTTGAAGCTCAAGTTCAGAGCTCGAGCGATCCCATCGCTTCTCACGGCCGCTGTCTGCCTGGGCGCCTCGGGCGTGTTTCTGCTGTTCGGTGTTCTTGGTTGGGGTCCGACCCGGCCGGTCCACCCAACCCGGTAGGGCTGTCGGTTCGCCACAGTGTTCCTAGTCCGCGCTGGCGCGATCTGGATCGTGATTGCAATCGCCGAAACTCTCCACGGCGTCGGGCGGAGCCTTGTCCTCACCCCTGTCCTCGGGGATCATCGCGCTCGCCAGCTCGGCGTCCTCGTAGGCTCCCTGATGATCATGGGCATCGCGTGGCTCTGCGTGAATTGGATCGGGGCAACGACGGCTCCGCAGCTCCTCGCAGCAGGATTCCTCTGGCTCGTCTTGATGCTGAGCTTCGAGATCGGCCTCGGCCGAAGGCTGGGCGTTTCGTGGCAGCGCATCGTGGCGGACTACGATCCGACGCAGGGCGGGCTGATGCTGATTGGAATGGGCGTCCTGCTCTTCGCGCCCCTGCTGGCCGCCGGTGCTCGCACAGCGCGGAGGATGCCGTATGGAAAGTGAGATCGCGTGAAGAGCAGCAAGGCGCGCCAGATCCTTCTCGGGCTGACGGCCCTCGTCTTCGTGGGGATCGCCGCGGCTTCCCTTCTCGCGCCCCACACGATGGCCCACGGACTCGGGTACTCGCTCACCAGCGTCGATGCACTGAGCGAGTTCCGAGCTGTCTACGTAGGAGTCTGGCTGGCGACCGCGGCGCTTCTGGTTGTCGCGCTCCGTCGTGTGCAGGAGGCGCTCCTGGGCGACCTGTGCGCGATCCTCGTGCTTGGCCAGACGGGCGGAAGGATGGTCAGCCTTCTGCTCGACGGCATGCCAAGCCCGCGCGTCTGGCCGATGTTCGTGCTGGAGGCTATCGCTGGCCTGGCTCTGCTCAGCGTGCGCCCGTCGAACAGCGCTGGCTAGCGCTTTCGGCCGGTCAGCCAGTTCTGGACGAGCGTGATCGGCGATGCGCTCGCTGCGCTCAGGTCGGCGGCGATCAGGAAGCGCTGACCATCCGCGGTGATGTCGTATTGCTGGCCGGTATCCTGCCGGAAGCGAGCTTCGAAGAGGAGCTGCGGTGTCCCAGGTTGGGGCTCAGGGCCCGTCTTGACCGGCACGACCATGAGACGGTTGCCGGGGGCGACATAGAAGATTTCCTTCCCGTCGCGGCTCCAGTGCGGGTCTTCCCCGCCCTCGGTGGAAACCTGCCACTTGCCACCGGGACCGGGGAACGCCTGGACGTAGATCTCGAAGCGTCCCGACTCGGCCGAGACATAGACCACGAAGCGGCCATCCGCTGAGAAGACGGGCTCGCCGGCGTTGAACTCGGAAGCGAGGAAGCTCGCCGCCTTGCGGTCGGCGAAGGCGTAGCTCCAGACCTCGCCGCCGCCTCTGGCCCGGTTGGCGCCGTTGCGGCTTTCGAGGAGCAGCGACCGCCCGTCGTTCGACCAGGACTGAGGGCTTTCGTCCGCTGGCCCTTCGAGCAGGAGTTCCTCGGCGCCGGCGCCCGCGACTGGCTTGCGGTAGACGTCTACGGAGCCTTTCCGGTTCGACGCAAAGGCGAGGATGCTGTCGTCGGGGGACCAGACGGGGCCGTAGTCGAGGGCGGCGTCGAACGTGAACCGCGTCAGCGTCTTGCGCGCGAACTCGTAGATCCAGACGTCACCGTTGCTGCTCTGGGCGTCCCGGATGTCGACGGCCAGACGCCTTTCGTCGTGCGACAGCCTCGGCCGGGCGACATCGGCGGGCGCCGAGATCTTTTCGAGCTCGCGGCCGCTCCTGTCGTACCAGGCAAGTTGCGACAGCCCCGCCAGGGCTCCGCCTTGATAGGTCAGCAGGCCATTCGAAGAGATCGAGAAGAACGCGAAGTTCCGGGACGGCAGCCGCTGGACGCCCTCGGCCACCGGAAAGACATCGCCCAGCAGGCTCAGCTTCCCGGCATCGAATCCCTGCGCGACCAGGGAGCCCTCGCGCCAGAAGAGGACGTAGCCGGACGGCGCATACAGGGCCTGGGAATCTCCCCGGAACAGGAACTTCGCTTGCTTACCATCGGCCGACCCCAGCCATACGCCATTGCCTCCGCCGGAAAGGTCGCTCGCGGTCTGTGGAGTCTGGACGAAGTAGAGGAAGTGGCGGCTGTCGGGCAGCCAGACGGGCCAACGGTGGCTGTTTTCCTTCCTGGACTCGTCCAGCTTGGTGACAGCCACCGGCGTTCCACCCCCCGCAGGCACCTTGAAGATCCCGCCGTTGGTATTGGGCGCGAAGAGAATCGTGCCCTCCGACCCCCAACTCCCGCCGCGGGCCTGCGGCGCGTCGCAGAGCGACTCCGGCGGCCCGCCGGAAGCGTCGATCTTCCGGAGCTTGCCGTTCGCGAAGAACGCGACGAAGTGGCTGTCGGCGGACCAGAACGGGAACGCCGCTCCGTCGGTCCCCTGAAGCGGCTGCGCGGACAACCCGGAGAGCGGCCGGATCCAGAGCTGCGACTTTCCATCGTCGCCGGTCCCGATGAAAGCGAGCCGAGCGCCATCGGGAGACAAGGCCATCGGCCCGGCCGCAAACGTGAATACGACCTTCTCGGGAGGCAGCAGCGAAGACTGCAAGACGCGCACGGGCTTGGAGCGGTTCAGCAGGAACAGGCCGCCGAAGCCCGCCGCGAGAGCCCCAAAGATCACCGCGGCAGCCATGAAGAGCCTCTCGCGCGAGCGGCGGCGGGCGGCCACCGGCGCCGGCAGGCCCGCCTGCGAGCCGCCTTCGGCGATCCACTGGAGCTGCAGCTTGATGTCGTGGGCGGTCTGGAACCGGTCGTCCGGCTCCTTCGCCATGCAGGTCTTCACGACGCGGTCGAGGGCGGGCGGCGTCATCGGCGCGATCGAGGAGATCGTGGCCGGCTCGCGTTCGAGGATCGCTGCGATCAGGCTCGCGCGGCTCTTGCCGGAAAACGCCTTCTGCCCCGTGGCCATCTCGTGGAGCACACAGCCCAGGGCGAAGATGTCGGTCCGGGAGTCGGCCTCCTTGCCCTCGAGCTGCTCCGGCGCCATGTACTGGAACGTGCCCAGGATCGTCCCTTCTTCGGTGAGCGCCCGCTGCTGCAGGCCGCGCGTAGGCAGCGAAGAAACCTTGGAGATCTCCGTCTCGATTGCCGACAAGTGCTGCTTGGCGAGTCCGAAATCCAGCAGCTTCGCGCCCGCCTTCGTCAGCATCACGTTGCCGGGCTTGAGATCGCGGTGCACGATGCCCTGCTTGTGGGCGCGATCGAGCGCGTCGGCCATCTGGATGCCGAGCGTCAAGACCTGCTCGACCGGAAGCGCGCCCTTCGCCAGGCGGTCCGCAACGGTCTCGCCCTCGAGATACTCCATGACGAGATAGTCGATTCCGCCCTCGCTCCCGACGTCGTAGAGCGCGCAGATGTTCGAATGCGAGAGCTGCGAGACGGCGCGTGCTTCACGATCGAAGCGCTGCCGGAACTCGGGATTCTGGGCGAGCTGCGCCGGCAGCACCTTGACGGCGACGGTGCGGTCGAGGCGCGTGTCCTTCGCGCGGTAGACCTCGCCCATGCCGCCGGCGCCGATCGCCGCCTCGATCTGGTACGGACCCAGACGCGCCCCGGCTGCCATGGTCATCCCGCTGCCTCGTCTTGGCCTGCTGCGGTTGAGAAACACTTGAAGAGTCGGGGCGCGGCTCCCAGGACGGCACTGAACTCCCCGATCGGTTGGGACGCGTCGGACAGCGTGAGCGTGAAGTCGAGCCGCCGGCCCTGCCGGTCTCCCTCATAGACCACTGCGGCTCCCGCCTCGGGGAGCTGACGCACCGGCCCGCCCTCCGTGACCAGAAGGCCGGGCGCCCGGAAATGGCCCCGGCCGTCGATCGTGATCGCTGTGTCCGTCATTCCGTGGGCGCAATCGAATTCGAAGGCGACGCTCGCGCTGCTCACGCTCACGAGCACGTGATCGCCGCCCCAGTCGCCAACGGCGAGCGGGTCGACCGAAGTGGGACTCGCGACACACGCGCCGCATGCGAGGCCGCAAACGGCGCTCGCCGCGTAGAGAAGCACGTTCCTATCGACGAAGCGCACCCTGCTCACAGGCCTGCTAGTTCCTGAGGCTGGCCGGCCAGTTGAGCACGACGGTCGTAGGCGTGATCGCCTCGCGCCCCAACGGGGCGAGCAGCAAGAAGCGCTGGCCACCGGGGGTGGGCCGATACTGCGAACGCACGACCTGGGGAGCGATGCGCGCTGGAAACAGAAGCTTCGGTGTGCCTGCAGTGAACGTTGCGCTCGCCTCGACCGGGACCGCCATCACGTCGGCGTTGAGCGTGAGGTAAAAGATCTCGCGACCCGCGGCGCTCCAGTGGGGTTGCCGGCCGCCGTCGGTCGATACTTGCCACTTGCTCTTGGGCGCCGGGAACTCGAGGACGTAGATCTCGGAACGCCCCGATTCGTCGGACTGATACACGAAGAAGCGCCCATCCGGCGAAAGGCTGGCGCGGAATTCGTTGAACTTAGTCTTCACCAGCGGGAAAGGCTTGCGCTCGCCTTGCATCGGCAGCGCCCAGAGGTCCCAGCCTCCTACGGCCTGACTCTGGAACAGCACGAAGCGGCCGTCGCGAGACCAGTCGGTTGCGTACTTCGCCTCCTCGTTGCTGAACAACTCCTGCTCCTCGCCGGCGCCCGAGGCGTCTTTCTCGTACAGGTCGCCGGCGCCCTTGCGCAGCGACGTGAAGACGATCCGGCGCCCGTCGGGCGACCAGACCGGAGTGTTGTCCTCCGCGGCGTCGAAAGTGAAACGTGACGTGACACCGCGGCCCAGGTCGCGGATCCAGAGATCGCCCTTGCTCGCGCGATCCCGCATGTCAAAGACGAGCCGCTTGCCGTCGGGCGAGGGCCACGAATCGCCGTACTCTCCCGGGGCGCCCTCGGGTCCGATCTCCTTTCCGTTGCGGTCCACCCACAGCAGCTGGCGATTGCGGGTCTGGCCGGCGCGATAGGCGAGCACGCGGTTGTCGGAACCCGAGAAGTTCGCAAAGCCCACGTCGTCGACGCCCAGACCCTCCGAGAGCGGCACCGCCTCGCCCTGGAGCTCCAGACGACCCAGGTCGAAGCGTTGAGCTACGAGGGTTCCCTCGCGCACGAAGAGCAGGTAGCCCGGCGGGACGTACTGAACTCGCGAGCCCACCTTCATGAGGGGCTTGCCCTCGGTGGCATCGAGGAGGCGGACCATCAACTGGCTGTCTTCGAGCCCGGCGCCTCCGGCCATGTAGAGGAAGTGCCGGCCGTCGGGAAGAAACTGCGGCCATCCCACCGAGTGAGTGGCGTCGGCCGCGACTTCGGGCTTCGCGGACCCACCGGCCGCTGGAATCCTCAGGATCGGATCGTTGCCGCGACCATCGAGGAGGATCGTGCCTTCTGAACTCCAGGAACCGTCAGCGCCGTTGGGAACGTCCGCCAGCGTCTGGGCGGGGCCGCCGGCCACCTCGATCTTCTTCAGCTTGCCATCGGCCGTGAAGGCAAGGAAGCGGCTGTCCGGCGACCAGAACGGCCGGTTCGTGCCCTCCGTCCCGGCGAGGGCACGGGGCGCGACCGCATCGAGCGAGCGGATCCAGATCTGCGTCGCCCCCGAGGCGAGACGACCATCAAATGCGAGGAAGCGGCCATCCGGCGAGAGACTCGGCGCCCCGACGTACGAGAACTTCTCCGGCGCAGGGATCTCGAAGCGCACGATGGGCGCCGGCGTCGGGGCGCGGCGGACGTAACCGACGCCGAGCGTCAGCGCCGCGAGCAGTGCGACGCCCGCCGCCGACCACGCTAGGCGCTCGCGTGAGCGGCGTCGCGCGGCCACCGGTGCCGGAACGCCGGCTTGCGAGCCGGCCTCCGAGATCCACTGCAACTGGAGCAGCACGTCGTGGGCCGTCTGCAGGCGATCCTCGGGATCCTTCGCCAGGCAGGCGCGCACGACGCGGTCATAGGCCGGCGGCGACAGCGGCTGGAGCGTCGAGATCGTCGGCGGAACGTCGTGCATGATCGAGGCGATCAGGCTGGCCTGGCTCTTCCCGGAGAAGGCCTTCTGGCCGGTGGCCATCTCGTGGAAGACCGCACCCAGCGAGAAGATATCGCTGCGCGCGTCGGCCGGCTTGCCTTCCAGTTGTTCGGGCGCCATGTACTGATACGTGCCGAGGATCGTGCCCTCGGCGGTGAGTGGCGAGCGGCTCATCGTCGGCGAGGAGGTGAGCTCGCCCTGGGTCGCGGTCGCCGCCTCCGCTTTTGCGAGCCCGAAGTCGACTAGCTTCGCGCCGCTCTTCGTGAGCATGATGTTGGCGGGCTTCAAGTCGCGGTGCAGCACGCCGCGGCGATGGGCCTTGTCGAGCGCGTCCGCGATCTGTGTCGAGTACCTGAGCAGTTCGTCCGAAGCCAGCGGCCCGGCGGTCAGGCGCTGGGCGAGGCTCTCGCCCTCGAGGTGTTCCATGACCAGGAAGTCGATCGGCCCCTGGGCCGTGTCCTGCTGGCCGATGTCGAAGAGGCTGCAGATGTGGGCATGCGATAGGCTCGACAGGGCCTTGGCCTCGCGCTCGAAGCGTTGCCGCAACTGCACGTCGCTGGCCACGTGCCCGGGCAGCACCTTGATCGCCACGGTGCGGTCGAGGCGCGTGTCGCGCGCCCGGTACACCTCGCCCATGCCCCCGGCGCCAAGAGGGTCCAGGATCTCATAGGGACCCAGACGTGTACCGCTGGCGAGCGCCATCAACCCTCCACACTCTCCCGATGCGAGGGAGAGGAAACCGCCGGCATTCTATCCTCTGAATACCGCCCGCGAGCCTAGAGGCGAAACGGTTCCTCGCCGCGGGGCCCGCGACGCGAGCGGAGCGTGCGCTGCCGCGCCGGCGAACAGGAGTATCAGTGGCAGGAGGGATGCACGCTGCATCGGGGAAGGAACTCCTCTCGGCGACGCCGAGCCTTCATCGGCGGACGATTGCCCACACGAACACGGCGGCCAGGGCGGCCGCCAGCAACGGGAACACGCCAAAGAGCGCGCCCTCCGGCCACTGCCTGCTGATCACGGCCATTTCGGGATCGCGGGGGTTGACGTAGCACGTCGTCTTCGAGCCACGTGGGTAGCGGCCCAGGTCCTTCTCCTTCAGCCCTCCCATGGGCGACAGGTCGTAGCGCTCCGACACGTGCGTGGCTTCGCCGAAGACGTAGTGGTAGCTGATCTTCACTTCATGAGTGTCGCCATCGTCGCCACGGATCACCCGCACGGACGTCGAGTCGATCGTGCAAGGCAGCTCGGCCCAGTGGCGGGCAAGGAGCGTTCTCGTCAGCGGCCGGACCGTGATCACGTAGAAGCCGAACAGGCCGCCAAAGAGAAAAGGCGACAGGATCAGGACAAGCGCCCAGCGGTCCCAGAGCCGCTCCCAGAGCGTCACGCTACTTCTTCGCCTGGCGATCCAGGATCGCCTCGATCTGGTCCATCACCCGGTCCATCTTGCGCAGCGTGAGCTGGAGCGGCTCGCGCGTCGTCATGTCGACGCCCGCGTCCTTCAGCAACTCGATCGGGTATTTCGAACCGCCTGCGGTCAGGAACGCCCGGTAACGTTGGGTCGCCGCCGGATCTCCGGCCAGCACCTTCTCCGACAGCGCGGCCGAGGCGGTGAACGACGTCGCATATTGGAAGACGTAGAAGTTGAAATAGAAGTGGGGAACGGACGTCCATTCGTGCGCGACCTCGGGGTCCACGACGCACACGCCCTGGTCGTGGCCGTAGTACTTCTTCGCGATCTCCATGTAGAGCTTGTCGAGCGCGTCGCCGGTGAGCGGCTCGCCTTGCTCGGCGATCTGATGGGCCCGCAGCTCGAACTCTGCGAACTGCGTCTGGCGGAAGAGCGTGCCCTTGATGCCTTCCAGAACGTCGCCCAGGACCCGAAGCCGCGCGGCGTCGTTCTTCGTGTCCTTGAGCACGGAATCGATCAGCAGCGCCTCGTTGAAGGTGGAAGCCACCTCGGCCACGAAGATCGGGTAGTTCGCCGTCGCAAACGGCTGGGTCTTGTTCGAGTAGTAGCTCTGCATCGTGTGGCCGAGCTCGTGGGCCAGCGTCGAGACGTCCCGGAAGCGGCCGTTGTAGTTGATCAGCATGTACGGATGCACGTCGTAGGCGCCGCCTTGTGAATAGGCCCCGGAGCGCTTACCGGCGTTCGGCAACAGGTCGAGCCAGCGCTCGTCGAAGGCGCGTGCGATCACGGCCAGGTAGTCGCCTCCGAGCGGGCGCAGCGCCTTCTCGATCAGCGTGCGGGCCTCGTCCACGGTGTACTGCGTGTCGACGCTGCCCACGAGCGGCGCGTAGAGGTCGTAGTAGTGGAGCTGGTCCAGGCCGAGGATGCGGCGGCGCAGCTTCAGGTAGCGGTGGAAGCTGGGAAGGCCGGCGTTCACGCCGTCGACGAGGTTCGTGTAGACGGCGACCGGGATGTTGTTGGCGTCGAGCGAGCTCTCGACCGTAGACCCGTACCTGCGCGCCTTCATGTAGAAGATGTCCTTCTGGATGTTGCCGGCGAGCATGGCCCCGAAGCTGCGGCGATAGTCGCCCTCGGTCCCGAAGAAGGCGGCGAACACGCGCTTGCGGTCCTCCCGGTCGGGCGACGAGCGCAGGGCCTGGAAGGCCGCCTGGTCGAGCTTCACCTGCTTGCCGCTTCCGAGGGTCACGCTGGGATACGGGAAGTCCGCGTTGGCGAAGAGCGTGAAGATGTCGTTGGGCGCGCTCGTCACCTGCCCGGCGTCGGCGATGATGCGTTCCTCGCCCTCGGTCCCGGTGTGCGCCTGCCGTCGCAGCACGTCGTCGAGCGCGAGCCGATAGATCTCGAGCTTCGGCTCGGCCTTCAGAAATCCATCCATGGTGGCGCGGTCCAGCTTCAGGATCTCGGGCTCGACGAACGACGTCTCCGACGCGAGCCGGGTGGCGATCTGGCTGATCTCTTGCTTCAGCGCCTGATAGTGGGATTCCCGCGTGTCCTGGTCGGCGGACATGCTCGCGTATGCATACAGCCGCGCGAGCTGCTTGCTGAGCCCGGCCTGCAGCTCGAGCGTGGCCAGGAGCGCGGCCGGTGACGTGCCGAGCGTGCCTTTGTGTCGGGCGATCTCCGGAAACTGCGCGACGAGCGCGTCCTTGGCTTTGCTCCACGCCTCGTCGCTCGGATAGATCTCCGCCAGATTCCACTTGTACGTGTCGGGGATCTTGGCCCGGTCACGCTCTTCCTGGGCGACCGTGAACTGAGCCGCCGCCAGCACGACGAGAAGGGTCCAAAGAATTGATCGGCGCATCGCGATTCCTCCGCGTCGAGATTCTAGCCGGGTGCGAGGGAGGTGGCTCGGTAAGCTACAATCGCCGCCATGACTGACACGCACGGCCGCCTGCTGCGGCTGCTCGGGGTCGGCTTCGGAGTCGCGGTCACGGTGGGTGGCACCGTGGGCGCCGGCATCCTGCGCACACCCGGCATGGTGGCAGCACAGCTGCTCGACCCGTGGCGGATCCTTGGCGTTTGGGGGCTCGGCGGGGTCTATGCGCTCATCGGAACGTTGTGCGTCGTCGAGCTCGGGACGGCCTTGCCAAGCGCGGGCGGCTGGTATGTCTATGCCCGCCGCGCCTTCGGAGACGCGGTCGGCTTCTCCGTGGGCTGGAGCGATTGGCTCGCCCAGAGCGCCTCGCTCGCCTTCCTGGCGGTTTCGGTCGGAGATTTCGCCGCCGCCCTTTGGCCGAGCCTCGCGATGGCCAGCAAACCGATCGCGCTGCTCACGCTCAGCGCCTTCGTGGGGATCCAGTGGCTGGGGTTGCGCTCGGGCAGTTGGACGCAGCAAGTGACCAGCCTGCTCAAGGGCCTGGCGCTGCTCGTCCTCGTCGCGCTCTGCTTCCTCCACCGGCCGGCGCCCGAAACCCTGAGCGTCGCCGCTGTGGCTGTGCGACCCGGCCTGACGCTCGCGGCCTTGATGCTCGCCCTGCAGTCGGTCATTGCCACCTACGATGGCTGGTACACGGCGATCTACTTCACCGAAGAGGATCGCGACCCCGCGCGCAACCTGCCGCGCGGGGCCATCGGCGGCGTGCTCTCGACGATCGCCCTGTATCTCCTGATCAACCTGGGCCTGCTGCACGTGCTGAACGTGACCGCGTTGGCGGAGGCGAGCCTGCCCGCCGCCGCCGCCGCGCAGGTGATCTTCGGCGGCGCTGGCGGGGCAATCGTCACCGCGCTGGCCCTCGCTTCCCTGCTCAGCGTGATCAACGCCGTGCTCATGCTGGCCACGCGCATCCTGTTCGCCGTGGCGCGCGATGGGCTGTTCACGCAGGGGGCAACGGCCGTGAACGGCGTCGGCACGCCGGTCACCGCGATGCTACTGACGACGGCGGCGGCGTCCGGCCTGGTACTGAGCGGGACGTTCGAGCAGCTTCTGGCGGTGGCGTCGGTGCTCCTGGTGGGAGTCTACGCCTCCGGCTTTCTGGCCCTCTTCGCACTTCGGCGACGCGAGCCGGAACTGGCACGTCCGTTCCGCGTGCCTGGCTACCCGTGGACAGCGCTCCTGATGCTCGCCGTGTCGGCCGGGTTTCTCGTCGCCAACCTCGCGGGCGATCCCCGCAGCAGCGCCCTCGCGCTCGGGCTGCTGGCGGCGAGCTATCCGGCCTATCGCCTGCTCGCCCGAGCGCGGGACCGGCGCGCGACCTAGAGCCGTCTACTCGTCAGCGTCGAGGAATTCGTCGCCGCCGCCGAAGAGGTCCGAGCTGGCTGCGACGTTCTTCTTCTTGCAGGTGAAGGTCACGCGCTTGGTCCTCGAAGAGCAGGCCGCGCAGGAGGGATTGCTGGGGCTCCCGTCACCATTGATGCCGACCCCCCACGAGTCCCCACCCTTCCCGTCTGGGGCCGCGCCCACGCAGATCTTGTCGCGCGTGAAGCAGAACACTTTGAGGTTCGAGCTGCTGTTGCTCCTGATCTTGAACAACTTGGTCCGGGCGCCCGTGTCGATATCGAAGAGCTTGTAGCGAATCCCCTTGCCGTCGTTGCAGGCGTCCTTGAGGCTCCAGGGCATGACGGAAATGTGGTTGCTCGCGGAGACCTCGGCGCCACCGGTCAGGTCGACGCTGTCGTCGTCGGTCGTCGGAGCCGAGGCCGCAGCGGGCGGCGAGGCGCCCGGGCCAGCTGGGTTTGCGTCCTTGCCGCCGCAGCTGATGGCGGTAAGGCCGGTGAATACGCCGAGGATCAGAAGGATCGGAACTCGTGCCTTCATCCTGTTCTCCTTTGAAAGAGGGATGACTCGACCTTTACACCCGTCGGCCGTTCTTGTCAAGAGAATTCTCTCGGGTGAGACTCCCGGAGCTCCCCGGAGCCTGTGGCCTTTGCCTACTTGCCGAGTTCCCCCGCGACGCGGGCCGTGATCTCGACGCCACGCGCCAGCACCGAGCGGATCCGGCCGTCCTCGAGGGCGAGGATGCCGGCGATGGTGCAGCCCGCGGGGGTCGTGACGTCGTCCTTGAGGGCCGCCGGGTGACGGCCCGTCTCGAGCACCATCCTGGCGGCGCCCAGCGTC